>ONLX01000070.1 GCA_900318765.1 uncultured Eubacteriales bacterium
ATTGAACAGCGGCCCGCTGCGCTCTTTGTAATCGCATGAACGGTACGGCAACGTATCGTCTAGATAGATGATCGTCCTTAGACAGAACTCGGCTTACGGCTTGCTCACTATGTCATTTTTTTATAGCGAAGAGGGGAACATGGGAAAGAATATCATTTTAACGGGGGATCGGCCGACCGGAAAACTGCATCTCGGCCATTATGTCGGCTCATTGAAGCGCCGCGTCGAACTGCAAAATTCCGGCGCGTTCGATGAAATCAATATTCTGATCGCGGATGATCAGGCACTGACGGACAACGCCGATCATCCGGCGAAAATCCGCGAGAATATCGTAAATGTGGTTCTCGACTATCTGTCGGTCGGAATCGATCCGAATGTTTCGACCATCTGTATCCAGTCCGCGCTTCCGGCGCTCCATGCTTTGACGTTCTATTATCTGAACCTCGTCACGACGGCACGCCTTTCGCGCAATCCCACCGTTAAGGCGGAGATTCAAATGCGCGGCTTTGCGGATGAAGGTCTGCCCACCGGGTTTTTCACCTACCCGGTTTCACAGGCGGCGGATATCACTGCGTTCAATGCGACGGTCGTTCCGGTCGGCGAGGATCAGCTTCCGATGATCGAACAGACGCGGGAGATCGTAGAAAAATTCAATAAGATCTACGGGGAAACACTTGTTCTTCCGAAGGCGATGATTCCCGAAAATGAAACACAGCGGCGGCTGCCGGGCGTGGACGGAAAGGCAAAGATGAGCAAATCGCTCGGAAACTGCATCTACCTTAGCGACGACGCAAAAACGATCAAAAAGCAGGTCAACGGCAAGATGTTCACCGACCCGACGCATTTGCAGATCAGCGATCCGGGGCATACGGAAGGAAACGTTGTATTCACGTATCTGGACGCGTTGTGCGAGGACCGGCATTTTGCCATGTTTGCTCCCGAATACGCAAACCTCGAGGAGATGAAAGCCCATTATCGCCGCGGTGGTCTTGGGGACGGAACCTGCAAGAAGTTCCTGATCAACGTACTCGAGGAAACGCTCGCGCCGATTCGCGAACGGCGGGCGGCTTGGGAACAGGATATCGACGCGGTGTACGATATTCTCCGCGAGGGAACGCGAAGGGCGAACGAGGTCACGAATGAAACTCTGGCACGCGTCCGCAAAGCGATGCGGATCAACTATTTCGAGGACCGTTCGATCGTGAAGGAATGGGAAACCCTGCTCCGCGCGACACGACAATAACCGTACATGAATGGATCGCTGCTTTTGACGGCAGCGATCTCTTTTTTGCTGTTCCTCTTGAAACGGGTACGCTTTTTTGCTATGATAGGACCATCCTCTCAAGGAAAAAAGGATGGTATATTCTTCCGGAAGAGAATTGAGGTGCATCTATGGAAACCAATCAAAAAGAAACATTGCAGCCCGCTGCCGATCGGCGGAATAAAATCATTGTCCGGACCAGTCTGATCGGAATCGGCGCGAATCTGGTGCTGGTTGCGTTTAAGGCGGTTATCGGTCTCTTATCCAATTCGATTGCAATATTGCTCGATGCGGTGAACAACCTTTCCGACGCGCTGTCCTCGGTCATTACGATTATCGGGGCGAAGCTTGCCAATCGAAAGCCGGATAAAGAGCATCCGCTCGGTCACGGGCGAACCGAATATATCAGCGCGATGATCGTTGCCGCGATCGTTTTATATGCGGGTCTGACCGCGCTGATCGAATCGGTGAAAAAGATTATTACACCCGAACCGGCGGACTATTCGATTACATCGCTGATCATTCTCGGCGGGGCGATCGTCGTCAAGCTCCTGCTCGGTACGTTTGTCAAAGCCCAGGGTAAGAAGGTCAATTCCGGCTCGTTGATCGCATCGGGCTCGGATGCGCTCTTTGACGCGATTCTGTCCGGCTCTGTGCTCGCTTCGGCGATCATCTTCCTGCTGACGGGATTCTCTCTTGAAGCATATGTCGGCGTTTTGATTTCCATTATGATCATCAAATCCGGCGTTGAGATGCTGATGGAAACGTTGAATGACATCGTCGGCAAACGTGCGGATCCCGAACTGACAACAAAGATCAAGTCCATTCTGAACGATGCGGACGAGGTGCTCGGCGCATATGACCTGATACTGTATAACTATGGCCCCGATCGGAACTATGGGTCGGTGCATCTGGAACTGCCCGATACGATGACGGTGGAGGAGGTCGATCGCCTGTCGAGAACGCTGCAGGAGCGCGTTTATCTGGAAACGGGTGTGATTCTGACCGGTGTCGGCGTCTACTCATACAATACGGCGAACAATGAGAGCGCACGGATCCGGAACACGGTGCATAAACAGGTGATGTCGCATGACTGGGCGCTGCAGATGCATGGATTCTATGTGGACATGGAGCAGAAGCTTATGCGGTTCGATGTGGTCATGAGCTTTGATGTGAACCACAGCGAGGGCCTTCAGGAACTGTATGCCGAGATCGGCGCAATGTATCCGGACTGGACGGTTCAGATCACGGCGGATGTCGATGTTTCGGATTGAGGAGACGGTATGATCCTGTTGATCGGTGGCTGCAGCCACGTCGGAAAAACTTTCTTTGCCCAAAAGCTCATGGAGGAACTGCACTATCCTTATCTTTCGCTGGACCATCTGAAAATGGCATTCATCCGGACCGGTCGAACCGATCTGACGGTGGAGGATGACGTGGAGATGCGGTACTTTCTTTGGCCGTTTGCGGCGGAACTGATCAAGACGGCCGTTGAGAACGGACAGAACCTGATCGTGGAGGGATGCTATATCCCGGAAAACTGGCGCGACAGCTTTGAACCATCGTATCTCGAAAAGATCCGATGCGTCTTTTTGGTGATGAGCGAAGCCTACCTACGGGCGAACTTTGATACGGTCCGGGATTACGCAAATGTGATCGAGCAGCGGATCGACGACCGCCCCGATATGGAGCGGCTGATTGCGTGCAGCAAAGGGTTTTTGGAGGACTGCATCGAGTACGGAATTCCCTATGTCGAAATCGACGGAACATTTGACCCTGACGCAATCCTTTTCAAACTGCGCCAAAACCTGCTGCCGGAGAACGGATAAGATGCGAACGGTGACAATCACTGCCCTCAGGCAAACAGAATACAAGGATCTGATGGAACGATTGGAACAACCGCTCGAGCTGCAGTGCGAGGTTCCGGTGGGGACCGTGTTCCGGATAACAGTGTGCCGCAAACCGGAGGGATTGTGTGACAGCGCATGGGAAACGCTGCAGCCGTTTTGCGAAAAGCTGCTGATGGGGGAGGGAAACTTTTTTGACGGATGGATGCAGAATCCGAATGCGGCGCTGCTATCCTGCAATGACGGGTTCCGCCCGATGAGCTTTTACCTGGAGATGACGGAGGAATGAACATGCTTGCGTTTGAATGCGATTACAACAACGGAGCACATCCCGCCTTGCTGCAAAAAATGGCGGAAACGAATGAGACGCCTGAAGCCGGTTACGGAATGGATGTCTATTCCCGTTCGGCTGCGGAGAAGATCCGCGCGTTTTGCGGCACGCCGAACGCGGATGTATATTTCCTTGCAGGCGGAACGCAGACGAATGTCGTGGTCCTGTCGGCGATCTTGGAGCCGTTTGAAGGGGCGGTGTGCGCAGAGAGCGGACACATTCATGTGCATGAAGCCGGCGCGCCCGAATACGCGGGCATCAAAACGCTGACGCTCCCATCACATGCGGGGAAAATCGATGCCGGAGAGCTTGAAGCGTTTGTTGAACGGTTCTATGCGGATGAGGCACATGAACATATGGTGTTCCCGGGCGCGGTCTATCTTTCACATCCGACGGAGTACGGAACCCTCTATACAAAGGCAGAGCTTGAAGCGATTGCCGCGGTTTCGGACCGGTTCGGAATGCGTTTGTTCCTGGACGGCGCAAGGCTCGGTTACGGGCTGATGAGCCGAACGACGGATGTCGGGATCGCGGATATTGCCGCCCTGTGCGACATATTCTATATCGGGGGAACGAAAGTCGGCGCGCTTTGCGGGGAGGCGGTTGTTTTTCCGAACGGTACGATGCCGAAGCACTTTGCAAATCATGTGAAGAAACACGGCGCGATGCTGGCAAAGGGACGGCTGATCGGCGCGCAGTTTGATGCGCTGTTTACGGAGGACCTGTATCTTTCGCTCGGCAAGCATGGAATTGACGCAGCAGAACGATTGAAAACGATTCTGAAGGAGAAAGGATATCGCTTCTTTCTGGAAACCGACACGAATCAGCAGTTTGTGATTTTGGAGAATGAGCAGATGCGGTTGCTCTCCGAATCGATCCGGTTCTCCGAATGGGAACCGTTTGATAAGACGCACACCGTGGTGCGGTTCGCGACGAGTTGGTCGACACGGGAGGAAGATCTGGAAGCGTTGAAGGAATTGCTGTAAGAATGGAATCGAACGATACTGCGTTTTCGAGAATTTATGCCGTTGTGAAGCGAATCCCGCGGGGAACGGTTGCAACCTATGGGCAGATTGCCCGGCTTGCGGGAAATCCGAGGTGGTCGCGCGTCGTCGGTTACGCATTGCATGTGAATCCCGATCCCGAGGGGATTCCGTGCTATCGGGTTGTGAATCGCAACGGCGGGCTTGCGCCTGCGTTTGCGTTCGGCGGACTGCAGGTTCAGGAACAATTGCTGCGCGAGGACGGCGTGGGATTCCGACCGGACGGGACGGTGGACCTCGACCGTTTTCAATGGAGACCGAATGAAACAGATGTTTGAAACAACGCAGATTACAGTGCGTTCAAACAAAATTGCATCTCCGATCAAGATCGTGCAGATTTCCGATCTGCACGATGCGCTGTACGGTGAAGCACAGATAGGGTTGCGGGATGCCATTCAAGCGCAGTCGCCCGATTGGATCGCGGTGACCGGGGATTTGTTTAACCGAAAAAAGCCCAAAGCTTGCCGCAACGCATTTGCCCTGATTGAAGCTGCGGTCAAGATCGCGCCGGTCTATGTCGTTGAAGGAAACCATGAGGTTGCACTGGGCGAGATCGGAGAACAGTATCTATCGGAGACGGAACGCCGGGGAGCAGCGGTGCTGCGGGACGAAAGGACTGCGCTGCTCGGATTGAATGTGATCGGGCTTCGGCAGCGCGCCGAGCGGGACACACTGCGTGCAATGATCGATCCGGAACGGTTCAACCTGGTTCTGTGCCACCGTCCGGAGCTGTTTTCGACTTACGCAGGCGTCGGCGCGGATCTGATCCTTTGCGGTCATGCCCATGGCGGGCAGGTTCGGATCGGACAAAGGGCGATCTACGCTCCGCAGCAGGGAATGTTCCCGCGCTACACGAGCGGCCTGTATGAAGCCGAAGGGACCCGGATGTTCGTTTCCCGCGGACTCGGTGATACGGTGATCTGGCCGCGCATCCGAAATCCGCATGAGCTGAACGTTATTGAACTTCTACCCGATTCCGAATCCTGAAGGCATTGCATAGAACAGCCTCGCTTTGGGGCTTTCTTTTTTTGAGAACAATTCTCAAATTCTGCTTGACAGATGAATCGAAGGACGTTATAATTGAGAATAATTCTCAAATTGGGGCGAATTATGAACAATAAGACGAAGTACAAAACGAAACAGAGAGACATCCTGATCGAATATCTCGAGAGCGTTCCGAAAACGCATATCACGGCGGGAGACGTTTGTGAACACTTCAAGCGCTGCGGAACCTCGATCGGGCAGGCGACGGTGTATCGGCAGCTCGAAGGATTGGTCGACGAAGGCGTTTTGCAGAAGTATATCATCGATACAGCAAGTCCGGCGTGCTTTGAATACGTCGGAGGAAACATCCATCACAGCGGCGAAGCTTGCTTTCACTGCAAGTGCGAACGGTGCGGGAAGCTGATCCATCTGCATTGCGAAGAACTGTCCGCGATCGGGAATCATCTGATGGAGCACCACGGCTTTCGTCTGAATCCGCTTCGAACTGTGTTTTACGGCGTCTGTGAGGACTGCGCGGCCAGCGAAGCCGAGGATCGGGAGGAATCGAAATGAAACGGATGCTTGTTTTTCTGCTGACGGCATTGCTGCTGTTCGGCGCGATCGGGTGCCGGTCGAATGCGGCCGTGAAGCCGGAATCGGATTCCTTGAAAATCGTTACTACGATTTTTCCGATCTATGACTGGACAAAGAATGTGCTCGGCACCAACCCTTCCGACGCAGATCTTTCGCTGCTGCTGAGCAACGGTGTCGATTTGCACAGCTTTCAGCCGACGGTTGCGGATATCGCGTCGATTGCGGCGTGCGACCTGTTCGTGTATGTCGGCGGAACATCCGATCAATGGGTGGAGGATGCGCTAAAACAAGTGTCCAATCCGAATCGCATCGTGCTGAACCTGATGGAGGTTCTCGGCGACGCGGCAAAGGAAGAGGAGTTGATGGAAGGCATGGAACCCGAGACGGACGAAGAGGAGGAAGAGCCGGAATACGACGAACATGTTTGGCTCTCAATTCAAAACGCTGCGGCAATCACCGAAGCGATTGCGAATGCGCTTACCCGGCTCGATCCGATGCAAGCCGACGGATATCGGAAAAATGCTGCGGATTATCTGGCAAAGCTCAACGCGCTGGATACCGCATATCGCGACGCAGCGGACGCCGCGCCGGTGCGCACCTTGGTGTTCGGAGACCGATTCCCGTTCCGATATCTGACAGATGATTACGGAATTTCGTATTATGCGGCGTTTTTAGGATGCTCCGCGGAAACGGAAGCGAGCTTCGAAACGATCACGTTTCTTGCGCGAAAGGTTGATGAGCTCGGGCTGCATGCCGTTTTGCAGATTGAAACGTCCGACGGACGAATCGCGGAGACGATCATCAAAAACACTTCGACAAAGAATCAAAAGCTTCTGAAGCTCGATTCCATGCAAGCGGTCAATGCGGAACGGATCGCGGCGGGAGAGACATATCTTTCGATCATGGAATACAATCTTGCGGTGCTCAAGGACGCGCTGCAGTAGGAGGACGCATGGCGTATTTAACCATTCGAAATCTGTCACTCGGATATGATTCCCATGCGATCGCCGAGCATTTGAATTTTACCGTGAACCCCGGCGATTATCTTTGCATTGTCGGGGAAAACGGGTCCGGCAAAACGACCCTGATGAAAACGCTGCTGCATTTAAAAACACCGATCGAAGGGGAAATTCTTGTCGGCGACGGGCTCATGCCGAACGAGATCGGATATCTGCCGCAGCAGACGGTTGTACAGAAGGACTTTCCCGCGTCGGTGCGGGAGGTGGTGCTTTCGGGATGCGTCGCGCGGGCCGGGCTGCGGCCGTTCTTTACGGCGGAGGAGAAACGGATTGCTGACGACGCCATGAAGCGTATGGGCATCACGGCGCTTGCCAAACGTTGCTATCGGGATCTGTCGGGAGGGCAGCAGCAGCGGGTCCTGCTTGCACGCGCGCTCTGCGCAACGCGCAAGGTGCTTTTGCTGGATGAACCGGTTTCCGGACTCGACCCGGTGGTTACGGCAGAGCTTTACAGCCTGATTGCGGAGTTGAACCGGGAAGGGATCACGATCATCATGGTATCCCATGACGTCGGTGCGGCGGTGCGCTACGCAAGCCATATCCTGCATATCGGCGAGACGATGTTTTTCGGTACACGGGAGGCGTATCGGAACAGCGAGATCGGAAAGCGTTTTTTGTACAGAGAGGGGACGGTTCAATGATCGAAAAGCTTGCCTTGTATCTGTCGTACCCATTTGTGCGATATGCGATCATTGTCGGCGTGCTGATCGCGCTTTGCTCGTCGCTGCTCGGCGTCACACTGGTATTGAAACGGTTTTCGTTTATCGGAGACGGGTTGTCCCACGTTGCGTTCGGCGCGATGGCGATCGCCGGAGTTCTTCATTTTTCGAATGAGATGCTGATCGTGCTTCCAATCACGGTGCTTGCGGCGATTCTTTTGCTCCGGACCGGACAGAATGCCAAGATCAAAGGGGATGCGGCGGTAGCGATGATCTCCGTCGGCGCGCTGGCGTTCGGATATCTTCTGATGAATCTGTTTTCCACGTCCTCCAATCTTTCCGGCGATGTCTGCAGCACGTTGTTCGGCTCCACCTCGATTCTGACGTTGTCCGAACAAGAGGTCTGGATCTGCGGAATTCTGTCCATCGTCGTTGTGGCAATCTTTCTGCTGTTCTACCAGAAAATTTTTGCGGTGACGTTCGACGAGGATTTTGCCAAGGCGACCGGCGTAAAAACCGATTTCTACAATCTGCTGATCGCGGTTGTGATTGCGGTCATCATCGTGCTTGCGATGAACCTTGTCGGGTCGCTGCTGATCTCGGCGCTCGTCATCTTCCCGGCACTTTCGGCGATGCGGCTTTTTAAGAGCTTTCGGGAAGTAACGATCTTTTCGGCGATTCTGTCGGTCGTGTGCGCGCTTTTCGGGATTCTGATCTCGATTCTCGCTCCGAACGGAACGCCGGTCGGCGCAACGATTGTAGCGGTGGATGTGGTCGCATACGGCATCTGCTGGGCAATTTCATGGGCGCAGAGGAGAATAACAACATGAAAAAAAAGTCGATGGATCGGAATTTGCCTCTCTGCGGCCTTGCTGCTGATCGGTTGTGCAAACGGAGCGGGAACGGCGCATACCCAAACAAATCCGAACAGCGTTTCTTCGGTGCTTGCGGCGGAGATGGCAAAAGCGGACGGGACTGCGGAGCAGGACCCGATCCCTTCCGAGATCGGTGATGCGGAGCTTTCCGAGTGGAACGACGCAGAGATCCCCATTCTGAGCCGCACGGAAGGCATCGATGTCGATCTGACCATACTGTCCCCGACACTGATCTATTCGGAGGTGTACAACATGATGTACAGCCCGTCGGAGTACCTCGGGAAAACGATTCGGATCGAGGGGCAGTACAATCAGTACCATGATCCGGTTACGGAACAGGATTACTTCGCCTGCGTGATTGCGGACGCCACCGCCTGCTGCGCACAGGGAATGGAATTTGTTCTGACGGATGCGTACCGATACCCAGAAGACTATCCGCAAACCGGCAGCACGATCATCGTTACGGGCGTATTTGACACATATCTCGAAGACGGACATGAATATTGTACGCTAAGGAATGCCACGCTTGGATAACGGAAAGCGGCTGTACCGATTCTTCGGTACAGCCGCTGTTTCATTCCCCTCAGGATTCGATCCAAGCGCGGATTCGTTCGTCGTTGGAGCAATCAAACGGCGTGTTCGGCGCAGTCGTATCGATTGTAACAACCGTTCCGAACAGCGCACACGGGTTTTTCGAAAACGAGATCGCTTCAAAGTCGGAAAAGCGGGAAAGATCCTGCGCGCGATGCGCCGCATGACGTGTGCCGGACGCGATGCGCGCGAGGTACCGTTCGTGCAAAACATGCAACTCTCCGGTCAGCGAGAGGGTCAGCGTTTCATACCCGTAAGCGTTCGCCGATTCCTTCAGCCGATCCAACTCGTTTTGGCGAAAGTTGCTCTCCAGAATCAGCGGAGCGCCGACCGCCGCAAAGCATTCGAAAACGTGAAACAGAAGATCGAATGTTACAAAGCTGAGCTTTAGATTTTCCTCCCGGTTTTGGAACCCGATGCCGTCGCACAGCAGCTCCTTGATCCGGTCTTTCGTAAACGCGGGGATTCCATAACGCGCTGCAAGATGGTTTGCAAGCGTGGATTTACCCGCGGCGAGTTCGCCGACAATCAGAATCAGTTTTCGCATAACGCATCCAGCTTTTCATTCAGCTTTCGATAGATCGGAATCATACAGGGTTCGCTGCATGCCGCAATCGCATCTTCCCGGGAAAACCAGGCGACGGCACTGTTTTCATCCGGCTTGGAGCGAAGCGGCTCCTTTTCGTCTGCCTCCAAAAGATAGGTCACGTTCAAATGCAGGTGGGAAGGAACGAACTTGCCGCGCTTTCGATGCGCATTGACGGTCAGCGTTTCGATCGAGAAGATCGCGTCCGAGATCGGCTGAACCGAGAATAGGCCGGTTTCCTCCTTCGCTTCCCGTATCGCAACGGCAAAAAGGTCTTGTTCGCCGTCCGCATGACCGCCGGTCCAGGACCAGGAATCATAAATGTTGTGGTAAACCATCAGAATCCGATCGCGCTTTGGATTGGTGATCCAGGATGATGCGGTCAGATGCAGAACGAGATTGCTTCGTTCATAGAGATCGGGATACCGATCCAGCGCGTCACGGATGACGGACAGGTCGGCGGCTTCCTGTTCATTGTAAGGCGTATAGGCGGATAAAAGCGATTTGAGTTCCATGCATCTATGATAGCATATTCAATCCGGCGGCGCAAGAACCCGTTTGCAAAGCGAAGCCGTCGTTTTTTCACGATCCGTTTGCTTTTCATACTTCCTTTTTTCGAAACGGTGTGCTATACTAAAACGGAAAAGGAAAAGGGGAGAACGGTATGTATCGGAGAGTTTTGTTGAAGATCAGCGGGGAAGCGCTTTCGAGCACTGAGCGGCCCGTTTGTTTTGAAAAGATTGAAAAGACCGCTTTGGATGTTAAGAAGCTGCATGACGCAGGCATTCAGGTCGGAATCGTAACCGGCGGGGGCAACATCATGCGCGGGCGGGATGCCGCCGAGCAGGATCGCAGCCGTATGGACAACATGGGTATGCTCGCAACTGCGATCAACGCGCTTGCGCTGCAGGACTGCCTGATTCGTATCGGCGTGCCGACCGTCGTGATGAGCGCGGTTGCCATGAACCGGTTCTGTGAGGAATTCACGGCACGCGGCGCGGTCCAGGCGCTTGAAGACGGCAAAGTCGTGCTGTTCGCGGCCGGCTCCGGATGCCCGTATTTCTCCACGGACACTGCCGCTTCGCTGCGCGCTCTGGAAATTCAGGCGGACGCGCTGCTGCTTGCAAAGAACATCGACGCGGTGTACTCCGCCGATCCGAAGAAGGATCCGAATGCCAAACGGTATTCGCATCTGACGTATCAGAAGGTGCTGGACGATCGGCTTCAGGCCACCGATCTCACGGCAATTACGCTTTGCCGCGAGCAGGGATTGCCGATTCTCGTTTTCGCACTCAAAGAGATTGAGCGCGTTGCTGCAGGCGAGACGGTCGGAACGCGGATCGACAATGTCGAAGCATAACACATTCAGACGATGAAAGATTGAAATAGGAGGAACCCCGTATGCCGAAAGAAGTATTGGATGAAGCCAAAGATCGTATGAACAAAACGATCAGCGTTTTGAAATCGGAGCTCGCGAGCCTTCGCGCCGGCCGCGCGAATCCGCAGGTGCTCGATCGGATTGCCGTGGATTATTACGGCTCCATGACCCCGATTACGCAGCTTGGCAATGTTTCAACGCCCGAACCGCGTATGCTGATCATCTCGCTGTGGGACACGAAGATGATCGGAGCAGTCGAAAAGGCGATTCAGAAGTCTGACCTTGGAATCAATCCCGCGAACGACGGGAAAGTGATCCGTCTGGTCTTCCCGGAACTGACCGAGGAGCGCAGAAAGGACCTGGTCAAGACCGTTCGTAAAAAGGGCGAGGAAAGCAAAGTCGCCATTCGGTCGATTCGCCGCGACACGATGGATCAGATCAAGAAGCAGAAGAAGGACGGCGAGCTGACCGAGGACGATCAGAAGCAGCTTGAAACGAAGCTGCAGAAGCAGACCGACGATTTCATTAAGGAAATTGACACGATCCTTTCCGCCAAAGAGAAGGAGATTCTCTCGGTTTGACGGACGTATTGGGGCTGCCGCTCGAACTTGCCTCGGCAATTTTGAAGGCGGAAGGGGAAACGGTCGATTGCGTGGAGGTCTCTTCGAAAAAAGGCTCGAAAGGCAACGACGCGCGCGTGATCAAGACGAAGCGTACCGAGCAGGGCGTAACGGTGTATTGGTCACGGTTTCAAACAGAAGTACAATAACGAGGGGAAGGTGCAAAGCGCTTTGCTTTGCACTCCCTCGGCGTTTTTTATGATCGGAACAGGAGTGCAGCCATGAAATACACCGATGCAGAGCTGAATGAATTCGGCTTGGTGCGGAAGCGGATTCCGCGCCATGTCGCCATCATCATGGACGGTAACGGCAGATGGGCGAAAGCACGTGGGCAGATGCGGAGTGCCGGTCATCGTGCCGGCGTCAATGCGCTGCGCGATATTATCCGGTTTTCCTCCGACGCAGGGATAGAGGCCTTGACCGTCTATGCGTTTTCCACGGAAAACAAAAAGCGCCCGCCTGAGGAGATCGGCGTTCTTTGCGGATTGCTGATCGAGTATTTCAGGAAGGAAATCGACGAGCTTGATGAAAACCGCGTGTGCATTCGCTGCATCGGAGATCTTTCCTGGTTTCCCGAAAACGTGCAGGAGGCGGTTCGAAACGCCGAAGCGCGCACGGCAAAAAATGAGGGGCTCAAGCTCAATATTGCGTTGAACTACGGTTCGCAGGCGGAGATCATCCGTGCCATGCAGCTTGCGTCGAACGTCGCTTTGGCCGAAGGGCGTACCCCGACACAGGCGGATTTTGAAGCAAACCTGTATACGGCGGGGTTGCCGGAAGTGGACCTTCTGATCCGTACCAGCGGGGAGGAGCGCATTTCGAACTTTTTGCTGTATCAGTTGGCATACGCGGAGCTGTATTTTACCGACGTATATTGGCCGGACTTCACAAAAGAACTCTATTGGGAAGCGCTGCGCGATTATGCAAAGCGTGCGCGTCGATTCGGGGGGCTAACTGCCTCCGATCGCGCATAAGGTTTAAGGAATGAAACAAACTGTAATCGTACTCGGCAGCACGGGATCCATCGGAAAACAGACCTTGGACGTGCTGCAAATGCATCGGGATCGCTTCACTTTGCTCGGCATCGCCGCGGATCGGGATTCCGAACTGCTTCGATTTCAGGCGGCACAATGGAAACCATCCTTTGTTGCTTGCCGCCAAAAAGCGGATCGCTCCGCCTATCCGGATCAAACCGAGCTGCTGACCGGCAGCGATGCGGCGCAAAGGCTTGCTGCGATTCCGTGCGATATCGTTGTACTGGCGATTTCGGGCTTTGCGGCACTGAAACCGCTGCTTGCCGCGATTCCGAACGGAAAGCGAATCGCGATCGCGAACAAGGAAAGCCTCGTTTGCGGCGGAGAATTGGTACAGGAAGCGCTGAATCGATCCGGAGCCGAGCTGGTTCCGATCGACAGTGAGCAGAGCGCTCTGTTTCAATGCCTGCAGAACGGACGAAAAAGCGAGGTTCGGCGGCTGATTCTGACCGCTTCCGGGGGACCGTTTTTCCGAAAGACGCGGGAAGAATGCAAAGACGTTTCCATGGATCAGGTCTTAAAGCATCCGACCTGGAGCATGGGGCGCAAAATCACGCTGGATTCCGCAACGCTGTTCAATAAGGGCCTTGAGGTGATCGAGGCGTCCCGGCTGTTCGGCTTCGGTCCGGACGCGATCGACGTTTTGATTCATCCGCAGTCCATTGTCCATTCGATGGTGGAATACTGCGACGGGTCGATCATAGCGAATCTTGCCGTTCCCGATATGCGGCTGCCGATTCAGTATGCGCTGACGTATCCGGAGCGGATCGCATCGCCGGCAAACGCGCTCAACCTTGCTGCGGCGCACGATCTGACGTTTTATGCGGCCGATCGGGAACGCTTCGTTGCGTTGCAACTGGCTTACGACGCGCTTTCTTCGGAGGGCGGCTGTCCGATCGTTTACAACGGAGCGAATGAACAGGCGGCAGCGTTTTACTTTGAACAGGCAATCGGATTTTTGGATATCGAGGCTTGCGTGCAGGAAGCACTCGCGGCCTACGCCCCGCATCCGATTCAATCGATAGAGGAGATTTTTTCGGTCGACGCGCAGGCACGCGCTTCGGTTCGACACTTTGTGGAAAGGATGAAACGATGAGTTCCGTTTTATACATCATTCTTGCAATTCTGATTCTGTCTGTGCTGATTGTTCTGCATGAGCTCGGCCATTACTTGATGGGCAAGTGGCTCGGATTCGGAATTGTGGAATTCTCAATCGGCATGGGACCGGTCCTGCTTCGGAAAAAGGGCAAAGAAACCGATCTGACGCTGCGAGCGTTTTTGATCGGAGGATCCTGTCAGTTTTACGGGGAGGATCAGAGCGTGCCCGAGGAACAGGAGCCCAACGGGGCGCAGCCCGAATCGCCGCGCTTTCCGCCGGAAAAGAGCTTCAATGCGCAGAAGGTTTGGAAGCGGTTCTTGGTGGTCGTTGCCGGTCCTTTGATGAACGTATTGACGGCGCTCGTTTTGGCCTTTGTTCTGCTGCTCGCGTTTGGAACGACGGTTCAGCGCGGAACCGAACAGCTGATTCAGGTCACGGAGGTGGAAGCCGATTCCGCGGCCGAACGCGCCGGCATTGAGGCGGGCGACCTTCTTGTCGCGATCAACGGATCGGAGTTTACCGATTACGATGCGTTTTCCGCGACCTTCTCCGCCGTTCGGGACAATGAAACGGACGTCGTCGTGCTGCGCGGGGCGGAACTGAAGGAAACCGCACAACCCGAAGGCGATGGTACGGTCTATACCGTGAGCGCGGAAGGCGGCGAACGCATCACGCTCCATGCGACAGAGATTCGGGATCTGCATACCGGCAACAACCGGCTCGGCGTGAGTCTGATTCTGGTGACCCGGGATCGTGTTGAAACAAAGTACAACGTTCTGACCGCAGCGGCTGCGTCGTTTCCGTATTGTTGGAACATGATCCGGCAGGTATACGGCGCGCTGTTCGATCTGATTACCGGAAAGGCCTGCATCAGCGAAATGTCCGGCGTGATCGGTACAGTTTCGATCATGTCCGATACGATGCAGACGGCAAGCGCTTACGGGATCGCGGATGTGATCTATGTGATTCTTGCGCTTGGCGCGTTGATCTCCGTAAACTTTGCGGTTGTGAATCTGCTGCCGTTCCCGGCGTTGGATGGGGGACGATTGATCTTCATCCTCATTGAAATGGTGCGCGGTAAGCCGGTTCCGCCGGAAAAAGAAGGTATGGTGCATTTCATCGGAATGATTTTGCTATTGGTTTTGATTGCAGTGCTGATGGTGAGCGATCTCATCAACTGCTTCCGAGGTTGATATGACAAAACAGGTTTGGGCAGGAACTACGCCGATCGGCGGAGGCGCACCGGTCGCGGTGCAATCGATGTGCAATACCGATACGCGTGATGTAGAGAAGACCGTGGCGCAGATCCATCGGCTGGAGCAAGCCGGATGCGAACTGATCCGCGTTGCCGTCTTTGATATGCAGGCAGCGGAAGCGATCCGCCAAATTCGCGATCGGATTCATATTCCGCTTGTGGCCGACGTGCATTTTGACTATCGGCTTGCGATGAAAGCGGTTGAGAACGGCGTCGATAAGCTGCGGATCAATCCGGGGAACATCGGCAGCAAGGAGCGTGTGCGGATGGTTGCGGATTGCTGCAAAGCGCACCATGTTCCGATCCGCATCGGCGTAAACGGCGGCTCGCTGGAAAAAAATCTGCTTTCGCTCTATGCAACCGATCCCGCTGCGGCGATGCTAAAAAGCGCGCTCGGGCATGTCAAGATTTTGGAGGACTGCAACTTTTCCGATATCGTGCTGTCGCTCAAATGCACGACCGTTGCCGCCACCGTTGCGGCATACCGGCTTGCGCATGAAAGAACTTCGTATCCGCTGCATGTCGGTATTACGGAAACGGGACCGGTGGAGACCGGAATCATAAAATCGGCTGCAGGCATCGGCTCGCTGCTGATGGACGGTATCGGGGATACGATTCGCGTCTCTTTAACCTGCGATCCGGTTCGCGAGGTGGAAACAGGCCTTGCAATTTTGCGTGCGGTCGGCGTCCGTAAGGATGATGTGGAGATTGTCTCTTGCCCGACCTGCGGACGCACCAGATGCAACGTGGAGGAAGCGGTTGCATACGTGGATGCGCATGTGAAGCATCGCGCTGGATATCTGAAGATTGCGGTGATGGGATGCGCAGTCAACGGACCGGGCGAAGCGCGCGCGGCGGATCTCGGCGTTGCGTTCGGGGACGGAAAGGGCGTGCTGTTCCAAAAGGGTGAGATTACGGAAAGCGGCAGCTATGAGACGATGCTGAAGCGCGTGGTGGAAGTGGCAAACGGGATGCTCGACGCATAACCGATTGAGGGAGTACGTGATGAAGGAAGAATTGCGGGAAGTATACGATCAGGCAGGGATAGCGGAATCGCACCTACGGATTACCCGCGTACAGGTGCAGCGCGGCCGCAATGTGATGCGGATCGACTGCGAACGAAAAAAAGGATTGATTGAGGACGACCGCCTGCTCCGCTGGGAAGCGTTGATGAACGCGCTCCTTTGCGAGTGGGAGGTTTCGTATGCGTATACGACGGTCGGCGCGGACCCGATTGCGGTTGTTGTGTCGAAGCAAAAGAAGAACGATGTGGAGGCACCGATTCCCGAGGACGGCGTGCTCTACGGAAAACCGATCAAGAAGAATGAGACGACGGCAATCTGCGCGGTTGAGGAGAACGAAGCCGATACGGTGCTCATCGGGAGGATCGTTTCCGCCGAGCTTCGGGATGAATGGACGCGCGAGGGAAAGAAACCGAACTGTCGCGTACAGCTGAACCTGACCGATTTTACCGATTCCATATACTGTTTCGTGAGCCTTCAAGAGGAGTGGCAGGCAATACGGCTGCAAAACTGGTTGGCAGCGGCGGACAAGGGCGGCAAGGATCTGAAGGTGAAGGGCGTTTGCAAATCGAAGCGCAAGACCGGCGAACGTGTCTTCTATACCGATGCGATCGAGCTTGCCGAGCGGCAGCTTCGCATGGATACGGCCGAAGAAAAGCGCGTGGAGCTGCATTTGCATTCGCGCATGAGTACGATGGACGGGATCACGAACCTGACCGATGCGTTCAAAACAGCCAAAAGGTGGGGGCACAAGGCGATTGCGATCACGGATCACGGCGTCGTGCAGGCGTTCCCGGAGGCGGCAAAGGCCGCAAAAGCAACGGGCGTGAAGGCGCTGTTCGGCGTGGAAGGCTATTTGATTCCCGATACCGATCTGGAGCCGTTTGAACATACGGTGTTCACGGTATTCGATATCGAAACGACCGGCCTGAAAGCGGAGAAGAACGAGATCATCGAAATCGGTGCCGTTCGTGTGGAAAACGGAATCGTAACCGATCGGTTCCAATCGTTTGTGAACGACGGTGAGACGATACCCAAAAACATTACCGAGCTGACCGGAATTACCGAAGCGATGATTGCGGATGCTCCCCCGACACGCGAGGTCCTCGAACGGTTTCACGCATTTGCGGAGGGGACGACGCTTGTTGCACACAACGCTTCGTTCGACGTCGGATTCATCACACACCATGGCGCACGGTTCGGAATCACCTTCCCGATGCCGTATGCGGACACGCTGATGCTTTCCAGATATCTTCTGCACGACGAGCTGCCGAATCATAAACTCGATACGATCTGTGACTGGCTGAAAATCGATATGGGCAGCCATCACCGCGCGGACGATGATGCAAACAGCTGCGCGATGATCCTGCTGGCGTTCTTAGACCTTTTGAAACAGCGGGACGTGCATTCGCTTCCGGTGATTCCGGACGCGGATGCGGCGTATCGACATCAGTTGACTGCGAAGGAAAAGCATCGTTCGAATCATATCATTCTGCTTGCCAAGACGCAGGCCGGCATGAAGAACCTGTATCGGCTGATCAGCTATTCCCATCTGGATCACTTGCACGGCAAGCCGATGATTCCGCGAAGCATGCTGACCGTGTTCCGAAAGGATCTGATATTAGGTTCCGCCTGCGAAGCGGGCGAGCTGTTCCGCGCAGTTCTGAACGGAGAACCGGAGGAGCAGATTGAGCACATTGCCCGGTTCTATGACTTTTTGGAAATTCAGCCGATCGGGAACAATGCGTTCCTGGTTCGCGAAGGCAAGGTAAAGGACGACGAAGGACTGCGGGATCTGAACCGAAAGATCGTCGCGCTCGGCGAGAAGCTCGGGCTGCCCGTCGCAGCGACCGGAGATGTGCATTTCCTCGAACCGGAGGATGCGATTTACCGCGCGATTCTGATGAGCAAGCTTGGCTTCGAGGATGCGGAGCAGCAGGCGCCGCTGTATTTCAAACCGACGAACGAAATGCTGGAGGAATTCGCTTATCTCGGTGAGGCAAAAGCAAAGGAAGTCGTAATTGACGTTCCCAACCGCATTGCCGATTGGTGTGATGTTCTGAAACCCTTCCCGGACGGGACGCACGCGCCGAAGATTCCGAACGCTGCCGAGGAGCTGCGTTCCATGGCGGTGAACAAAGCACATGAGGTGTACGGCGATCCGCTGCCGGACATCGTGCAGGCGCGTTTGGATAAAGAGTTGAAATCGATCATCGGAAACGATTTCTCCTCGTTGTACCTGATGGCGCAGCGATTGGTGCAGAAATCGCTTTCGGACGGATATCTGGTCGGTTCGCGTGGATCGGTCGGCTCATCGTTCGTTGCAACGATGGCGGGGATCACCGAGGTGAACGCGCTGCCGGCGCATTATGTCTGTCCCAAATGCAAGTTCTCCGATTTTAACGTCGACCATACCGTATATACGATCGGAGCGGACTTGCCGAACCGGGCGTGTCCGGTCTGCGGGACGAATCTCAAAAAGGACGGATTCGAGATTCCGTTTGAGGTCTTCCTCGGCTTTCACGGCGATAAGACGCCGGATATCGATCTGAACTTCTCCGGCGAGTATCAACCGGTTGCGCACAAATACGTGGAGGAAATGTTCGGAAAAGGACACGCGTTCCGCGCAGGGACAATCTCCGGCATTGCGGAGAAAAAAGGGTACGAGTGCGTTTACTCGTTCCAGGAGGCGACGGGGCGCACCTACGGGAATGCAGAGATTGAACGGCTGTGCAAAGGCTGCCTCAACGTCAAGGTAACGACCGGACAGCATCCGGGCGGAATCGTTATCGTTCCGAAGGACAACGATGAGTTCGTTGAGATCTATGATTATACGCCGGTGCAATATCCCGCGGACAAGGTTGATAAGAACACGATCACGACGCATTTTGACTTCCACGCGATGGACGACCGCCTTGTCAAGCTCGATATTCTCGGACACGACGATCCGACGGCGCTGCGCATGCTTGAGGATATCACGGGGCTGAACCCGCGATCGATTCCGCTTGACGATCCCGATACGCGCGAGCTGTTTTGGTCGACCGATTCGCTGCATATCAACCTGAAGGAGATCGACTGTTCGCTGGGGACGCTCGGCGTGCCGGAATTCGGGACGGGGTTTGTCCGGCAGGTACTGGAGAACACCCGCCCTACGACGATTGAGGAGCTCGTTCGCATCGCCGGGCTGACGCATGGCACGGATGTTTGGCTGAACAACGCGGAACCGCTTGTGATGGGCGGCATCGCGAAGCTCAACGAGGTGCTTTGTACGCGTGACGATATCATGAACTACCTGATCGCGCACGGCATGGAGGCATCGCTCTCGTTCAAGATCATGGAACGCGTACGAAAGGGAAGAGGTCTCACCGACGAGATGGAGCAGGCAATGATCGCGGGAAGTATTCCCGACTGGTTTATCAGCTCCTGCAAGAAGATCAAATATATGTTCCCCCGCGGGCATGCCGCAGCGTACACGATGATGTCGTTCCGCGTGGCCTACTACAAGGTGCATTACCCGAAGGAATTCTATGCGGTGTACTACACGGTCCGTGCCGATGCGTTCGATATCACAAAATCGGTCGGCGGAGCGGAGGCCGTTTTGCATCAGATCCGACTCTTGGAGGAAGGCGCCTCCCAGAAGACGGACAGTGAACGCAAGAAGGACAAGGAACTGCAGACGATTTTGGAACTCGTCTATGAGATGAATCTTCGCGGCATACCGATGCTGAATGTCGACATCTATAAGAGCGCAGCGACCCGGTTTTTGATCGAAGGCGATGCGATCCGTCCGCCGTTCAACGCGATCCCGGGCGTCGGCGCGGGTGCTGCGGAAGATATCGTGGCACGGCGCAAGCCGGGCGCGGTGTATCCGACCGTGGAGGACTTTGCGCAGGAAACGGGCGCAAACAGCGGGATCATTTCGTCGCTCGAACAGCTCGGCTGTTTTGACGGAATGCCGAAGAAAAAGCAGATGTCGCTTTTTGATTTCTGATACACAGAAAATTCATAAAATGGCTTGCGGATTTCCAAATGAGCGCTTGACTTTCAAGCGCTCATTCGTTAAAATGTAGATGAGTAATCCTGCACCGCCTTGTGCGTTTATTGATAAATTCCGATTCGGTTGAGGTTGAGCCGCTTTTTCGGCTTCTGATAAATCCGATTTGTTTTGACGTAGATAAATAACCGGGCAGGTATGCTCGGTTATATTATTATACAGAATGGAGAATGCGATGGAATTATGGCAAATTCTTCTGATGATCGGATGCGTCGTGGTCGGCGCGGTCATCGGAATCCTGATCGGATATAAGTACCGCAGGGATGTGGCGGAAGCCAAAGTGGAAAAAGCGGAAGACACCGTAAAGCGCCTGTACGACGAAGCAGAGAAGAAAGCCGAGGAGATCCGCAAGGAAAAGCTGCTCGAGGCGAAGGAAGAAACGATTCGAATCCGGTCTGAGGCGGATAAGGAAATCCGCGATCGCAGAGCGGAGGTGCAGCGTACGGAGCGCCGTCTGTTCCAGCGGGAGGAATCGCTCGATAAAAAGCTGGAAGGCGTCGAAGCACGCGAGCAAGCGATGAACAAGCGCCTTGCCGAAATCGATAAGGTCGAAGACGAAATCAAAGAGATGCAGCGCAAGCAGGCGGAGGAACTGGAGCGCGTCTCCGGAATGACTGCGGAAGAAGCGAAAACGATTCTGATTAGCAGCGTCGAACAGGAAGCCCGGCACGAAGCTGCGATTCTGCTTCGCGATATCGAACAGAAGACCAAAGAGGAAGCCGACAAACGCGCGCGCAACATCGTTTCGCTTGCGATTCAGCGCTGTGCAGCCGATCAGGTTACGGATGCAACCGTTTCGGTGGTCGCGCTGCCGAACGATGAGATGAAGGGTCGCATCATTGGCCGTGAAGGACGCAACATCCGCGCGCTCGAAACTGCGACCGGCGTGGACCTGATTATTGACGATACGCCCGAAGCCGTGATCCTTTCCTCGTTTGATCCGGTTCGCCGTGAGATCGCCCGCATCAGCCTCGAGAAGCTGATTATGGACGGACGCATCCATCCCGCTCGCATCGAGGAGATGGTCGAGAAGGCGAAGAAGGAAGTCGATACGCAAATCCGTGAAGCCGGAGAAGCGGCGGTTCTGGAAGTCGGCGTACATGGGATTCATCATGAGCTTGTCCGTTACCTCGGCCGCATGAAGTATCGCACGAGCTACGGTCAGAACGTTTTGCGGCATTCGATCGAAGTCGCACACCTCGCAGGCATCATGGCCGCGGAGCTCGGTGCGAACGTAACGCTTGCAAAGCGCGCAGGCCTGCTGCATGATATCGGCAAATCGATCGACCATGAGGTTGAGGGCAGTCACGTTCAGATCGGCGCGGATCTTGCCAAGAAGTATCGCGAGAACGCGCAGGTCATTCACTGCATCATGGCGCATCATGGCGATGTGGAAGCGAACTCGATCGAGGCCGTTTTGGTTCAGGCGGCGGATGCGATTTCGGCAGCCCGTCCCGGCGCGCGCAGAGAGACGTTGGAGACATATATCAAGCGTCTTGAGAAGCTCGAAGAGATTGCCAATTCGTATGACGGCGTGGAATCCTCGTACGCCATTCAGGCGGGCCGTGAGATTCGCATCATCGTGAAACCCGAGAAGATCTCCGATACCGACACGGTCATCGTTGCGCGCGACATCGCAAAGCGCATCGAGAACGAACTCGAGTATCCCGGTCAGATCAAGGTAAACGTGATCCGCGAGACTAGGACAACTGATTACGCAAAATAAATAGTTTCAGGGGCATATCGAAGTCGGTATGCCCCTTTGTCCATAAACCCGAGACGATTGATCCATACGGAGGAATGAACATGATCTATCCGATTGCGGATGCGCATTGCGACTATCTGTACGGCGCAATGGAGTATGGTTGGAACATACAGAAGGGGAAGCGGGATCAGACGATGACGCTTCCGAATTTTCGTGAGGGGAACGTACGCCTGCAGTTTTTTGCGGCGTGGACGGATACGACGCTTCAGGTTCCGCCGCTCGAACAGGTGCTTCTGATGATCGATCGCTATTACGATATGCTCGAAACAGAACCTTCGATTGTGAAACTGACAAAGGACTATGTTCCGACCGGCGAAACAATAGCGTCGGTTTTGGCGATCGAGGGCGCGGAGTGCGTCGAAGCGTCCACGTCGATTCTGCGGGATCTGTATCGGCTCGGCGTTCGCGCAATGACGTTCACATGGAACAGCAACAACGAGCTGGCAGGAGCGGCGCAGGGAAGGCGGCCGAAGGGCCTGACAAAAGATGGGAAGGCGATTCTGCAGGAGATGAACCGTCTTGGTATGGCGTTCGATGTTTCGCATCTTTCCGATGCCGGGATCGACGATGCACTGCGTTGGAGCGAAGCGCCGATCTTTGCTTCGCATTCCAACTGCCGCGCGTTGAAAAACGTTCCACGCTGCCTGAAGGATGAACATATTCGCGAGATTGCGAAGCGAGGCGGCGTTGTGGGCATCAATTATTACGGCCCGCAGCTGACGGAGAGCGGCAAGGCAACAATTTCCGATATCGTGCATCATATCCGGCACGTTGCAGAGATTGCCGGCGTGAATGCCGTCTGTCTCGGATCGGACTTTGACGGGATGACGCGTTATCCGGAGGATCTTCCGAACCCCTCCAGACTGCAGGACCTTTGTGCTGCGCTGGAACGGGCGGGCTTTAGCGAGCAGGAAGTCGATCGGATTGCTTACCGCAATCTGCATGACTATATTGTTTCATTCCTTTGATCGGAAATGGGGGCAGGCATGGAAGGATCGATTCTGAAAACCGAGAAAAAGGTCGAGTATCTTGAACTGATATACGATTTGATCTTTGTTTATATCATTGGGCGGAACAACTCGCTGCTGCACAACATTGAGGGCGGATTTATCAGCGGGCCGGTCTTTCTTGCATACGTTCTCTCCAGCCTTGCAATCATTCAAATTTGGAACCATACAACCTTTTATACCAACCTGTATGGAAAAAACGGCGTCCGCGATCATATCTTTATGTTCGTCAATATGTACCTGCTGTATTACATCGGGGAAGGGACGCGACTGCATTGGGAGAGCTTTCAGACCCAGTACCACATCGCATGGGCATTGATTCTGATCAACATCGGCATTCAATATCTGATGCAATGGAACGGGAATCAAAATGATTCGGAGCACAAAGCAACGATACGCGGTATGATGATCGCGCTTTTCGGGGAGGCGGCAATCGTTATCGCTGCGATTCCGGTTTATCACTTGACCGGTGTTCCGCTTGCGGGGGTTGCGATTCTGTACGGAATCGTTGCTACACGCGTTTTTGCCGACCGGTCCAAAACAACGTTCATCGATTTTACCCACCTGAGCGAGCGTGCGATGCTGTACGTTGTCTTCACGTTCGGCGAGATGATTATTGCGATCGCGTCGTATTTTGAGGGCGATTTGACACGGAATTCGATTTACTTCTCCGCAATGAGCTTTCTGATTGTGGTGGGCCTGTTCCTTTGCTATGAACAGCTCTACGATCATCTAATTGACCGGGAGCGGCAAACGTCCGGCATGAACTATATGATGATTCATCTCTTTTTGATCTTTGCAATGAATCTGATTACGACTTCGCTCGAATTTATGCGGAATGAAGCCGTCGCGATGTGGCCAAAGCTGTTGCTTTTGATCGGAGCATTCCTGCTGTATTTCCTGTGCTTGTATGCTTTGCTGATCTATGCCAAGGCAGAGATGAAACAGCGGAAAATGCTGCTCCTGTGGGCGGGGCTGCTTTCCCTTGTGTTTGTGGGGCTGATGCTACTGTTCCGAAACGATATGAGGCTGAACATTCTTGTATCCGTCCTGTTTGTTGCGGCACAGTTCGTTCTGCTGAAGGTTCGAAAGCACCTCGCGCCGAACCTTTCCGGCAAGGCGTAGGAACCATCAGGCTTGGTTCAAGCGGTCGAGCCGCTGCATTTCCCGCCCGATGGACGCCGTGTTCTCGGCATCAAACAGCTTGTGCCGGATGCGCTCCGCCAAAGTAAACAGAAACGCAGAATTTGAGGGCGTCGGTTTATCGCCGCGCGTCGTGTAGCCGAAGAACGATTCGATTTCATTCAGATCGGCGCGCAGCCATCCGGTTTCAATTGCGTGCCGCATCGAGTGCTCCACCATGGAAACGGTCCGCCCGGTCTGCGCCGCGATCGCAGGGTACAGCTCGCTCATCATTTGTACGTCTTCATATTCGGGCTTTGCAAGCAAGTATAGCAGTGCAAGACGCAGCATCCGAAATCCTTTCAGATGCGGGGAGATGCCAAGGCGCAAAAGCACCTCGGAACAGTAGCGGTCAACGAGCCGGTTCGAAGCGCCGTGCTGCGTGGGAACCGATTGAAACGACGCAATGCGCTCGGCAAGAGCTTCTTCCGTGATGGGACGATAGAAGCAGTACAGCACAAAGTCCGGAAGATCGAACGGAAGCGGACGATTGAGGACCAGATAAACGCGCGGCATCGGATCGATCGGAAGCGTGCTCAACCGGTGCAGCATCCGAAGCGCAGCATCATCCCGATCCGGAAGATCGACGATCAGATCGCTTGCTCCTTCCCGGTAAATGCGTTCCAGTATTTCCTCCGCGTTCGATTCGTTCATGATCCAAGGAGCGTTCGCTTCCGGCTTGCTCAAAGTTACAGTACTCATTTTTCGGTTCCTCCATTGCTTTTTCCCCATTTTGAATCGAAAAATCACATGAAACAATGAACAAAGTGTTATCGTGAATCGAGAAAAACCAAACATTCTATGAACAGAAAAACCCTCGCCCGATTGGACGAGGGTTCGGTTATTTTGGATCAGATCAAACGGTATACACCGTCGGTATCGCATTGAATCGAGGAAGCATAGAACGCTTTGCAGGCATCGATCAGAAATGCCGTATCGCTTGTCCCGGCGGTTTCGTAGGCGGAATGCATGGCAAGCTGCGCAAGCCCGATGTCGACGGCATTCATCGAAACGCGGGCAGACGCTATGCTTCCGAGCGTCGAGCCGCCGGGTAGATCGCTGCGGTTCGCGTAGTGCTGGACCGGAACATTGGCTCGCGCGCAGATCTCCAAAAACAGCGCTTCGGAAACGGCATCGGTCGTGTATCTCTGGTTCGCGTTGTGCTTGACTACAACACCGCCGTTCATGTGCGGAGCGTTCAACGCATCGGACAACTCGGGATGATTCGGATGCATGGCGTGCGCATTGTCCGCCGAAAGCATCAGAGAAGCGGGGAGGAGAGAGGAGAGCGAAACATCGTAAACGTTCGCAATGGCATCCAACGTGTCCCGCAAGAGATCGCTTGCCGCCCCTTGCTTGGTCGAACTGCCGACCTCCTCGTTATCGAATACGGCAAGTACGGGGACGCTGCTGCTTTCTTCGCTCTCGAGGAATGCTTTGAAAGCTGCAAAGGCACATTGTTGATCATCGATTCGAGGCGCTGCAAAAAACGCTTTATCCGTGCCGAACACGGTTCCGCGCATCCGATTGTACACGTACAGGTCGGAAGAGACGAGAGCCTCCTTCGGGACGGAAACCGCGTCCGCAATCCGTTGTTCCAGGATCGGCTGATCGGTCCAGCCGGAGAGCAGAGGGAGCGTATCGACTACGGGGTTGTATTTGTATCCGGAATTGATCTCGCGGTTGAAGTGGATGCAGGTGTTCGGAATCACACAAAGATCCTCATCCAACTTCACGGGAACCGTTTTCAACGTATCGTTTTCCCGCACAATCACACGTCCTGCGATCGAAAGCGGCCGATCGAACCAACTGGAATAGATTCCGCCTCCGTAGACCTCGGTGTCCAGCTTCAGATACCGATCACAGGCTTTTACGGCATAATGCGTTTTGAGCTTGAACAACGGTGAATCGCTGTGTGCTGCGCATACCATCAATCCGTTCGGCTGCTGCTTTGGAAGCCGGAACGCCAAGAGCGAGGAACCGTTGCGCGTTAAATAATAGTTTCCTCCACGTTCCAAGTCGGCATGCTGCAGATCCAATCGCCGATATCCGTCTGCTTCAAGCCGTTTTGCAAGATGAGAGACCACCCAATAGGAAACGGGACTGTCGGCAATAAAGTCGATCAGTTCCGTTGTCAATTGCAATGCGCGTTCGTTTTGCGACACGGCCTATTCCCCCAGAATCGCCTTCGAGGAGCTCGCTCCGATGCGCGTCGCACCGGCTGCGAGCATCGCTTCGGCAGCTTCGCGCGTGCGAATTCCGCCGCTTGCCTTAACGCCCATTTCGGGGCCGACGGTTGCCCGCATCAGGCGGATGTCCTCAACCGTTGCGCCGCCGGTCGAGAACCCGGTGCTGGTTTTCACATAATCCGCTCCGGCATTCTTTGCGGCAAGACATGCCTTCACTTTTTCGTCGCCATTCAGAAGGCAGGTTTCGATGATGACCTTCAAGAGCGCCTTGTCTTTACAAACCGCCTTGACCGCTTCGATATCCTTCTGAACATACTCCCAGTCGCCATCCTTGGCCTTGCCGATGTTGATGACCATATCGACTTCCTCTGCACCGGCTTCAATCGCGAATGCCGCTTCCGCGGCTTTGGCGGCGGGCAGCATTGCGCCGAGCGGGAACCCGACAACACAGCAGGTCTTTACATCGGTCCCCTGCAAAAGCTCCGAAACAAGCCGCACACGGGCGGTATTGACGCATACGCTTGCCGTGTTGTAGGCCTTTGCTTCTTCACACACCTTCCGGATGGCTTCTTCCGTTGCGTCCGGCTTCAAGAGCGTGTGGTCAATGGTTTTTGCCAATGTTTTGCGATCCATCCTTATGCCTCCTTCGTTGTTTCGGGGTAGCGAATCACGCTGCCGTCTTCTTCCCAAAGTCGCTCCATATTGTAGTACGCGCGCTCCTCGGGATGGAACAGATGCACGAGCACAAAGCCGAAATCAAGAACGATCCAACGTCCCTGCTCGTACCCTTCCTTGCGCTTTACGAGCATCCCGGCTTCCGCCGCGCGATCCTCGATCTCATCACAGAGCGCTTTCACGTGCGGAACATTGCGCCCGCTTGCGATCAAAAACCAGTCTGCGACGATCGTGCGATCTCCGACGTGGATCGCCACGATGTCATCCGCTTTCTTGTCGTACAGGATTTCACACAGTTTCCGGATTTCCGTTTCTCCGAATCGTTCACTCATGGACAGTACCTCCTAAATCTTTAATGGCGCGAAGTGTTGCGGGATGAACCGCAAATCCGCGTTCGGTAATATGTTGCAGACTTCGATGCAGCGCAAGCAGCGTTGCGCGATCGAGATTCGTTTCCTTTCGCAGCTCGTCCACACCGGGATAATCGCGCGAAGGCTCAATCATATCGGCAAGGTACACGACCTTGTCGAGCGGGGTCATGTTCGCATCCCCGGTTGTGTGCAGACGGATCGCCTGCAGGATCTCCGGATCGGAGATGCCGAACTGCTCCGAAGCAATACAGGCGCCGACTTCGGCGTGCAGCACCGGAAGAATCGGGTTCGGATCGGTGCTGCGAGAAAGGAGCTCCTCGCGCGGCAGATACTTTGCGCAGTCGTGCAGAAGAGCGGCAACCTGCGCTTTTTTAGGATCAACGCCGTTCTGCTCGGCAAGCGACAGGGTGGTGAGAAGCACGCCCGCAGTATGGCGCATGCGCTTCTCGGTCAGCATCGGACGGAGCTTATCGTACAGCGCGCGGATCGGCTCCGGCTGATACAGCCCGCGTTCATAGATCGCAAGCGCGACCGCAAGCGGAACGATGGAATCGATCGGTTTTGCATCCGCAATCCGATTGCGCACTTCGGTAGAGGACAGATCCGAGACGCTGTCCAACAACAGTACGCGCGCATCGAACTCTGCTTTGAGCACAGCAGCCGTTTCTTCTTCCTGACCGCTCTGCCCGTCTCGTTCGGTGCAGACAAGCGTTGCAAGACGGCTGATGCCATCCGGACGGTACCAGGTGGAGAAGGAACGGAGCATATCACTTCCCATCAGGAAGAACAGCTCCGCGCCCGGAATGCGCTGTTTCAGCTCGGTCAGCGTATCGAACGTATAACTCTTTCCTTCGCGGGAAAGCTCCATCGTTTCGGGGATAAGACCTTCCCGATCGGACAGGGCAAGCTCCAATAAGTGCAGCCGATCCTCCGTGGATGCGCCCGCGTCGAGCTCCTTGTGCGGCGGAATGCGATCGATCACAAACAGCACACGGTCCAAAGAGAGCGTCTCTTTTGCATGCGCGGCAAGCAACAGATGCCCGTTGTGAATCGGGTTGAAACTGCCGCCTAAGATTCCGATTCGTTCCTGTTTCATATTCGATATTATAGTATAAGCGGGGGGATTTAGGCAATACTTTTTTTGATGAATCCCTATGAACGATCCGAGATTTTCGGAAGAAGAACGCGGCTGGCAATCGCCTGCGACGCAATTCTATACGGCGCGATCCTTTGGACGGCAATCGCATTTCTGACGCGGAACACAGGCTTTTCCGTTGCTGTTGCAACGCTCTGGACAGCGGCAGCGGAAATTGTGCTGCTCTGTTGGCTCAAGCAGAGAGCAAAACGCGAGCGGGAGAAGCTGTTTGAGCGGGTCCGTACCGAACTGGTCCTCGAACGCTTGCTGCTGATGCCTTGGTCGCAAGCGGAGAACCTGCTCTATCCGGATGGACTGCTGCAAAAGACCGTCGTACGAAGCGACGATCTGATTGCCGAGCTCCAGAACGGGGTGACGACGGTCTGGATCTGCGGGGATATGGAGGCGGCGGCCGAATCCTTTTTGAAACGCCATCCCGATAAGATGACGGTACATCGGAAGGAAGAAACGGCAAAGCGCTTTTTTCTGACCGTATCGGACGACGAGGTGCGGCGGGAACTCGATGCTCGAAGCCGACGAAAAAGAAAACTCCCGCAGATGCAGGAGCTTGTGCGGCAATGGAAACCGAACCGTTTTACGCTGCTCGGAACGCTGCTGATGGGACTGTCGTTCTTGACGCGCTATCAAATCTATTTCCGGATTCTCGCATCCGGATGTTACCTGGTCGGAAGCGTTCTGTATACGCGTTCCGTTGCGCAGCGGGCGGGGCAGAATCAAAGCAGATAGATCGCTTTTTCGCGCTGCTCGGTGATCACGCCGATGCGCTGCGCCGCGGGAACCTTTCCCTGCAGCACTTTCCAAACTGCATCTGCATCCGCCGGATCGACGGCGCAAAGCAGTCCTCCGGAGGTTTGCGGGTCGAACAGCAAATCGCATACCGCAAGTTCAACGGGTCCGGCGTCTACACTCGCTTCGGCAAACGTCCGATTCCGGTACATCCCCTCCGGAAGGATGCCGATACGCGCATAATCCAGCGCACCGGGTAAAAAGGTGATTGCGTCGGTCTGCACCTTAGCAGAAACGCCTGAACCGGAACACATCTCCAAAAGATGTCCCATCAGGGAGAACCCGGTTACGTCCGTACAGGCATGCACGCGATAGCTCCGGAAGACGTCGCGCGCCGAACGGTTCAGCGTGCGCATCAGATCCAGGATCATAGAAGTTGCCTCCCGATCCAGCAAATCCGCTTTTTGCGCTGTCGTTAAGACGCCGACCCCGAGCGGCTTGGTCAGAAACAAAACGTCGCCGGGCTTAGCTCCGATATTCCGCCACAGTTGATCGGGATGTACAAACCCCGTAACGGCAAGGCCGTATTTCGGTTCGTCGTCAAAGATGCTGTGGCCTCCGCAGATGATCGCACCGGCTTCGACACATTTTTCATACCCTCCCCGCAGGATAGCATGAACAGCCTCCTTCGACATCGATTCGGGAACGCACATGACATTCAGCGCAAGCTTCGGCTCGCCGCCCATGGCATAGACGTCGGAGAGCGCATTGGCAGCGGCAATCTGACCGAACAGATAGGGGTCGTCGGCAATCGGCGGGAAGAAATCGATTGTCTGTACGATCGCCTGCTCATCGCTGACGCGGTAGACCGCAGCGTCATCGCTTTTATCGAATCCGACCAGCAGATTTTCATCCGAAAGCACCGGCAGATCCGAGAGCAGCTTCGAAAGCACGCCCGCACTGACTTTCGCGCCGCAGCCGGCGCATTTGGAAAGCTTGGTCAGCTTGATATCTTCCATAACGATCACTCCTTCACCATCTGAATCAAAACTTCCACGGTCCCGCCACAGATCATACCGTCCTTTGCGGCGTCGTCATTGGTCATCCTGCAGGTATAGTGTTTCGCGCCGCCGCCTGTTTTCAGCATTGCAAGCGCATACTGCGCAGCTTCGAATTCCCCGTATCCGCCGCCGATCGAGGAGAGAATCGTCCCGTCCTTCCGGACGATCATACGCGCGCCGGTGGAACGCGGCGCAGAGCCGGATTTGGAGATCAGCGTAACCATCGCGTACGGTTCGGTTGCGGAGACGATTCCGCTTGAGAGCGCCTCATCCCATGCCACGCCGACGCCCCCCGCGTTTTTGACCGAGATCATCTCGCCGACGATGCTGACGGCAATCTCTTCCGGAGTAACTGCACCGATGGAAAGCCCGATCGGCGCATGAACGCGCGCAAGCAGGGTTTGATCGACTCCGTTTTGCAGCAGATGGTCGAAGACAAGTCCGACCTTCGTTCTACTGCCGATCATTCCGCAATACGCAAACGGTTTTTTCAGAATCCGTTCCAGACACATGCGGTCGTCCTTATGCCCACGGGTCACGATTACATAGTAAGCATTGGGGGTATCCGGACCGGAAAGCGCTTCCGAAAAGGGACTGCAGAGAATTCGATCCGCGTCGGGGAATCGGTCCGGGTTTGCAAACTCCGGCCGATCATCCACCACCGTAACCCGAAAGCCGCAGAGCTTTGCAATCTTTGCCGTTTGTACGGAAACATGTCCGCCGCCAAGCAAAAACAGCTCGGGCGCGGCAACGATTCGCTCAATCAGCACCTCGTTTTCAAGGCGCGGCAGCTTCCCTGCGCTGAGCGGAAACGTCGGAATCAGGGATGTGTTTCCGTAGATCGTTCCATCGTCATACAGCGCCGTCTGTCCGATCTGTTCACCCTCCACGCAGGTGAGCAGAATCGGAGATCGCCCCGCACGGAGGGCTTCAACCGTTTTCCGAAACATGATTCGCCTCCCTGAGCATCAGAATGGCTTCCAGTACGCCGCCGCCGACAGCACGCGCCTTATCGGAAACCGTGTAACAATTGTCCATACAGCAGCGCGGATCGACGTCGCCGCTTTTCATGCCGGAACAGACGATGGTTCCGGTCGGCAACAAACCGCGGATCGTTCCGCGAATCTGCGCCTGAATCGGCTGTCCCTCTACCGTGGCTACGATTTCTCCTTTTTCAACGGTATCCCCGATATGATGCACCTCGGTAAAAATACCGTCACAGGGAGCGCGTAAGATGCGTTCCGTTGTAAACCCGCTGATGTTGCCCGGGATACCGGAGTTCGGCGCGGCGCTCCCGGTTGTAATGACGCGGCCGAGATTGTGCCCGCGCTGCGTCTCCACGACGGCATGGCAATCCGCCCCCGCGGTAAACCCGGGCCCGACGCCGATCACGATTGGCGCATCATCGATGCGCGTCCCAAGGTTCCTCTTGGCAAGGATTGCGTCCACAACGGCATCCGGAAGAAGCTCCGACACGCAATTCGCTTCCGGATCCACCAGAACGGCAACTTCTTTGCGCGCAAGAATCGCCGGGATCTCGCGTAAAGAGGCAGCGAGGGTACCGGTTACATCCTCTACCCGATAGGATCCGTTCCGAATCGCCTCGGAGAAGCAAACCGTGCGCCGGATCGAAGTCGGTTTATCAAGATCGGTCATCACGATCTGAAATCCGCAATGCGCGAGTCGAACCGCGATTCCGCTTGCAAGATCGCCCGCGCCTTTTATGACAACCAACATGTGCCGTTCCTCCATAGTTCAAAAAATGGGTCATTCGCCTGCAGGGAAGCGATTACAACGGGGAAGGGGAGCTGCTTTGCCGCCTCCCGCGCAAGGATTCTCTGCTTTTCGGTATCCGCTTGGTTCAGAACGACGCCCGTCACGCCCGGATAGGTTCTTACCACCGCAGCGGCATGGCTCGGCGTTACAATCGTGTCCTCCTCAACGCCGAGCAGTTTCGCATAGAGGGCGGGGCGGTGCGCTGTATCCCGAATCGGTTTTCCGATTCCGGTCATTCCGACGACCGCAATCACACAACCGCAGGCTTTGGGAATCACCGGTTCATAGCCTGCGTGCGCTTTCAAAGGGAGTCCCCGCGCGCCGTCTGCTTCGATTAAGAGATAATCCGAAAAAGCCTCAAGGATGTCAAATTCTTGCTTCGGCGCAGTGAGCTTTTGCGACTCGGTCATCGTTCCGACGGCAACGCATTCACCTGTTTTGAGCGGCGCCTCGATCGACGTTCTCAGCGGAATACCGTTTGGCGGGAAGATGTGCGTGCTCGTTGCAACCAGAACCGATCCGTAGGCGCGCAAGCGGTTTGCAAGCGTCATAAGCAGCGTCGTTTTTCCGCCGCCGCCGATGATTGCCACCGCACCTTTTTCGATGCCGAGATGCGATCGGACCTGTTCAAACTCCACCATGTTCTGCTCCCCGTGATTCTGAAATGAGAATAACACATCCCCTTCCAAAAGTCAAAGAAAAAGCCCTCATAAGAGGGCTTGAAATCAGGGAGGCGTTATTTGCCAGCAACAACTTTTTTGAGCTTTGCAAAGCGGGGCAGACCGAATTCCTTTTCGGGCTGAACTTCGCCCTTCAGGAGCGGCAGCAGATAATCGACGTACGGCTTCTCGAGACCGTTGCCTGCCGCATTGATCCACTCGCGCGGGACCTTCTTTTCTGTATTCGCGCAGAGCGTGAGGTCCACGAGCTTCAGGTTGCAGACGTAATTGCCTTCCGCGTCATAGGAACGTTCGAACGCAACCATCTTATCCGTTACACCGTTGACGGCGTTTTCAACTGCAGCTTTACCGGCGGCGAAGGACTCGTCGACATCGGTCTGAGAGGCGCAGTGCGCAGCGCAGCGTTGCAACAGAGAGAGCTCGATACCGCGCGTCTTCACATCGGGCAGCCGATTCTTGATCATATCGACCAGCGTTGCCGCGAGGCCGCCGAGCTGCTTGTGACCGAAGGAATCGACCTTCGCGTTTTCTGCGCCGTACTCGGCAATCAGCTTGCCGTTCGCATCATGAATGCCTTCGGAAACCGCAACGAATACCTTGCCGGTCTCTTTGTAAAGACGCTCAACGTCCGCAAGGAACTGTTCAACGTCAAAATCCGTCTCGGGAAGATAGATGAGATCGGGACCGCAGCCGAGATACGTTGCGGCGGCAGCGCTGCCGGCGAGCCAACCTGCGTGGCGACCCATGATTTCCACAACGCAGACCATCGGCGTATCATAAACACGCGCATCCTGGTAGATCTCCATGCAGGACGTTGCAACGTACTTTGCCGCAGAAGCGAAGCCGGGGCAATGATCGGTTCCGAACAGGTCGTTATCGATCGTCTTCGGAACGCCCATAACGCGGCATTCATAACCGACGCGCTGCATATACTTGGAAATCTTGTTGCAGGTATCCATCGAGTCGTTTCCGCCGTTATAGAAGAAATACCGCACGTCGTATTTTTGGAAGATCTCAAGAATGCGCTTGTAATCGGTATCGTCCACATCGGGATCTTTCAACTTATAGCGGCAGGAACCGAGCGCGGAGGAGGGGGTATGCAGCAGGAGAGAGAGCTCAAACGCATCCTCTTCGCCCATGTCATAAAGAACGTCGTCAAGAACGCCGCGAATGCCGTGTGCCGCACCGTAAACCTTGGTGATGCACGGATTGTCCAGCGCGGTGCGGATGACGCCGTATGCGCTTGCGTTAATTACAGAGGTGGGACCGCCGGACTGACCGATGATCGCAGAACCAACTAATTGTTTCATCGTGTTATGCTCCAATCTAAAAATTGCACATCTATTATACAGACTATTTGCCCTGTTTTCAAGTGGATTCCCTTAATTCTTACATGTCGGATTTGTTCTTCGGTTCGCTGCCGAGCAGGTGCGGGAACCGAATCAGAACGGATTGCAGGATCGTTCCGAGAACCCCGCAGCAAATGAGTTCGCCGAGGAAGACCGAAAGCGCAAGCAGCCAGGCGGCATCGGGGAGCTGATAAGCGATTTTCAGCACGAATGGGATAATCACCGTATTGGCAAGGATCGGGGGAACGGAAGCAGCAAACCGGTATTTGCGCAACAGATAGGTGCCGACGGCTCCGATCAGGGTCGCAAGCGTTCCGAACAGGACGTCCCAGATGGCTGCGCCGGTGATGATGTTTGCAATCAGGCAGCCGAGCGTCAAGCCCGGGATGGCTGCACTTGTGAAATAGGGAAGGACGGTCAATGCTTCAGAGAGGCGAAGCTGAACAGAGAGCTGTCCGGACAGATTCATCGTGTAGGCGACATAGGTCAAGACAACATAGAGAGCGGCGATGATGCCGCCGCGTGCCAGATAGAGCACGCGCGAATGGGTGGGTGCTTTCATAAAATTGTTCTCCTTAGTTTTGTTTTGCGTGAGGATGGTTTCGAACTCACGTGTTCAAAGAGTCTTCGAACTGTCTTATCTTACGGGAAAGGAGCCCTCTTGTCAAGAGTATTACAAGTTCTTTTCAAAAACGAAGGATTCAATTTGAAAAAAACACTTGCATTTTTGGACAAGGTATTGTAAACTAACAAAGCGCGAGCAGAGATGGCTGAGCTGGTCTAAGGCGCACGACTGGAAATCGTGTATACGGGGAACCGTATCAAGGGTTCGAATCCCTTTCTCTGC
>ONLX01000007.1 GCA_900318765.1 uncultured Eubacteriales bacterium
GACCATCACCGGCGAATTCGTCCCGAACTTCAAGAACCTGTATGATCTCGCGATCAACAACAGCGAATTCGATCCTTCCACCTTCGCAGCAGGCGGTCATGACGCTGAGGGCGAATTCAAGGCGGACAAGGCTGTCTTCTTTGTAAACGGTTCCTGGGAATACGGTGCCTGCTCCGAGGGCGGCAAGAATGTTGCTATGATCCCGTATTATTGCGGCGTTGCCGGTGAAGAAAAGGCCGGTCTGAACTGCGGTACTGAGAACTGCTGGGCGATCAACGCAAAGGCTTCTCAGGAGAACATCGACGCCACCATGGACTTCCTCTACTGGTGCGTGACCGATGCGGAAGCATCCCGTATGCTCGTTGACTCCTTCGGCGTTATGCCTTATAAGCAGGCTGCGGAATCCACCAACGGCTTCCTCGCCAACGCGAACGAGTACTCCAACAACGGTTGCTACGTCATGGATTGGGCGACCAACTATCAGCCGAACGTTGATGCGTACCGTGCTGCATTCGTCTCCGCTCTGAACGCGTACAATGCGGATCAGTCCGATGCGAACTGGGAGCAGGTCCGTGCGGCGATCGTCGACGGTTGGGCCTATCAGTACAGCCAGGTCAACAACTGATCAGCGACCCTATCGCAAATGAATGAAACGAGGGGCGGGCGCTATCGCCCGTCCCTCAATCTTTTTCCTCTCCCGCCCAGCGGGATTCGACAAGAACAAGAGGGGGTGCTTCGATTTGAAAAGAAGCCGTGATTTAAGAAAAGGTCCCATTCGCAGAGCATGGTGGCTCTTCATCCTGCCGATGATGGCCGCCTTTGCGATCGGTTTTGTATGGCCGTTTATTCAGGGCATTTACCTGTCGTTCTGTACGTTCGTTACGACGTCTGACGCAAAAATCAACGGCATCATGAACGACAACTCGTTCTTCCACAATTACATTAAGGCGTTCCAGGATCCAACGTTTGTCCGCGCATTCTGGTACTCCGCACTCTTTGCAATCGTGAGCCTTGTGATCATCAACGTGCTTGCGTTCACGCTTGCCTATCTGCTCACGCAAAAGCTGAAAGGGACCAATATTTTCCGTACCGTATTCTTCATGCCGAACCTGATCGGCGGTATCGTACTCGGTTATATCTGGTCGATGATCTTTGACGGCATCCTGTATTTCTACGGCAAAACGCTCGTAACGGAGCCTGTCTGGGGATTCTGGGGATTGATTATCGTCGTGGCGTGGCAGCAAATCGGTTACATGATGATCATTTACATCGCCGGTCTGCAGGCCGTTCCGGAGGATATGCTGGAGGCTGCCAAGATCGACGGTGCGAACAAGTGGCAAACGCTGTGGCGCGTGACGATCCCGAACGTGATGCCTTCCATCACAATCTGCACGTTCCTGACCCTGACGAACGGCTTTAAACTGTTCGACCAGAACCTCGCCTTGACGAACGGTTTGCCGAAACCGTTTGTGAACGGCGTCCCGGTCGGTCAGACCGAAATGATCGCGTTGAACATCTACAACACGTTCTACGTCGGCAGCACGTCTCGCGGCGTGGCACAAGCGAAGGCCGTTGTATTCTTTATCCTGGTTGCCGCGCTCGGTCTTCTGCAGCTTGCAGCAACACGTAAGAAGGAGGTGCAGCAATAATGGGTACTCAGAAAAACGGATTGGCACGCGAGCGCGTCTTCAAAATCATCCTCTCCGTCGTGCTGGCGATCATCTGCATCATCTACATTCTTCCGATCGGAACGCTTGTGATCAATACGTTCAAGCAAAGCACGTACGTAAAATCCGAGACGTTTGCGCTCCCGAACGAACAATCCTTTGTCGGATTTGACAACTACATCAAGGGCATGACGTTCGGCAACTACGATTTCTGGAAGACCGTTCTGTACAGCTTCACGATCACGATCCTTTCTACGGCGCTGATTCTGTTGTTCACCTCGATGGCCGCATGGTACATTGCCCGCGTCGACAACAAGATTTGCCGCGCGATCTACTACCTGTGCGTGTTCTCAATGGTCGTTCCGTTCCAGATGGTCATGTTCACGCTGTCCAAAACGGCGGATACGCTGAAGCTCAATACGCCGTGGACAATTCCGATCGTCTACCTCGGTTTCGGCGCAGGTCTTGCGATCTTCATGTTTGTCGGCTTTGTCAAGAGCATTCCGCTGGAGATCGAAGAAGCGGCCGTGATCGACGGCTGCGGTCCGATCCGCACCTTCTTCCTCGTCGTGTTCCCGATGCTCAAGCCGACAATGATCTCGGTCGGCATCCTCGAGATCATGTGGGTATGGAACGATTACCTCCTTCCCTACCTCGTTCTCGACCGGAACCTGTATCGCACGATTCCGCTTCACATTCAGTATCTGCAGGGCAGCTACGGCCAGGTGGACTGGGGCGCAACCATGGCGTTGATCTTCCTTGGGATTGTCCCGGTCGTCATCTTCTACCTGATCTGCCAAAAGCACATCATCAAAGGCGTAGCCGCCGGTGCTGTGAAAGGTTAAGGGAAACACAATATCAAAAAGCCACCGGTTCTCCGGTGGCTTTCTCATTACCCAATGCAACACCCGCCGAATCGGATCGGCGGGTGTTGCTTCGTTTCTTTACGGCGTCTCCTCGTCCCAGTCCATCAACGGGACTTCGACCGGCGGCGTATCATTGTCCTTACGGGTCTCTGCGCCCGCAGAACCCTGCTCCGTATTCGGCTTTTCCGTCGACTCCGGTTTCGGCGTTTCAGAAGGCTTTTCCGTTGGCTCTTCCTTCTGCTCGGGCTGTTCTTCGCCCGCCGGGTCGGCAGGATCCTCGATCACGTTCACCTCGATTTGGGGCGCTTCCAGTTTGTTGCCTTCGTCCGGTTCCTCATCCAAGGGCAATTCGGTCGCATCCTCCGGCGGAAGCGTTTCAAGGACCGTTTCCTGTGGCGATGCACCGTCCGAACGCCCTTTGGCTGCGCAGCGAACGGCGAAGAATGCAGCGATTCCTGCGGCTGCCAAAACCAAGACGCAAGCGATCACAATCCATACTTTCTTTTTCATGTACCTCTCCTTAATAGCGGAAGAGGGGGAATTTCCCCCCTCTCTTCACTCGTTTTTCTATTCGATTCCGCTTACGGCGTATCCTCAGTGCAAACGGGGGTGTCCTGAGGAGGCGTGTTCTGATCGCTCGTGCAAATCTGATCCACGAGCCCAAGAGAAATGATCTCCATCTCAACGCGCGTATATTCCTTCATTGCCGTGTCCTCCTTTTCAGTTGTTCACCGTATGGCTCATTGCATACGCATTGGTCTCATAGTAGTAATGATAGAGTGCAGTCATCGCGTTCTTTGCGTCTGCTTGCTCCGTGCTGCTATCCAGAATCGTTTTTGCATAGGACAGCGCGGACAGGGTGATTTCGACGTCGTTCTCTTCCCCTTCCACACCGGGCTGGAAGGAAACCGCCTTGATCTTATGCCGCGTTGCCAAAGAACCCGCGGGAATTCCTTCAATCATGAAGGTGTAGACGTTCCCGGTCTTTGTAAATGCAAAGTCTTCCGTGCTGCTGTCGAGATGTGCGCTCTTCAACGCGTACCCATCGTTTACGGTAATCTTTACAACGATCGTCGTCTTCGCATTGAGAGACAGATAATGCTCAACCTTTGTAACGTCAGTGGTCTTACATTTCGTCGAAACGCCCTGATTTTCCAGTGCAGCTTGTACCTCTGCCCAATCGCTCGAGGTATACTCTGCAAAATGCGTGTTCATCGCGGCATAGTCCGTTCCGATCGTGAAGCTGTTGATTCGAGACAGATACTGCTGCGTGTAATACCCAAAGTCAGCGATTGCCTTGATCATCTTCTGGGCATCTTCGAATTCTTCGGTGGAATCGCCCGCAACCGACTTCAGGTAGCTGTCAACCGAGTAGGTATAATAGACTTCTCTCTCGTTCCCTTCTGCATCCTTATAATGCAGCGTTGTCTTCACCGGGCAAGCCATCTGGATCGCGTTCACAAAGCAGGTGTATCCATACAGGTCAAGGCCGCGGAACGTGATCGTGTGCTCCGGATCGTAATCATCTCTCGTTTCAGCCGTGCCTTCGCGGGATTGCGTGACTCGGAACGTCATATAGGTATCGTCCACAGAACCGCCCACATACTGCAGATCCGCGTAGATGTTCAGGCCGATTTCGCCCGACAGGAGCAGGTTGCAGCTGCGGATAATCCGTCTCGATTCAACGGAGATCGTGACATCATGCTCCGGCATCACGAAGGTGAAGCTGCCCGACTTGGCTTTATCGGAATAATCGGTTCCGAGCGTCAGTGGAATGGATACGGTCTGTCCGTTGTCGGTATACGTTGCAACCGGAATGTCGATCAGCTCGCAGCCGCCGTATGCGCGCGCATTGATGACCACCGTCTCGCCCTCGGTCACCTGCTGGGTCTGACCCGCATTGATCGCAACCGGCGAGGAAACGCCGATGACGCCGAACTCGGTGCCTACAACAGTTACATTATGAAGGACGGGGATCTTCTCGAACTCCGCGATCAAGCGCATCGCTGCGCCTTTTGCGGTGAAGGTTCCGCCCACTGCGCTTTCGGACGAACCGGACCAAAGCTCATACTCACCCTCATGCGACCCGTCCTCGTATTCGTAAGAGAGGCTGATCCGGACCACTCTCCAACCTTCGTCCGGCGTTACCGAGTAACCGATCTCCTGCCCGAGGTTGAGGTTGTAAAGAATGTTCGGCGTCGGTGCGTTGCGGTTCGCAAAGTCGTTGTTGTCATATGCGGTACCGGTGCTGAACGTGATCTGACCGTGCTCCAGATCGTACCCATAGGTCGGATATGCGCCTTGCGCATACTCTTGCGTGACACCGTCCTTGGTCTTTGTCAAAGTGCCGTCCGTATAATTGGTGCGAGAGGTGCCTTCCGCACCGATGGTTGCCCAGCCCTTCTGGACCGAGAAGCGAAGGCCGCGTCCCCACTGCCAGTCGTCATCATGAGAAACGCCATCATTGTCCGTATACGGTACACCGCGGTCATTCGTCAGCGTTTCCATGAAGAACACGAACTGATTGCCATAATACGGTACATTATGCTGTGAATCATAGTCGATTGCATGGTTTACGCCGTACCACTGCACGATCTGACCGTTTTTCACTTCAACGATCTTGATCTCCTGGCCCTGGTACAAGTTCACCAACCGCATATATTCGTGGTCAACGCCCGGGTAGTTTTGGCCGTAATAGATGTTGATATAGAGCTTATCCGCTTCCGTCAGGTCATTTACCGTCCATCCACTGCGACCGATGATATAGAAGTCACCGTGGGATCCATCGCCTCTTTGCGCAATGTAGAAGTACCCGCCAAACGGATCCGCCCAAGCATCCTGATAGGATTCACGGAAGTACACCGTAACATCCCCGGTATGGTATTGATCCGGTTGATAATCGTTTCCCTCCGGCGGATAATACGCTGTGATCTGGTCATTCTCCACCTTGACGACTTTCAGCTTTTCATTGCCGCTGAGCGTCACATTGAGCAGATACTCGTTGTCGGATGCACCCGTGTTCTGCGAGAACTTCCACGCGGAGTTGATCGTATCCACCGTGTCACCGGTATTAAAGTTGATCAGGTAGAAGCCGTTTTCCAAAGAGGTCGTCTTCTCAATGTAGATGTACCCATAATGCCAACTATCACTGCCGTCTCTATTCGGACGGAAATAGATGGTCTTATCGGAACCGGTGTAGTTCCAACCGACGACGTAGTTCGTTTCTTGTCCGCCGGCGGGATAATAGTCCTGAATTGTATCGTTTTCCACTTTAACAACTTTGAAGTTGTCGTTGTAATTCAACGCTTTACGAATGAAATACTCTTCTGTATCGGCTCCATCATTCTTGTCCATTTTGTCCGATGCAGTCAATTTGTCAACCGTCCAATCACCGGAAATGTTCAACCCCATGATGTAGTAGCCATTTTCCAGACGCTGCGTACGCGGAACGTAGATGCATCCATAATGCCAGCTCTCGCTGCCATCATAATTCGGACGGAAATAGATCGTCTTAGAACCGGTATACTGCTCGCCGACAACATAGTTATCGCCATCGCTCGGATACCACGTCTTAATTGCGTCATTCTCGACGTAAGCGATCTTGAACGCATTGTTGTACGAAAGTGTCTTCTGAATCGTATACTCTTCCGTGCCGGCACTTTCATTCTTGGTCAACTTGTCCGATGCTGTAAGGCTGTCGGCAGTCCAACCGTTCAAGCCGATCAGATAATAGCCGTTTTCAAGGCGATAGGAAGGCTGCATAGAAACATAAATGCAACCGCTGTACCAATCGCTTGCGCCTTGATAATCCGGACGGAAATAGACCGTTGCCCGTCCTGAACTCGTGACTTTATAATTGTCTCCGTCAGGGAACCAGGTATCGTTGCTTGAACCGTTGCCGGAATATACAACTTTGAATTCGTTGCCGCTCGATAACGTTACATCCAGCTTATATTCCCCTGAAGCTCCGTTGTTCTCAGAGAATTTATATCCGTTCGTCGGCTGCCACCCGTTCATGCTGCCGACAAGATAATACCCTGCGCCCTCCGAGGAAGATGCATTTTTCTCGAGCGTCACATCCTCCGTCGTCTCCGGTTCGGTCGATACCGGCTCCGTGATGAGCTCGGTCGGTTCCGCGGGCTCTGCCGTCTCCTCATCTGCAAAGACCGTCAGCCCAAGGCTGCCAAGGAGCATGAAGATTGCCAGAATCAACGATAATCCGCGCTTACCCTTGCCATACAATCCGTTTGTCATTGCTTTACTTTCCGTCCCTTTCTCAAATGATCGATTTTTCGTGCGAAGCGGCTGTTCTTGTATCACCCTTTCCCTTGCGGGCAGAAACAGGCACTTTGCTGTTTACTATTTTGCATTATAGCATAGGTGCATGGAAAAATCCACTGAATAATCCTGTTTTTTTATAAAAATTTTTTACTACCAAATTCTGTCTCGTTCGATGGCAAACAAAAAAATTGCATCCTTCGTTTTTTCAATGAAGGATGCAAATATTTAACGAAATTCCGAACAAGTGAATCATCAGCCGCCGAGATAGGCTTTTTTGACGGCCGGGCTGTTCAAAAGCTCCGCGCCCGTTCCCGAAAGAACGATCTTACCCGTTTCGAGCACGTATCCGCGGTCTGCAATCTTCAGCGCCATCCGCGCATTCTGTTCGACGAGCAGAATCGTCGTCCCGTGATCGCGCAGCTCCTTGATGATATCGAAGATCTGTTCGACCAGAATCGGCGCAAGGCCCATCGAAGGCTCATCGAGCATCAGCAGCTTCGGATCGCTCATGAGGCCGCGCCCCATCGCAAGCATCTGCTGCTCACCGCCGGACAGCGTGCCGGCGATCTGCTTTTTCCGCTCTTTCAGCCGCGGGAACCGTTCATACACGTTTTCAAGGTGTTCGGCAACAAGCGACGGCTTTGTGACGTACGCGCCCATTTCGAGATTTTCTTCCACCGTCATCGCCTGAAAGATCCGTCGGCCTTCCGGCACATGCGCAAGGCCCATCGGAACGATTTTATGCGCCGCGACGCGCAGCAGTTCCTTGTTTTCAAACGTGATGCTGCCCGTTGTGCTGTGCAGTAGGCCCGAGACGGTTTTCAGAACCGTGCTCTTGCCTGCGCCGTTCGCGCCGATCAGCGTGACGATCTCTCCGTCGTTGACCTCAAACGAAACGTCCTTCACGGCATGGATCTTGCCGTAGTAGACATTGATGTTCTGAACCGAAAGCATTTACGCCTCCTGTTTCCCGAGGTATGCCTCGATGACCGTAGGATTGTTTTTGATCTGCTCGGGGGAGCCCTTCGCAATGATCTTGCCGTAGTTCAGCACCGCAATGCCCTCGCAGATCCCCATAACGAGCGACATATCGTGCTCGATCAGCAGGATCGCAATTCCGAACCGATCGCGAATGCTGCGGATGTTCTCCATCAGCTCCGCCGTTTCCGCAGGGTTCATGCCCGCAGCCGGTTCATCCAGCAGAAGCAGCTTCGGCTCCGTTGCCAAGGCGCGAACGATCTCCAGCCGGCGCTGTGCGCCGTAAGGCAGCGAACCAGCCTGCCATTTGGCCATGTTCTGCATATCGAAGATGCCGAGCAGGTCCATCGCTTTGTCCCGCGCTTCCTTCTCCTTGCGATGATAGGACGGCAGGTGTAAAAACGCCGAAAGCATCGAATACGGAATATGGTTGTGCATGCCGACCAGAACGTTATCCAACACGCTCATATCCTTGAACAGACGAATGTTCTGGAACGTACGTGCGATGCCCATACGGCAGACCTCATCGGGTCGTTTGCCGCGCGTATCGTATCCATCGAACAGGATCACGCCGCGCGTCGGTTGATAAACGCTTGTAATCAGGTTGAACACGGTCGTCTTGCCGGCGCCGTTCGGGCCGATCAATCCGGCAATTTCGGTGCGCCCGATCAGGAGCGTGAAGTCCTCCACGGCGTGGAGACCGCCGAAGTCGATGCCGAGTCCGTGAATGTCCAGAATCAGGGGTTTATCGCTGTCCCGCTCGGGGATTACGCCGAGACTCGGAGTCGGTACGAGTCGTTCCATCAGCCCTCACCTCCCTGTTTGGATTTGCGAAGCCGGGTAAACAGCCCCTTCAAATCCTTCTTTCGCTGTGTCCACCAGTGAACAAGAATCTGATTGTTCGTGACCAGCATGATCGCAATCAGGATGACCGAATAGGCCAGCATCCGATAGTCGCGCAGCGAGCGCAGCAGCTCGGGCAAGACCGTCAGCAATCCTGCCGCGATGATCGAACCGCGCAGGTTCCCGAGTCCGCCGAGTACGACGAACACGAGAATCAAAATCGACATATCGACATTGAACTTGCTTGCGTTTACCGAGGAGAAACTCAGGGCAAACAGCGTTCCCGCCATACCCGCAATGAACGCGGACATGGTGAATGCCGTCAGTTTATACCGCGTAATGTTGATGCCGACGGACTCTGCCGCGATCGCGTTATCCCGCATGGCAAGAATCGCGCGGCCGAGCCGGCTGCCGAGCAGACGGTACAAAAAGTACAGTGTGAACAGCACCAAAAGGATGCCGCCGATAAACGACGAGATGCGCGGCAGACCGTTTGCGCCGAGCGGTCCGGACAGGATCTTCTTCCCGTCCTCCAGAAGCCGCAGATTGTCATTGATAAAGCTGAAATGCAGTCCCTTGCTGTCCAGCCCGATATACAGATTGTTGATCAGGCTCTTGATGATCTCGCCGAACGCGAGCGTTACGATCGCAAGGTAGTCCCCGCGCAGCCTCAGAACCGGTATGCCGATCAAAAAGCCGATCAGTCCCGCCGCGATTCCGCCGCCTGCCAACGCGATCAGCAGCAGCAATCCGTTGCTTTCAATCGCAGGGCGAAGCACCTGCGCGATCACAATCCCCGTAAACGCGCCGATGCTGACGAATCCCGCGTGGCCGAGCGACAGCTCGCCGAGGATGCCGACCGTCAGGTTCAGCGAGAGCGCCATGACGACGTACGCGCAGATCGGAACCAACTGTCCTTTCAGCAGGTTGGAGAGGTTCCCGGTCGCCTGCAAAATCTCAATGAAACCGAAGAATACCAGAACGAGTCCGAAGGTAATGAGTTTTTCGCGCCGCGTTTTGCCGAGATGAAATTTCTTGATCCGTTCCATATCGCACCTCACACCTTAACAACGGTCTTCTTGCCGAGCAAGCCGGCGGGTTTGATCAAAAGTACAAGGATCAGGACCAGGAAAACGATCGCGTCGGACAGCTCGGTGGAGATATACGCCTTTGCGAAAATCTCGATGATTCCGAGCAGGATGCCGCCGAGAAACGCGCCGGGGATCGATCCGATGCCTCCGAACACCGCAGCCGTAAACGCCTTGATGCCCGGCATGGAGCCGGTCGTCGGCTGCAGAAGCGGATAGGCGGAGCAAAGCAATACGCCCGCGATCGCCGCAAGGCCGCTTCCGATCGCAAACGTAACGGAGATCGTGCGGTTCACGTTGATGCCCATTAAGATCGCCGCGTCCTTATCCTCCGAGCAGGCGCGCATGGCCTTGCCCATCTTGGTTTTGCCGGTGAACAGCGTGAGCCCGACCATGATGACGATGCATGCGGCAATCGTGATCAGCGTCGTCAAGCCGATCGTGAGCTGCCCGTCGAACAGGCGGATCGTTCCTTCAAAGATTGTCGGGAACACTTTGGGACTGGCGGACCAAAGAATCAACGCGCCGTTCTGCAGAAAATAGCTGACGCCGATGGCCGTGATCAATACCGCGAGCGAAGGTGCCGCGCGCAGCGGTTTATATGCAAGTCGCTCGATGATGATTCCGAGGACCGTACATACGAGCATTGCCAAAAGAATGCTGACAACCGGCGGCAAGCCGAATGCGTTCAACGCAAAAAAGCACACATACGCGCCGACCATGATGACGTCGCCGTGTGCGAAATTCAGCATTTTGGCAATGCCGTATACCATCGTATAGCCAAGCGCGATGATGGCATAGATGCTGCCGAGGCTGATGCCGTTGATCAGATGGGACAAAAAACTCATTTGTTCCCCCTCCTCTTCCATACTTCCAAAGGAAACGGCTGCGGGAGCGGCAGAAAAACCGCCGTTCCCGCGCCGTGTCAAGTCTCAATCGTCGAAAAGCGAATGCTTACTCCATACCGACATAGCCGCCGTTCTGGATGACCATGCCCTTCGGTTCCTTGGAAACCATTCCTTCGACATCCCAGGTCATGTTCTCGCCGGTGAGGCCGTTGAACGTCATCGAGGTGAACTGTACCTTGAGGACTTCGTTGATCTGCTCCGCCGTCATATCCGCGGTCACGTTGCCGTTCTGGCAGGCCTGATAAATGGCGTACACACAGTCATACGCGTCGGCAGCAAACTGATTCGGAATCTCGCCGAACTTTTCCTGATACTTCTTGACGAAGTTGACGGTCTTCTCATCGGACGCGTCCGCATTGAACGGGGTCAGAAGCATAACGCCTTCCGCCAGCGTCGGATCGAAGCCTTCCATCGTCAGAATGCCGTCCATGCCGTCAACACCGAAGAACTTCGGAGCATAGCCGACGTCCTTGCACTGCTTGAGGATCAGGGAAGCGGGCTGATAATAGATCGGCAGGAAGACGAGGTCCGCGCCGTTGTCCTTCGCGTCAGCAATCTGCGCGGAGAAATCGGTCGCCGTCTCATCGGTGAAGGTCGTCGTCGAAACGATCTCAAAGTTCTTGCCGGCCGCTTCGTCTACGAACGTCTGATAGATGCCCGTGGAGTACGCGTCACCGTTGTTGTAGATGATCGCAACTTTGGTGCCGAGTTCCTTGGAAGCAATGTAGTCCGCGCTCGCGGTGCCCTGGTTCGGGTCGGTGAAGCACATCTGGAACACGTTGCTCTTGCCCTTGACAACGTCCACCGCAGAAGCGGACGGCGTGATGGCGAAGAGGTTGTCTTCGAAGTTCAGCTGAGAAGTGGCAAGCGCCGGCTTGGTCGTGACGGAGCCGAGCGTTACCTGCGCGCCCCAGTCCTTCAGTGCAGCGTATGCATTGACAGCCTTCTCGGGATCGTGCGCATCGTCCTCATACCGAAGCTCGAACTGCAGTCCGCCCAGCGCGTTGATTTCGTCCACCGCGATCTGCGCAGCATTTGCGCAGGCCTGACCGTAAATGGCGGCACCGCCGGTCAGCGGACCGGTTGCGCCGATTTTGATAACGGTCGCAGTCTGATCGCTCGCAGCGGGCTTGTTGCTCGCGGTGCAAGCGACAACGCTTACCGAAAGCATAAGAATCGCACATACGACAGCGATGATTTTTTTCATGTTCATTTCCTCCTGTGGTTTTGTTTATCAAAAAAGCGACCCGCCTTTCGCGGGCCGCCGATTTTAAGGCGGGTACCGTTACCGGGCTGTTGCAATCTTTGCGGGAATAAGTCGTACGCAGCCGATCAGAATGACGATGGCCGCTACTCCCAAAAGAAACAAAACGCTCAACGATCCGTCGAGCGCAATTGCAAACATCGAAGCACAGGCAAAACAAGCACACGCCGCGTGCGCCATCGGTTTCGACTGACCAAACTGCTTCATGCCCCTGTTTCCTTTCCTGTGATGCGTCAAAGATTACCACGTTCCTCCTGTTTTGTCAAGGTTCGGATCGTATATAACGCATAAATATAACGCAACTTTTACACGATTGGATTCTCGGAAAACGTCCAAAAAACCGGTTGGCATTCCTTCGGATTCATGGTATAATGTTGTATAAGTATGAGGGTTTGCGCTGCGATGGATGCGGCAATTCTTTTGATTTCACCGTACGGAGGGCAGAAATGGATATTACTTACGTTTGCGGGCATCGGAATCCCGATACGGACTCAATCGTTTCCGCAATGGCGTATGCAAACTTATGCAACGCGCTCGGCGACAACGGGTATACGCCCGTTCGGCTCGGACATCTCAACGATGAGAGCGACTTCCTATTAAAAAAGTTCGGGTTTTCCGCGCCGCTTCGCATCTCCACGGTGCGGACGCAGGTGCGCGATATCGATTTTGACCGCCCGCCGCTCCTCGGCGAACACGTTCCGGTCAGCCACGCGTGGGAGATCTTCGAGAACAGCTCCGGATTCCATGCGGCGCCGATCGTGCGCGAAGACGGAACGCTGTTCGGGCTCATTACCGCGGGCAGCATCGCCGAAAACGATATGCATTCGATTCAGCACCCGGTTGTCGAGAACGTTCCGGTGTTCAATCTGCTCGCCGCGCTCGAAGGGAGAATCATCAACAGTGAGGACGATCTGTTCGATGAAATCTCCGGCGAGGTGATTCTTGCGCTGCCGACGCCGGGCGAACCGCTGCGCGGCATGAAGCCGGGCTCAATCGTCATCTGCGGAGAGCAGCCGGACGTTGTGGAAAAAGCGCTTTCGAATCGCGCAAGCTGCGTGATCCTCTGCCAAAGCGACCTGAGCGACCGGTATCGCGGCATCTCCTCCCCCTCCTGCCTGATCGCCGCTCCGTGCGACGCCTACCGTGCCGCGCGGATGCTGTATCAATCCATTCCGATCAGTCGCATCGCCGAAACGAACGACCTGGTCGCGTTCCATCTCGACGATTATCTGGACGATGTGCGCGATGCCGTGCTGCAAAGCCGCTATCGCAGCTATCCGGTGCTCGATGAGAATGATCGCGTCGTCGGCTCGTTGAGTCGGTTCCACCTGCTGCGCCCGAAGCGCAAACGCGTCGTGCTCGTCGACCACAACGAGGTCGGGCAATCCGTTCCCGGTCTCGATCAGGCGGAGCTCGTCGGCATCATCGACCACCATCGGCTTGCTGACGTGCAGACGGGATATCCGGTGTATATGCGCAATGAGCCCGTCGGTTCGACCACAACGATTGTGGCGACGATGTATCAGGAGCATGGGCTGATGCCCGGCGAACAGCTTGCGGGGCTTATGGCCGCAGCAATTGTCAGCGATACCGTGCTGTTCAAATCTCCGACCTCGACCGCGCGCGATCGCCGGATTGCCGAACGGCTTGCGCGTATCGCGGGCATTGACCTGGATGCGCTTGGGAAGGAGATGTTCTCCGTGACGCAGGGTCGTGATAAGCCGGCGGAGCAATTGCTGAAAACGGATTTCAAGGAGTTCCATTTGGCGGATCACCGGCTCGGCATCAGTCAGATTACGACCGTCGACTCTGCGGCGATGCTGGAACGCAAGGCCGAATTTCTCAGTGTCATGGAGCAGATCAAGCGGAACAAGGAATACGATATGATCCTTCTGATGATTACCGATGTGCTCAAAGAGGGGACCGAATTGCTCTATCTCGGAGACGAGGAAGCGCTGAGGCAGGCATTTGCGGTCAATGATCTGAAAAACAATCAAATCTTTCTGCCGGGCGTCGTCTCCCGCAAAAAGCAGATCGTTCCTGCGCTCGCGATCCTTTGGGGTTGATTCGAAAACGCACAGCAGCAGCCTTGGGCTGCTGCTTTTTTGATTCCGTTATGGATGATTTATAGATGCTCGTCAGGGTTCTTATGACATGGCGGACTATCTGGTTTTCAGCACGCGAACGTGCTTCCGACGGCGGATCTGATGCGCGATAATGGAGCTTAACACAAACCCGATGCTCATCCCGCAGAGCACCAACAGGCAGTTGACGCCGTTCGTTTCAAACATCGCGCGATCCTGCCGGTACAAACCGACCAGGGAATAGTAAAACAGATCGCCGGGGATCAGCGGAACGATTGCCGGATACAGGAAGTACGTTGAAGGATCGCGTTCCTTGCGCGCCCAGAGCTCCGCGTACAGCGAGGCGGCCATTGCGGCAACCGTGATAAACAGGAGGCGCGTACCGGTGAACTGCTGCATCACAAGCAATACGATCCGCGTCAACGCGCCGCCGAGACCCGCAATCCACAGGTCGCGCGGAGCGATTCGGAAGACAAAGCCGAAGCAAGTGGAAGCGCCGAACGAGAGCAGCACCAGCAGAATCGGATCGGACAGCGTCGTTACCACCGCGTCGCTCATGCCCTCGCGCATGCCGAACACCCACAGCGCCAGATAGATGCCGACGCCGAGCGCGAGCGTTTCGATCGTGATCTTCAGAATCTGCAGAATGCCGTTCATCTCGTTGCCGCAGAGCAGGTTGCGCATAGCGTTGACGAGCGGAATTCCGGGGATGACCAGCATCGAAACCGTGATCAGAATCACCGGTCCGTTCGTGCTGAGTCCAAGCTTCAGCAGCACGATGACGATCACCGTTGCAAGGAACATCACCAGCGCGTTTGCCACAAGGCGGTCGATTCCCATTCGATCCGTCAACAAAAGCAGATAGTGCATCGCAACGACGGTAATCGCAACCGCAATGACCTCGCGATACGAACCGCCGAACAAAATGCACAGGCAGGAAAGCGCCAGCACCTGCGCGATCATAATCAGCACGTCCGGCATCTCACGCACGTTGGAAGCCGTCTCAAGCATCTTGGAAAGCTCCGTCGGCGCAGGCGTTTTATCCGCGACGGTAAAGCAAAGCCGATTCAGTTTCTTCAGCCGGAACAGATGAATTCCGCTCGGCCCGATCGCGCCCTGCCGCGATGCATAGTTTCCTTCGGCATCGCGCGCGCCGACTGAGAGATACCCGCTGAGCAGATATACGCTCACATCCATAAGCCGGTATGCCGAAGCGATCCGCGCAATCGCGAGCTGAACGCGTTCCAAATTCGCCCCGGCAAGCATCATGCGCCGTCCGATTTCCACGCAAAAATCCAGAATCGCTTCCAGATCGAGCTGCTTTTCCTCGTTGCTCTTCATTGCCCTTCCCTCTCAGAAAAAAGTTTCTTCCTAATCTATTTCACTGTATCAAAACGAATGGCTTTTTTCCACCCTCCCGATCAAGAATTCATACTTCTTTTACGATTGAAGGTGCCTTCGAAATCGCGGATTTCCTCTTGCCGCGGACAGTTCTTTATGCTATACTGTAAAAAGAATGAAAAAACCGCGCCGCTGTCGCGCGGAGAAGGACGGACAATGAGGAGAAGTCTTTCCCGGGATTGGGAATTTGTTGCCGATTGGAGCGAAGCGTTTCTGCAGGGCGGGGGTGAACCTGTCCGCGTCGATCTTCCGCACAATCTGAAGGAGCTGCCGCTGCATTACTCCGCACCGTCAGACTATGAAGCGATTTCCGGATACCGCAAAACCGTTTGCATTCCTGCCGAGGACGAGGGTAAGCGGCTGTTTTTGCGTTTTGACGGAGCGGCGCACATCGCAACCGTCTATTGGAACGGCGAAGAGCTCGGAACGCATCGCAACGGGTATACCGGATTTGCATTCGAAGTCACGGAGCGTGCCAAATACGGAGAAGAGAATACAATCGCCGTTCGCCTGGATTCGACCGAAAACGGTTCGGTTCCGCCCTTCGGGTTCGTGATCGATTATCTGACCTACAGCGGACTGTATCGCGAGGCGTGGCTCGAAGTGAAAAACGAAACGTTCCTTTCGGACGTGTTCGTTTCGACCCCGGATTTATCGACGGTTCGCGCCGTCTGCACGGTCGACGGAAAAGCGAATCCGCGCATCCGCGTCCGCGTGTTGGATGCGGAGGGCAAGTGCCTCGCCTCCTCGATGAACGCCGAATCGGTGCATGTTCTCCCCGTTGCGGGGGCTCAGCCGTGGACGCCCGAAACGCCCAACCTCTATACGCTCGAAGCCGCGCTGCTCGCGGACGATGATTCGATTCTGGACGAGAAGACCGTTTCGTTCGGGTTCCGCACCGTGGAATTCAAGGCGGAAGGGCTGTATTTAAACGGCGCGCCGTACTTCCTCCGCGGGCTGAATCGCCACCAGTGCTATCCGTATATCGGCTACGCCGCGACAAAGAGTCTACAGGTCGAGGACGCGCGAATCCTGAAGGAAGAGCTTTCCTGCAACGCGGTTCGCACCTCTCACTATCCGCAGTCACAGCATTTCTTTGACGCTTGCGATCGGCTCGGTCTTTGCGTCTTTACGGAGATCCCCGGTTGGCAGCACATCGGCGACGACGCATGGAAGGCCCAGGCGCTCGAAAACGTGCGAGAGATGATCCTCGAAAACCGCAACCACCCCTCGATCGTGCTCTGGGGTGTCCGCATCAACGAGAGCATCGACTGCGATGAACTGTATACCAAAACGAACGCGCTCGCGCATGAGCTGGATCCGACGCGGCAGACCTCCGGCGTTCGCTATATCCAAAAGAGCAATCTGCTTGAGGACGTCTTTGCCTACAACGATTTCACCGAGTTCACGCCCGAGAAGCCGATTCAAAAGAAAAAGGACAGCTCTCCCGATCTGAAAAAAGGCTATCTGATCTCCGAGCACGACGGGCACATGTTCCCGACCAAGCCCTATGACCCGTGGGAAAAACGACAATCGCAGGCGCTTCGCCATGCTTACGTTCTGAATGGGGCGATGTCCTCCGGCGAGCATGCGGGCTGCTTCGGATGGTGCATGTTTGACTACGCGACGCACAAGGATTTCGGCAGCGGCGACCGAATCTGCTACCACGGCGTTCTGGATGCGTTCCGCAACCCGAAGCTCGCTGCGGCGACCTACGCAAGCCAGGGCGATTCCCGCCCGGTGCTCGAAATCGGTTCCCCCATGGACGCGGGCGACTATTCCGCCGCGCATATCGGCGATCTTTATGCCTTCACGAATGCGGACAGCGTCGTGCTGTATAAGAACGACAAGCTCGTGACGGAATTCAAGCCGCAGCCGTGGACCGGGCTCAAGCATCCGCCGGTGAAGATCGACGATCTGATCGGGCACCTTCTGGAGAGCGAAGAAGGCTTTACGGGCAAAAAGGAACAGCTGCTGCACGATGCGCTGGTGGCTGCCGGAAAGTACGGCATCGCAAACCTGCCCGCGGCCGACAAGGCGCGCATGGGTTGGTGCATGGTGCGCTACGGGCTCAAGTATGAGGACGGCGTGGAGCTCTACGGCAAATACATCGGCAACTGGGGCGGTTCCGCCACGCGGTGGCGCTTCGACGCAATGAAGGACGGCCAAGTTGTTGCGTCCGTCACAAAGACACCGAGCGAGAAGCTGCATCTTTCCGTCACGCCGAGCAGCACCGTGCTTTGCGAAGGCGATACCTACGATATGGCGGCCGTTCGGATCCGCATACTGGATGAGAACGATAACCTTGCGCCGTATGCGCAGCTGCCGATCCGGCTCACGGTCAACGGACCGATTGAGCTGCTGAACCCGGACACGATCGTTGCCGAAGGCGGCAGTACGGGTCTTTACCTCAGGACGAAAGGACAGCCCGGCGAAGCGACTTTGACCATCCGTTCGCCGCATCTCGAGGATGTAACCGTTGCCTTTACGATTCAATAACAGCACCACTAAGGGAGGAAGCACATGGAAGACAAGAAAACGATGAAGCGGAACCTATGGATGTTCCCGCTCGGCACGGTCGGACGGGATATGGTCTACAATCTGATCAACAGCTATCTGTTGACGTTCGTCATGCTGACGCGGCATCTGGATCCGGCGCAGCTCGCTGCCATTACCGGCATTATGATCGCGGCTCGTATTTTCGACGCGCTGAACGATCCGCTGATGGGCAACATCATTGAACGCACGCGTACCAAATGGGGCAAGTTCAAACCGTGGCTTGTCATCGGCATTCTCTCCACTTCGGTCGTCATTTATCTGACGTTCAATGTGAAGCTTGACGGTTGGCCGTTCGTCGCGTTCTTCGGTCTGATGTATTTCCTCTACAGCATCACCTACACGATGCATGATATCTCCTACTGGGGCATGGTTCCTGCGCTCAGCTCCGATCCGGACGCGCGCAACGCTTACACGTCCCGCGCGAACCTGTTTGCCGGCATCGGCGGCACGCTCGCCGTCGCCCTGATCCCGATGCTGACCGCAGGCTCGAACGCGATCGGCGGCAGCGCGGTTACCGCATACGGCATCATCGCGCTTGCGTTCGCCATTTTGGCGCCTGCGTTCCTCTGCTTCACAATCTTCGGAGTCAAGGAGCAGCGCACCTACAGCAACGAACCGGTTCCGCCGGTCAGCTTCAAGAAAATCTGGAATTCGATCGTCAAGAACGATCAGCTGCTTTGGATTGCACTCGCGTTTATCATTCAGCAGATCGGCAACGGCATCATCCTTTCCGGCATCGGCTCGATGTACATCTACTTCGACTTCGGATATGAGGGAGGCTACTTCACGCTGTTCCAGATGCTCGGCATGATCGTTACCGCATTCCTGATGATCTTCTACCCGTTGATTTCCAAGAAGATCAATCGCAAACCGCTGATGAACATCCTGATGATCATCTCGACCACAGGCTATGCCATCATGCTGCTTGCCGGCATCCTGCTGCCCACCGCATCGGCGCCGATCGTCAAGTTTGCTCTGATTACGTTCGGCTACATGCTCGCCAACTTCGGTCAGTATGGCTTCTATCTCATCATGATGATCTCGATCATGAATACCGTCGAGTACAACGAGTACAAGAACGGCACACGTGACGAAGGCATTATCTCCTCGCTGCGCCCGTTCATCACCAAGCTCGCATCCGCCATCTATGCGGCCATCGCGACCGGAACGTTCCTGGTCTGCGGCGTCATCAACTATACGAATGAGATCTCCGATCTGGAACGCGCCGCTTCCGCTGGAACGATCACCGAAGCCGATAAGATCGCTCAGATCGGTACCGTGCTCAGCAATGTCACCCACAGCGAGACGCTCGGCCTGCTCCTGTTCATGACGATCCCGTCCGCGATTCTGATGTTTGTCTCGTTCCTGATCTACAAGAAGAACTACAAGCTGGATGAAGCCGAATATTCGCGTATCTGCGGCGAGCTCGAACAGCGTAACGCAAAATAATTAAGCGTAAAAGAGGGAGACACGGCAGCCATTCTGTCGAGGGAACTTTCAAGAGCACAGTCGATCTCGATCGACTGTGCTCTTTCGTTGCGCCGTGCGCGAATCTGTGATAGAATGAACGAAGTAATCGGGATTGATCGGGATGAAACAATGCTCAGCTTGAAGTATGGAAACACCAACACTTTTTTGATCGAGGGCAGCAATGGCAGTCTGCTTGTAGACACCGACTATGCGGGAACATTGGGTGCGTTTTATAAGGCCTTGAAACAAAACGACAGAAGGATCCGAGACATCGAGTACGTAATGGCGACCCATTATCACCCGGATCATATGGGGCTGATAAGCGAACTGATGAAGCAGGGCGTAAAACTGCTCTTAATGGATGTGCAGAGCCGTTCTGTGCATTTTTCGGATGCTATTTTTGCGAGAGAAGGGAGAACTACGATTCCAATCGATGAAACGCAGGCTATGATCATCTCCTGCGAAAAAAGCAGGGATTTTCTGCAGAGAATGGGTATCTCCGGTCAGATCGTCCATACCCCAAGCCATAGTGAGGACAGTGTTTCTCTGGTCTTGGATCATGGAGATTGTTTTGTTGGCGATCTTGAACCATTTGAATATATCGAACTCTATCCGGAAAACGCCCAGCTGCAAAAGGACTGGGAGAACCTACTGTCTTTTCAGCCCGAAAGAATCTTTTCTGCACATAGACCCGAGAAAACGATAAACCGATAACTTGAGAAATTGTTGTATCCTCTTTGCCGGATTCCCTCGGTTAAACACCAGCCTTCCAAATAAGCGCTCGTCCCCTCTTTTTTGTTCTTCTACCGGCTTGCCGATTCGAGCGCAGTGCGCAGCGCCTTTTTCAGTGTATCAAACGTATCGGCAGGCGATGCTTCGAACAGCTTTTCTTTCTCGTCGAAGATCGACGGAACGTACCAGTACGGATAGGTATCCGCCACCTGCGGCTGCTCCGTTTCCTCGATCCACTTCAGCGGCACGCGTTCGTATACCGGATTCTCGTTGTACAGTTCCTTCAGTCCGCGCTTTGCCGCCGCGCAGTACGGACAGCGTTCCCGATACAGAATCGTCAAGGTTTTCATACGTTTGCCCTCCTTTTGGGGATTATAAGAATCGTTTCACCGTTCGCTCACCCGCGCCGGTCAATGCGCACAAATGCTCCGTAAGCCTTGCATACGACTCCTCCGGCGTCCGATCGTACACATGCTCCGCAAACGATTCGCCAAGCCACCGCTCCGGCGTGCTGTATTCGGCAATGCCCCAGCCATATGGCTGTCCGAATCGGTCCCGCTGATACACAAAGTCGGAAATCAACACATACGTCTCTGCCTGCAGCCGTGTAATCACCGTATCGAACCCGGTATACCCGCCCTTTCGATAGTCGCCAAGCGCCTTTAACCGATTCGAAAGAACCGGCTCATTCTCCCGCACAAGGTCGAACAGCCTCCGATCCGACCGGGGCGCTTCGCCGTTTTCGAACAGCGTATCGAAATCGTCTCCGCAGCGGCGAAAGTTGGCAAAGTCCAAAAACCACTCGGGGCTGATAAACGCTGCCTTATGAAACAGAAACTTGCCGTATGCGCACCCCGTTTCCGAAATCACGGGGCCTTTCCATTCCCAGACGCCCTCCCCGTCGCCAAACCACACCTCGGGTGAGACGTGCTCCTCGACCGAAAAGCCTTCGATCGTATTTCGGAACAGCGGAACAATTCCGAACTGCAAAACCGCATCGATCAGATCCTGTTTTGACCGAACCTGAAAATCGAACTTACCTGCCATGCGCGCCTCCCTCTTTCTTTTTATTCTACCCCGCTTCCATACAAATTGCAAGCGTGAACCAGTCCGCAGCGATTGCATTTTTCCGATGGATATGATATACTTTTTTGGATTGAAGAAAAGGAGAAGGAGCACATGGAACAGAACTGGACTTTTCCCGAATTGCCGTATGAGCGGTATGATGTGGATGCCTATCTTGTGGATGCGTCAAAAGCGCTGGACGCTCTGGAGCAGGCCAAGACCGCTGAGGAAGCAAAGACGGCCTTCCTCGAAATGGATGAGCTGGACAAACGGTTTTCCACGGTCGTAACGATCGCTCACATTCGGCATGACTGCGATACCAACAACCCGTTTTATGACGAGGAGATGACCTATTGGGACACGAACCTGCCGCGGCTTGCGTCGCTCTCACACCGTACAAAGGAGGTTTTGATCCATCATCCGTTCCGCAAAGAACTTTCCGAAGCGTTCGGAGAGATCATTTTCACGGACGCCGAAGCGAGCCTGCAACTGTCGGACGAGCGTCTGATTCCCGACAATACCGAAGATCAGCTCCTGCGCAGCCGTTATGCAAAGCTGACCGCGGGATGCCAGGTCGAATATATGGGGAAGCCTTGCAACTTCTACGGGCTTCTGAAATTCATGCAGGATCCGGATCGCGCGGTACGCGAAGGCGCGTTCCGCAAATGGGCAGGTCTCTATGCTTCGATCGCGGATGAGCTGGATGAGATTTACGACAAGATGATCGCGCTCCGCACGCACAAAGCGAAGATTCTCGGTATGAAAAACTATGTCGAACTGGCGTATCTGGAGCGCGCGCGCTATGAATACGGCGCGGAGGACGTCGCTCGGTTCCGGGAGGGCGTAAAGCAGTACATCGTTCCGCTCTGCGCGCACCTGCGTGAGGAGCAGAAAAAGCGCATCGGCGTGGACAAGCTGCACTATTACGATGAAGAATTCTTCTTCCCCGAAGGCAACCCGACGCCGAACGGTACCGAGGAGGAAATGGTCCGCGCGGCGCAGGAGATGTATCGGGAGCTCTCGCCCGAGACCGGCGAATACTTCGATTTTATGGTGGCGCACAAGCAGTTTGACCTGACTTCGCGGCCCGGCAAGCGCATGGGCGGCTATCAGACCGAGCTGATGGATCTGAAAGCGCCGTTCATCTTTTCGAACTTCAACGGCACTTCCGCCGACGTTGACGTGCTCACCCACGAGGCCGGGCATGCGTTCCAGGCGTATCTTGCCGCGCGCACGCTGCCTGTTTCCGCCGTCTGGCAGGCGCCGATTGAGGTCTGCGAAATTCACTCGATGTCGATGGAACACTTTGCGTATCCGTGGATGGAGAAATTCTTCGGCGATGACGCGCCTCGTTATCGGAGAGCGCATCTGACCAACGCCATGCTGACGATTCCGTATCTGGTCATGGTGGACGATTTCCAGCATCGCGTCTACGAAAAGCCGGAAATGACGCGGGATGAGCGATATGCCGTTTGGAAAGCGCTCGAATCCGAATATCTGCCGTGGCGCGATTATGACGGTGACGCATTTCTGGAAAAGGGCGGCTTTTGGATGCAGAAGCAGCACATCTTCCTGTACCCGTTCTACTACATCGACTATGCGCTTGCGCAGACCTGCGCATTCGATTTCTATCTGAAGCATCTCAAGGATGCGGACAAGGCATGGTCGGATTATCTTGCGCTCTGCAAGGCGGGCGGCAGCAAGGGCTATTTTGAGCTGTTGAAGATCGGCGGCGTCCGCAGCCCGTTTGACGAAAACACCGTGCGCGATATCACCGCTGCGATCGCCGCGCTGCTGTAAGGGGACCGTATGATTCAGATTGTCAACGTCAGCCAGAACTGGGCGATCGGCAAGCAAGGCCGGCTTCTGATCCATATTCCTGCCGATATGCGACGGTTCCGGGAGCTCACAAGCGGCAAAGTGTGCATCATGGGCAGCACAACGCTCGAGAGTTTTCCGCGCATGGCGCCGCTCAAAAATCGGGTGAACATCGTTCTGATCGACGATGAAAAAAAGATCCGGCCCGAATCGCTGGCTGCCGAAGCCGCGGATCGCGCTGCGGGACAGATGACCGAGCTCATTTATGTGCGCACGCCCGAAGAAGCGCTGCTGCGCGCAGGCGCATACCCGAAAGACGATGTGTTTGTAATCGGCGGCGCAAGCATTTACCGGCTGTTCCTCCCCTGGTGCGATACGTGTCTCGTCACGCACAATGACTTTCCCTCCGACGGCGCGGATACGTTTTATCCCGATCTTGACGCCACCGGAGAATGGCGCATGACCGAGCAGGGCGCGCCAAACGACTTTGAGGGAACCGAGTATCGCTACTGCCGGTACGAACGAATTTGACCTTCTTTACAAAAAAACAAATGCCGCGGAATCGTTCTGCGGCATTTTTTTCGGAAAGGATGCAACCTTTTTCTGTTGTTCTGCATCTATAAAGTGTACGATCGAACAACAGTTTCCGCCCGCCGGCAGGCGAAAACGAAAGGAGTCCCTACATGCACAGTCTCAAAGACAAACGGTGGTTCACCCAGGCAGTGCGGCCGATGCTCGACACGCTGTTTCACGTCGCGTTTGCGCTGCTGCAAAATGACGCTGATGCGCAGGATGCTGCGCAAAGCAGCGTGGAGCAGGCGTACGTCGCGCTCGATTCGCTGAAGGATCGGAACAAGTTCCGTCCCTGGCTGATCCGCATTCTGAAAAACGAATGTTACCGAATCCTCAGGCAGAAAAGCCGATATATTCCGTTCGACGATCTGCCCGATACCTGCGTCGAACCGTTCGACGCCTTGGATCTCAAAGCCGCGTTTTTACGGTTGTCCGCCGAAAGCCGTTTGGCGGTCACGCTGTTCTACTACGAAGGATACACCATTTCCGAAATTGCATCGATGCTCGGTGAGCCGGAAGGCACCGTGAAAAGCCGTCTCTCCCGTGCCCGCAGGGCGATGCGCAAGGATCTTTCCGATCAGGAGGTAGCCCATGCCGAATAAGCAGTTTTCATCCGATCCCCTGTTTCCCCCCGTACCCGCGTCGTACCGTGCCCGCATGGAGGACGTGCTTGAATCGCTGCCCGCAAACCAAACCACGATCCGTCCGCTTTCGAAAAAGCAGCTTCTGATTCTTGCCGCCGCGCTGATCGTTCTGCTGCTCGCCGGTACGGCGGTCGCCGTCGGTATCTCCCAAATGCAGTCGGTGCGCGACAGCGCCGCCCAGACCGTCTCCGTCTACCACGCGATCGTGGAAGGATCGGCAAACGCCGTGCAAAGCGAAGCGGGCGAGAACGCCGTCCCGACGCCGTATGTCACGCTGTCCCAATTTGAAACGAACGAGGACGGCGAATGGCAGCCCGATCAGATCGAAGTCCCCGGCGTTTCCGAACAGATCGGCGCGTTCACGATCGGGCTCGATCACCTGTATTCAAACTCAAAGAACGGACATTTTACGGCAACCCTTTGGATTGAGTCCGGCACCTCTTGGCCGGTTACGCTTGAAAACGTACACCTTTCGATCAACGGTGGCGAGCCTATGCAAACGATCAACGATCCGGCCTCGGAGCGGATGCCCACGGTAACGCCGACGCCGTATTACGGCGAGGATCGATCGGAAGAAACGATCGATGACTTTAATCAGGTATTCGCGCTCTCGAACAATCCGCTGCGCCCCGGCACGGTCTTTACGTTTACGGGAACGCTGAACGGCACTCCGTTTACGCTGACCTACGACTTCAGCCGCGAAGCCTATGAAGTGCTGAAAGCCGAGCAGCTCGATACGCTCGATGCGATCGCAGCCGTTCTGTCCGATATTCCGGCGGACCCGATCCCGGTTAACGCAACGATGCGCGGCATGTTCATCGAAGAGATCGCGCTGAGCAACCATTTTCTGTACGTTGTCTGGCGATACGACACGGAATACCGCTCCGATCCCAACGCAATCCTGGGCGCGGCGTATGATCAATACGACGACGGGATCAACACGACCGTGGACGGCATGGTAACCCGAAACGATTTTGTCAGCTCCTCGACCGGCGAGGACGGGCAGAGGCATATGATTCACCGTGCCTACTTCCCCTACGATGATTCGATGCCCTCAACATCGCTGATCGGGTTCCAATGGACCGTGTTCCGCGTGAACTGGGAAACGCGGACCGTGACTGCGCCGAAAAGCGAAGAGGAATACGTTGCCTGGCGCAAGGAGAGCGCGGACCTGTCCGCGCCCGATCATACAACCGATTATGTCGCCAAAACAGACGAGACCTGCGGCGCGTTCCGATTGACGGAGATGATTTACCTCAACAGCAGCGCAAACGGGGAGCTTGCTCTGATTCTCGAAACCGATGAGCCGGTCAAGCATGCGCAGCATGGGCGGGATCAGCAGCCCGTCGTGACGATCAACGGCACGACGGTGGTCAACGCCAATACCTACGTGCAGGATGCGAACGATTTTGACGGCAGTTCGGACAAGGGCGGCAAGCGCAACAGCTTCTGGCTCTTCGCCCCCGCCTACCGTACGCTGCCCGATACCTTTGACGTGACAGTCACCTGGCGCGGAGAAACGGTTTCGTTCTCCATGCAGAAATCGGACTTTGAAGCAAGGACGGTTGATTGGGACGCGTACAAAAAGATTCTGAATCTATGATCCATTCAACAGAAAACGGCGGAGCCGCAGTCTTTATGCGCTCCGCCGTTCATTTTAGTTCTTACAGCCGGTACAGTTCCGTAAACTTCTCCGTCAGATACTCGATGTAATAGTTCGGATCGAACGGCGCTTCGAATGCCTGCTCCATCAGTTCCTTCGGATCGAGCCGGCAGCCGTATTGATAGATACGTTCTTTCAGCCACGCGATAATCGGCGCAAGGTTGCCCGCCTTTGCAAGGCCCCATACATCCAGATCGCGCTCCATCCGTTTCAACAGCTGCGCGCCGTACGCGCTGCCGATTGCGTACGACGGGAAGTAGCCAAAGCTGCCGCCCGACCAATGCGAATCCTGCAGAACGCCCATCGTATCGTTCGGCACGTCGATCCCGAGGTACTCACGATACATCGCGTTCCATGCCTTCGGCAGATCGGCGGCCTTCAGCGTTCCGGCAATCAACTGTTTTTCGAGTTCATAGCGCACCATGATGTGCAGCGAATAGGTCAGCTCATCGGCCTCGGTGCGAATCAGGGACGGCTCCGCCTTGTTGACCGCAAGGTAGAATGCATGTGCCGATACGCCCTTCAATTGCTCGGGGAACAGCTCCGTCAGCTTCGGATAAACCGCTTCGATGAACGGTTCGCTGCGCCCGATGATGTTCTCGAAGAACCGTGACTGCGATTCATGAACGCCCATGCTCACGCCCGTACCGAGCGGGGAACGCGCAATCTCATCGCCGACATTCAGCTCATACGTTGCATGACCGGCCTCATGAATCACGCTGTACATGGAGCTTTGCACGGCATCCTCATAATAATGCGTTGTGATGCGGACATCAGCCTTGGTGAAATTCGTCGTGAACGGATGCTCGACCTCGCCGCAGGTGCTGTGGTCGGGATCCATGCACATCACCTGCATAAGAGTCTTCGTCAATTCGCGCTGCTTCTCGATCGGATAGCGCTGCTCCAAAAAGGACGTATCCGGCTGGTATCCGTTTTTCCGGATTCGATCGATCAACGGAACGAGCGCGCTGCGCACATCGCGGAAAAACCCGTCGAGCATCTCTGTCGTCAGACCTTTTTCATACTCGTCCAGCAACGTATCGTAGACCGGCGCGTCCGGCTTATAATACAGCGCAAAGCGGCGGGTATAATCGATCAGCTTCTCCAGATGCGGGAGAAACAACGCAAACTCATTCTTTGCCTTTGCCTCCTGCCATGCGGAAAATGCCGCCGTCGATTCGACCTGATAGGCAACGTACTCTTCGATCGGGATGCACGCGATGCGCTCGCGATCCTCGTTCATGCGCTTCGCTTCGCAAAGCGTGATCGGGTCTACCTGATCGGGGTTTGCCAAAATCGCCTGCATATCCGAAACGAACGTTTCGTCCGTCCGCAGTTTATACGAAACTTCCGACAGCGCGCCGAGCGTATCGCCCGCAAGCGCAAACGCGCCCTTCGGCATCACAGTTTCCATATCGTAATACAGAATGCCCATCGCATGATCGTACACGCGAAGCTGTTCGAGTTGCTCTTTGAACCGTTTGACGATCGCTTCCATCTTGAAATTCTCCTTCGGATGTTTTTTCTCATTGTAACCGAAAACCCGTAGGCTGTCAAAGCAACTTTTCCGTATGAAGCGCTTTTTTTCGGGCAATACTATCCGCGAGGTGATTCACAATGGAAAAGAAGCTAAGCAATCTGAAACTGTTTCTCCGCAACAACGGGTTTTATCTGGCATTGGTGCTGTGCCTGATGGCAGTCGGAACGGGGATCGTGCTGCTCACCGTTCC
>ONLX01000019.1 GCA_900318765.1 uncultured Eubacteriales bacterium
AGACAAAAGAGGTTTCTTTGATGGCAGGGGCAGAAGGACTCGAACCCTCAAGAACGGTTTTGGAGACCGCTATGTTACCATTACATCATGCCCCTATTTTCGGCAACGGAGATATTATAGCACCGAACCGAATTGATGTCAAACACTTTCTGAAAAAAGCAACAAAAAAGGCGATGCCTCCGTGAAAGCATCGCCATGGATAGGAAGGATCAGACGTTGGAAGTTTTTCCGGGAACGTCGCACCGGGCGGACATTTCGGCATAATAACGAATGCGCTTTGCAAGCTCTTCGGTAAAGTCGCTCGACTGAGCGCGATACTTCCACCAACCGGTCGAGGAGGGGAGGTTCATGCGCGACTCATTGCCGAGACCGAGGTAATCCTGCATCGGCAGGATGGCAAGCTCTGCAACCGAGTTGAGAATCCCGCGGGCAAAGCCGAACGGCATGCCCTCGCGCTCGTTGAGACCGAGATAATTGACAGCGAATTCAACTTGCTCGGGCGTCGCTTCAGAAACCCATCCCATGATCGGGGCATTGTCGTGTGTGCCCGTATAAGCAATGCAATGTGTTGTATAATTATGCGGAAGCTCGCGCGAGTCGCACGAAGGATCGAATCCAAACTGCAGAATACGCATGCCAGGCAGACCGGAATCGGAGAGCAGCTTTTTGACTTCGGGTGTCAGGAATCCGAGGTCTTCCGCGATCATGTCGACGTTGGGGCACTGCTGCCGGATGGCACGGATCAGATCCATGCCGGGACCGGGATACCAACGGCCGGGGCGTGCGTCGGTCGAGCCGTACGGAACCGCCCAGTAGCTTTCGATGCCGCGGAAGTGGTCGATGCGGACGACGTCAAACCGCGCGCCGGTCCGCTCCATACGATGCCGCCACCAAGCGAAGTTGTCCTGACGATGCACATCCCAGTTGTAGATCGGATTGCCCCAAAGCTGCCCGAGCTCGGTGAAATAATCCGGGGGAACGCCCGCAAGCAGACTCGGATTGCGCCGCTCATCGAGATAAAACAGATGCTGATTGCTCCAGACGTCCACAGAATCATGCGGCACATAGATCGGGACATCGCCGATGATCCGGATACCGTTCTGATTTGCATATGCTTTGACGGCGCGGAACTGTTTATCAAATTCATACTGGATGAAGCAATGGAAATCAATGTCGTGCACCAATACTTGCCGATAGTAGGCAACCGCATCGGCACGATGCTCCATGACCGCGGGATCATCCCATTCGTTCCAGGGCTTGTTGTCAAACTTAGTCTTTAACGCCGCAAACAATGCATATTCTTCAATCCAATCGGAATTTTCAGCACGGAATGTCTCCATCTGACTGCGATCAAACCGCGCAAACGCTTTGCGAAGCACTTCATAGCGATTTTCCCACAGCTTGCCGTAATCCACGTAACGCGGGTCACCGCCCCAATCGAGATCGACTTCTTCCTCGGTCAGAAGGCCTTCTTCGATCAGCAGATTCAGATCAATGAGATAGGGGTTGCCGGCAAAGGTCGATGCGCTTTGATAGGGCGAATCGGAATAGCCGGTCGGTGTAACCGGAAGAACCTGCCAATATCCTTGGCCAGAAGCTTTCAGAAAATCAACGAACTTGAATGCTTCTTTGCCGAGCGTGCCGATTCCGTACTTTGACGGAAGTGAACTGATGTGCATTAAAATGCCACAAGAACGTTTCATAATCTCCTCCATTTCAATTTTCCATTTGTATTTTACCATAATCATGGTATAATACAAGTATAAATTTTGCTTCCATTCAAAAAATTCGTGCAGAAAGGACTTCTTTATGAATCATTCGCAATATCTGCAGCTCTCGCCAGAAGTTGAAGAAGCGATTCGGAACGGCAAACCGATCGTCGCTTTGGAGAGCACCATTATCTCTCACGGCATGCCATATCCGCAAAATGTGGAGACCGCATTAACCTGTCAGCGGATCTGCCGGGAGAACGGCGCGGTTCCCGCAACCTGTGCAATTCTCGGCGGCAAGCTCTGCGCCGGTCTGACCGATGAGCAGATCGACTATCTCGGTCGTGAGGGGAGGAACGTTGTAAAGGCGTCCCGCCGGGATCTTCCGCTCCTTTGCGCAAAGGGAATGAATGGGGCGACGACCGTTGCCGCGACGATGATCATTGCCGCAATGGCGGGAATCCGTGTTTTTGCGACGGGCGGTATCGGCGGCGTCCATCGCGGCGCAGAAACGACGATGGATATCTCGGCCGATCTCGAAGAACTGGCCGAGACGCCGGTTTGCGTCGTTTGCGCCGGAGCAAAGAGTATTCTGGACCTTGGATTGACGATGGAATATCTCGAGACAAAGGGCGTTCCCGTGATCGGATTCGGAACCGATGAGCTTCCGGCGTTCTATACGAAAAAAAGCGGGTTTTCGGTCCCGTGGCGGTGCGACGCACCGGAGGAGCTTGCAGCTGTGATCCGTGCCGAGCGCGCGCTCGGGTATCCGGGCGGAATGCTGGTCGTCAATCCGATTCCCGATGCGTATTCCATGGATCCGGATGTGATCAACAAGGCGATCGACGAAGCCATTGCGGAGGCAAATCGGCTCGGGATCAAGGGGAAGGAAACGACGCCGTTTTTGCTCGCAAAGATCAAGGATCTGACGGACGGAAGCAGCCTCGATTCCAATATTCAACTGGTTTACAACAATGTTCGTCTTGCGGCTCAAACCGCTGCAGCGCTTTGACGCAGAGGAAGCGATATGTGCGGTATCGTAGGATACACGGGAAAACAGAATTGCATGTCGATCCTGCTTCGCGGGCTTGGCTCGCTTGCGTATCGCGGATATGATTCAGCGGGCGTTGCCATCTGGAATGGAACCACCATTGCCGTGACAAAAGAGCGAGGAAAGCTGTTTGCCCTTGAGGATGCGCTTGACAAGAAACCGATCGAGGGAACAACCGGCATCGGGCATACTCGTTGGGCTACGCATGGGGAACCGAATGTCGTGAACGCGCATCCGCATACGGACGCAAAGGGTCAGCTTGCCCTGGTCCATAACGGCATCATTGAGAACTATCGCACCTTGAAGGAGCAGCTGCTTCGCGAAGGGGTCACGTTTGTCTCCGAAACCGATACGGAGGTTGTGGCACAGATGATCGGTAAGCTGTATGACGGCGATCCAAAAAAAGCGGTGCTTCGCGCGATGAACAAACTTGAAGGGACCTTTGCACTGGCGATTCTGTTCCGGGATGAGCCCGATACGCTGTATTGTGTTTGCAACGGAAGCCCGATGGTCGTCGGACGAGGACGGTCCGGTTCCTTTGTTGCAAGCGATATTCCTGCGCTGCTTCCGTATACGCGGAAGGTAACGTTTTTGGAGAATCGGCAGATGGCGATTTTACAAAAGAACGGAATTCGTTATTATGATCGGGACGGGAATCCGATTGAGAAAGAAATCACGGAAGTGGAATGGGATGTGGAAGCGGCCAGAAAAGGGAACTTCGAGCATTTCATGCTGAAGGAAATCCATGAGCAGCCGGACGCGCTGCTGCATACGATCGAGCAGTACGTTTCCTCCCGGACCGGCTGTTTGCGGGAGGATGCATTTCCGTGGACAAAGGAAGAGGCCAATCAACTGAAGCGACTCCGTATTGTCAGCTGCGGCAGTGCGTATCACGCAGGGCTCGTCGGAAAGAAGTTTTTGGAACATCTGGCAAAGCTTCCGGTCGAAGTCGAAGTCGCGTCCGAATATCGATACAGCGATGCGCTGTACTCCGAAAATGAACCGATGATGCTGATTTCTCAGTCGGGAGAAACGGCGGATACGATTGCGGCCATGCGCATGGCAAAGTCCCGAAATCAGGAGACGGTGGCGATCTGCAATGTGATCGGCAGCACGATCGCGCGTGAGTGCGATCGAACGCTGTTTACCTATGCCGGGCCGGAAATCGCCGTAGCTGCGACCAAATCCTATCTGACGCAGACAGTCGTCTTGTTCCTCCTTGCGTTGGATTTGGCGGAAAAACGCGGCTGGTTGACGCACTCTAAGGTCCAGGAACAATTGGAACGATTGAAAAGAGTGCCGGACGATATGCGCGCCGTTCTCGCCCGGAAGGAACAGGTGCAGGCGTATGCGAATCGCCATGCATTGACGAAAAAGATGTTCTTCATCGGCCGTGGACTGGATCATGCGCTCTGCCTCGAAGCTGCGTTGAAGCTCAAGGAAATTGCCTATATTCATACCGACGCGTATGCCGCCGGAGAACTGAAGCATGGGACGATCGCGCTGGTTGAGGATGGATCGCTTGTCATTTCGGTAGCGACGCAAAAACCGCTGCTTTCCAAGATGGCGAGCAACATGGAAGAGGTTCGGGTTCGCGGTGCGGACATTCTTGCGATCACCAACGGATCGAGCGGAATGGAAGAGCATTGTGATGAACAATGGGATTTTCCGGAGGTTCCGGATATGATGGCGCCGTTCCTTGCAGTGATCCCGCTGCAGCTTTTGGCGTACTACATCGGCGTAGCACGTGGCTGTTCCATCGACCAACCGAGAAATCTTGCTAAAAGCGTAACGGTGGAATAATCGGACTCATTGGGAGCGCGCGGAACGATTCCGTGCGCTTTTTACGGTGATTTCTCAACGTGTTAAAACTTTTCATACAACTTTGACACATTTCTCCTGTATAATAGGTTTGATTAACAACTGCGGAGGGGTTATGAACGATCCGAAATCCATATTAGATGAATTGAAAAAGGCTGTCGTCGGGAAAGATAACGTCCTGATTATGGCGCTTTTGGCGATCCTTGCACGCGGACATATCCTGCTCGAGGATATTCCCGGCGTCGGCAAAACCACGATGGCACTGGCTTTCAGCAAGGCGCTCGGTCTGCAGTATAACCGCGTTCAGTTTACGCCGGACGTGCTTCCTTCGGATATCGTCGGATTCTCCCTCTATGACAAGGCGTCCGGGCAGATGGTGTATCAGCCCGGAGCAATCCTATGCAATTTGTTCCTCGCGGATGAATTGAACCGTGCGACGAGCCGCACCCAGTCTGCTCTGTTGGAAGCAATGGAGGAGGGCAACGTGACTGTGGACGGAGTAACGCACCCGGTTCCGGATCCGTTTGTTGTCATCGCAACGCAGAATCCCGTGGGCGCATCCGGTACGCAGCTGCTGCCGGATTCTCAGCTGGACCGGTTCATGGTGCGCCTTTCCATGGGGTATCCGCGTCCGGCGGATGAACTGGAGCTCCTTTCCCGAAAGCAAAAAGGGAATCCTCTGGATACAGTGCGCTGCATCGCCGATCGAAACGGCCTGGCTGAAATTCGGGACGTTGTCGATCAGACGTACGTGAATCCGAAGATTCTGGAATACATCATTCGGCTTGGCAATGCGACGCGCACCCATGCGCATGTGCTGCAGGGCGCAAGTCCGCGCGCATCGCTTGCGGCGACGTCCATGGCGAAGGCCGCCGCGTGGGTGCAGGGACGCGATTATGTGATTCCCGGAGATGTCAAGCTGATCTACCCTGCAACGATTACACATCGCTTGCTTCTGACCGCAGACGCAAAGGCGTCCGGCGTTACGGCCGATACGGTTCTGGCGGAGATTCTGAAAAATACGCCTGCTCCGGTCGTCAAATAACATGCATTTTCGCAGGATTCTGTACCTCATCGCGCTCGCTGCTGTGGCGGCGTTTCATCTGGCTTTCGGGCAGTACGTTTCTCACTTTATGCTGTGGTTCGTACTGCTGTTGCCCGTTGTTTCTCTGCTGCTGAGCCTTCCCGCAATCCTGATGACAAAGATTGCGCTGATTGGGCCGGACGACGTTCAGCGTGGGCGTGAGGGATGCATTCGATTGACAGCGTCCTGTAAGTTCTTTCTGCCGCTCGATTGCCTTCTCATTCGAATCGAGGAACAGAATTTGTTCACCGAGGAGACGCCGAACCGTCGTTCGGTTCGCATCGACAACCTTACCGAAAAAGAAAAACGAATTCGTGTTTCAACCGAGCAGCTCGGCAATATCCGCTGCGCGGTTCGTTCGGCATGGGCGTTTGATTATCTCGGCTTTTTTGCGTTTCCGATACGCAAACCGAATGCCGTTGCCTTTACCGTGCTGCCGTCTCCGGCTGCACCGGTTCCGGATCCGATTTTGATTGACGCTTCCGAGCAAGTCTCCAAGCCAAAACCCCAGGGCTACTCCGAGGAACATGAGCTTCGACCGTATCGAGCAGGCGATTCGATCAATTTGATTCACTGGAAGTTGACGTCCAAATTCGATGATCCGATTATTCGTGAGCCGCAGGAGATGCTTCGCAAGCACATTATCCTTGCGATCGACCTCCCGGATTCCTATGCGGCACAGGAAAACCTGCTTGATCAGCTGCGCTACCTTTCGGATGCGCTCCTTGCGGAGCAGATCCCGTTCGGACTGTATCTTGGGCTGCGTTCCACGACCATTCGTTCGGATGGAGAGCTGATTGCTGCGCTCAAGCTGTTCCTTTCGGAACCGATGCATGCCGAAGCAACGGAAACGATTCGTTCCGGAAACGATACACTGATTTATCGTCTGGTTCCCAATCGGGGGGTGGACGTATGAAAAAGCTTTGGAATTCGCTGCTTTCGATCCTCGCAGATGCGGCGTTGGTTACCTTTGCAACGCTCGCAGTTCCCTGCGCGGTTCTGACGGCATACCAGGTCCCGTTTCCGCTTGTTCCGCTTGTTTGGGCGGCAATTCTGATCGGCTTGCTGCTCTCCGTTTGGATGCACGCCCCGAAGCTCGGCTGGATTGCCGGAGTTGCGTATTTTGCCGTTCTCGGAGCGCTTCTGATCTGGAAATGGGCAGCGGTTCGGTACGGGTTCTCGTTGTTCCGCTATGCCATGCTGGACCTTTTGGCGGCGGATGTGCCGTTTCTCCCTGCTGCGACCCCGGTCGATCCGGTGGATGGGCTGTGGAACATTCCCGATATTGCAGTCGGATGGTTCGCGCTGTTGGTCATGGGGCTGTTCGGCCTTTCGATTGCTTGGAGCCTGATCCGCAGCAAAATGCTGATCCTTCCGCTGATCGTTCCGCTGCCGATGTTCATGCTGAGCCTGATCTATACCGATCTCCCGCTTGCGCATTGGACGGTTCTGCTGCTGTTGCTGTACCTCGGAGGATGCATGATCGGCGGAGGACTGCGCGTTTCGGATGCCAAACGATACGGGATTGTCATGGTGCCGGTCATTCTCGGCCTGCTGCTGCTCGGGACAATGATTCGCGCGATCTCTCCTCCCGAGACATATGAGCCGATCTCGTTTGAACGACGGCAGGAGATCGTCGGTGATCGGATTCGCGAGATTTATGACGATATTCGCAACGTTCTGAGCAACCGCGTCAAGCGGACGGAGGACCTGTCCGATGAGGAGGAATGGAAGCGTACAGGCGACGTGATTTTGGAACTGACGTCCAGCACGAGCGGAGAAACGTATTTGCGATCCTATTCTCTCGGAAGCTATCGCAACAATATCTGGTACAGTGTTCCGAACTATTCCGGAGCATGGGATTCCATGGCTGCCCTCGGAAGCCGGTCCAATCGCGGAGACGGCGGGGAGGGCGCCGCGCTTGACAAAATGGAGATCCGGGCCGAAGGGTCCGAAATGCTGTATGTGCCGTACGGTTTTCTCAAAAACGATGCGAACCCGCTTGCGGAAGCCTATCTGCCTGCCAATGGATTGACGGAATACAGCTGGACATTTGACGTTGAAATGGCGAATCCGGACTTTGCGAATGCGGAAACGGTTGGCAATGCGGAAGCGGACTATTATGCCTGGGCAAAGGAACAATACGTGATCGAGAATCCGGAGATCAAGGCGCAAATCCGCGCATTTGCGGAAGCCGCCGGAATCTACGATACCGGGGATAACCGGAGGACGGCGCAGATCGTTGCGGAATTCGTTCGCAGAAACGGAACCTATACGACCTCACCGGGGCGACTCCCGCAAGGAAAAGACTTTGTTCTCTATTTCCTGCAGGAAAACCGTCAAGGCTATTGCGTCCATTTTGCAACGGCCACGACCGCGATTCTGCAATCGTTTGATATTCCGGCGCGATATGTTTCCGGCTATCGGTTTTTCACGTCCCGTTACGAACCCATGACGGTGACCGACGAAATGGCGCATGCATGGACCGAGGTGTACTGTCCCGGGATCGGCTGGATGCCGGTTGAGAGCACAGCGGGGTCCGAGGGGTGGCAGGAACCGGATCAGAAGACGGCGACTCCTTCGCCGGATATCAGCGCCAGTCCCGAATCCACCTTGGCGCCGACTGCAGAACCGACGCCTGCGCCCACCGAGGTTCCGGATGATCAAGAGTCAACGGAACAAACCGGCGAACCGACGCAAAGACCGGAGCCGGATGCAACCGCGCGTCCGGACGGACAGGGAACCGATGATGAGGATTCGGAAACGACTCGCTCCGTCGATCCGCCGAATCTTTGGTGGCTGTTGTGGCTGCTTGTTCCGCCTGCGTTGGTTGGCGGCATGTGGGGCGCTGATCGGATCATTCGAAACAGAAGAAAGGAAGCGTTTCGGCAAAAGGATGCGCGTGAAGCGGTTCTTGCCATGTACCGGTATCAGAAACGCCTGGAGCGGCATGGCGCGCCCAAAAGCGAGATCGCGGAAGATCTTGCAGAGGAAGCGACCTTCTCCAATCATCCGATGACGCAGCAGAGAAAACAAATGCATTCCATTCTTCGAGAGTCGGCAGCGTACTTTGATTCGTTCCCGAAATGGAAACGGTTTCTGTACCGACATCTTTTGTTCCTGCTGTAACGGAACCATTCTCTTATCCCCGATTCTTCGGGGATTTTTTGTTGCATTGCAATGGGGTTTCATAGTATAATGCAAAAAAACACGGGGAGAAAAACCATGCAGCTATTACTCGGATCGGCAGTCAAAAAACGCATCGAAGCAACCGTCACAAAGCGGCTGAATGCGTTGGCAAAGCAGGGGGAACGGGTGCGGATTGCCTTGTTTCGCGTTGGGGAGAAAGAGGACGATTGCCAGTATGAACGGACGATCCTGCGCGCCTGTGACCGACTTGGAATCGATGCGGAGCATACTGCTTTTTCGGAGGATGTAAGCGAAGAGACGCTGTTCGGAGCCCTTTTTGCGGCATCTTCGCGTGAAGAGGTCGATGGAATCCTGCTGTTTCGTCCGATCCCCAAAAGCTTGCAGACCGAGCGAATCCGAACGGCAATTCCTCCTGAGAAAGACATCGATGGTTCGCTGCAGGAGGAAAGCGCATTTGTACCGTGCACACCGGAAGGGTGCATGCATCTGTTGGAAACGTACGGAATTGACCCGCGCGGCAAACGCTGTGTCGTGATCGGAAGAAGTCCCGTTGTCGGAAAACCGCTTGCAGAGCTACTGCGCGACGCCGGCGGAATTGTGACCGTGTGCCATACCCAAACATTGGATGTCCGTGCCGAAACCAGACAGGCGGAGCTGTTGTTTGTCGCGTGCGGAAAACCGGAAATGGTGGATCGAACGTACTTACGTGAAGGTCAGATCATCATCGATGTCGGATTCCATACGGTGGAAGGGCGTTTCTGCGGCGATGTGAAAGCTTCGGATGCGGAGTTGTATGCAAGCGCGTATACCCCTGTCCCCGGGGGGGTTGGGACGGTAACGCTGTCGGTTCTTTTGCTGCATGCTGTAGAAGCCCATGAAAGGAAACGTGCATGATTCGGCTGATTGCCTTGGACATTGACGATACTTTGGTCGTATCCGGAAAGCCGGTTTCCGAGCGCAACTGCAAGGCGATCGAAAATGCGAAAAGGAAGGGCGTTCGGATCGTTCTTGCTACAGGGCGCGGCTATGCCGGGACCGCGTCAATCCGCGATCAACTGCAGAACGAGGCGCCTGTGATCAATTACGGCGGTTCACTTGTCAGTGACGGGAGAACCGGAAAGCCGCTTTATACACATGCGCTTTCGGATGAACAGATTCGAACATGCTTCGAGATCGCGGACCGGTTTGGCTTGCACGCACAGATGTACGACGGGGACACCGTGATTACCCGCAGCTGGAATCAGTTTGTTGCGCAATATACAAACACATTGCACCTTCCGTATCGCATAGAACCCGACTTGCTTCAAAGGAAGTCGCTTGCTACGCCGAAGGTCCTGCTGTATGCAGAACCTGCTGTTGCAGAGGAGATGATCCGAACGGTTGACGCACTTTTGCCGACCCCGCTTCAGGTACTGACAAGCAAACCGGGATTTTTGGAGATCGGCAATCGGGAGGTCAGCAAGGCGTCTGCGCTCCGATGGGTCGCTTCGTATCTCGGAATCGATCGGGAAGAGGTGGCCGCAATCGGAGACAACACACTCGATCAGAGCATGATTGAGTGGGCAGGCATCGGATGCTGTGTCGGAAACGGAGCCGAAAACGTAAAAGCCGTCTCCGACCGGGTGTTGCCCCGATGCGAAGACGACGGCGTTGCGTATTTTATTGAGACGGAAGTGCTTTAAAGATCGATTCGATCGTGAAACGGCGGTGTATACGAGGTTCCGACGCTGTCCAGCCCCTGCGTGAACACATCCGTAAAGCCGAGGGAAAGGCAATATTCCACGGCAGAGTCGTATTCCCTTTGCGTGAGTCTGCGCGAGAGCGCAGGATCTTTGCATTCCGGAATCGGGGTATATTGCGACATCAAAGACAGCGGACAGTCCGTTCCGAACCGTTCGGCAACGGCGTCGAGGATTGCGCGCGTATCGAAAACGCAGCCCGGCAGAACAAGGTGTCGGATACGGACTCCGCGAACGGCAAGTCCGGATTCATCCAACTGCATGAATCCGACCTGGCGAATCATCTCGGAAATAGCATCGATTGCGACGGAAAAGTATCCTTCTGCTTTGGAAAACCGTTTTGCGAGCCGATCATCCCGATACTTCAGATCCGGAAGATAGAGGTCGATCAGGCCTTCATAAGAACGAATTGTTTCAACGCTTTCATAGGAACCGGTGTTGTAGAGAACGGGAATCGACAGTCCGTCCTTTTTTGCTTGCTTCAATGCCGCCAGAACGGCGTCTCGGTGCGGCGTCGGCGTGACGAGATTGATGTTATGCGCACCCTTTTCCTGCAGGCGAAGCATCAGATCACTGAGCCGGTCGATTGAAACCGGTTCGCCGAGCGTCCCATCCTGCAAAGCCATATTCTGGCAGAACACGCATTTTAAATTGCATCCGGAAAAGAAGATCGTTCCGCTGCCCCGCGTTCCGCTGATGCAGGGTTCTTCATCAAAATGCAGCGCAGCACGGGCAATTTTCGGAACGGAAGAACAGCCGCAATACCCGTTTGCGGCTATTCGATCAATTGGACAAGTTCGGGGACAGAGGGTGCAGCTCATCCGAACACACGCCTTCCACAGACAAAATATTGATCCCAGTATTTGCCCGAAACGATCGAGCTGCGAACGACTTGCCCTTTCGACGAGCTGGCATGAATAAAACCGCTGCCGCCGGTGCAGATACCGACATGACTGACTTTATCGGAACTCGGACTGCACCAGAAGATCAAGTCGCCTTTTTTGAGGTCGGAAATTTTGTCGATTTTTTTCCATCGATCGTTGGCAGCATAGGAGCTCGAACTGGATCGACTGACCGAGAGGCCTGCTTTTGTCATGCAGTAATAGGCGAGACCGGAACAATCGAATGCATCCGGGCCATGCGCGCCCCAAAGGTACGGATCGCCGATCTGGGCTTCGGCGCAGGCGATCATGCCCGAAATGCCGGATCCGTAGCTGCTTTTTTCCTTACCCGGAACAGCAGTAACCCGCGGAGTGGCGGTCGTGCCGGGTTTCGGTGTTGAACTTGTTGTTTTTCCGCCGGAAGAAGCCTGCTTCGGACCGGGCGTCGGCGAGGGCGTGGGGGTCGGAGTGGCAAGAGAAACGGCCTGATCGGAATACAGAATTGTGTAGACATCGCGATTGATCTCTCCGTCTACATCCATCGCGTTCTTTGTCTGAAACAGACGAACAGCCGTTTCGGTCTTCGGCCCGTAGTAACCGGAGATTTTATCCGCATAATAGCCAAGCTCCCAAAGCCGCTCCTGTGCATCCTTCACGTCGATTCCGTCATCGTTCATCTTGGCACGGTAGGACTGCGCATCGGATGCAAACAGCATTTCCTGAAGCTGCGCGGAGGCGATGCCGGTCTGATCGAGGTTGTTTGCACGCTGAAACAGCTTGACCGCATTTTCCGTTGAGACGGAGTAGAGCGAGGAAACCTCGTCATAATCCATATAGCCGAGCTCCATAAGACGGTTGTGAAGCGCCGCGACCGAGTCGCTCTCCGCGCCGATCTGCAGCGTGGCATACTGCGAAACGACAATCGTTCCGCTGTCAACGGGGACTTCTGTCGCAAGTGCGGTGGCCTCTGCCGTCGGGGAGGGCTCAGGGGTCGTCAAAACGGGCGCTTCGATTTCAAACTGAGGAATCGTCAGGTACTCGCTTTCCCGATTGGCATCCTTCAGGAAGGAAAGCTTGCCGAATCGAAGCGTAACGGAAAACACCAAAATGACTGCCACCATTCCGGCAATCCCGACGATCAGAATGATGATACCGAGCGGAAGACGGAGCCCGGATTTGTTATGCGCACGTTTCATCAGAAAACCCCCTTTTCTGACAACATTATATCAGAGAATCGGTCGAATGTCGCGACATCAAGTTGAACTTTCTATGAACAAAATTTAACTATTCCATTCGTATCGAAGATGTGTTATACTACCAATAAGTATGGGAATCTTACGAGCGGACAATCTTCAAAAGTCTTTCGGGACACGAACGCTGTTTCGGGACGTTTCCTTCGAGATCCAACCGGGGGAACGTGTCGGCTTGATTGGCGTAAACGGAAGCGGAAAAACCACGCTGTTCCGAATCCTGCTCGGAAAGGAACGAGCGGACAACGGAATTGTATCGCTTGCCCCGTCCGCACGAATCACGGAGGTTGAACAGAGACCCGATACGGCACAGGATGTCGACCTGTTTCATTTTACCTTGGAGGCGTTTTCCGAGCTTCTGGAGACGGAGCGAACCCTGAATGAAATCGTATCGAGAATCGACCGTGAACCGGAGCAGCGCAGCCGGTTAATCGCCAGGCAGGATGTGCTGCTTGAAACGTTTGATCGACGCGGCGGCAATACATTTCGCTCCCGAACGCGCTCCGCGCTGTTGGGACTTGGCTTCTCGGAAGCCGATCTTGTTAGACCGATCGGGGAATTCTCGGGAGGACAGGTCTCCAAAGCCATGCTTGCCCGCGCAATTCTGACCGAAGCGGATATTCTGCTCCTTGATGAACCGACGAACAATCTTGACGTTGCAGCCATTCGTTGGTTGGAGGAATATCTGAAGGAGTTTCGCGGCGCAGTATTGGTTGTTTCTCATGACCGTGCGTTTTTGGATGCAACGGTGACCCGCATCCTGGAACTGTCGCAGGGAACAATTCACAGCACGCCCGGAAACTATACGCGCTACACGGAGCAAAAGCTGTCGGCGCGCGAACGGGCCGAGAAGCTGTATTTCCGGCAGCAAAAGGAAATCAAGCGGATCGAGGGAATCATTGCACAGCAGCGCAGGTGGAATCAGGAACGAAATTACGTGACGATCGCGTCCAAGCAGAAGCAGATCGATCGAATCAAAGCCGAGATGGTACCTCCCGAAAAGGATGAAAAACACATCGTTTTTCGCTTTCCGGAGCCGAAACCGACCGGCAATGAAGTGATCGAACTTCGGCACCTCGCAAAGCAGTACGGCGATACGCCGGTTTTTTCCGATCTCGATCTGATGATCCGAAAAGGCGAGTGCGTCTGTCTGATCGGAGAAAACGGGTGCGGAAAATCAACGCTGCTGAAGATCCTTGTCGGGGAAGAAGCGCCGACGGGCGGAACCTATCGGCTCGGCGCGGGTGTGCGGATCGGATACTACGCGCAGCATACGGACGATCTGCACGATGAGAAGACGATTCTGAACGAGCTTTACGATACCTTCCCGCAGATGACGCCGAATGAGCTGAGAGGCTATCTCGGCATGTTTCTGTTCCGCGGGGATGATATTGAAAAGGAGATCGGAACGCTTTCCGGCGGCGAACGCGCGCGAATTCAGCTTCTGAAGCTTGTTCTCTCCGGCGCGAATGTTCTTCTGCTGGATGAACCGACCAACCATCTGGATATTGCGTCGAGCGAGGTGCTCGAACATGCGTTGGAGCAGTTTGAAGGGACAATTCTGATCGTCTCACACGATCGATACCTTGTCAATCGATTGTCGGACCGGGTGATATTGCTTTCGGCGGAAGGATTGATGGAGCAGACCGACGAGTCGGAGAACTTGTTCGACCGCATCCGGCCGGCGCAGCGAACCGTTCGAACGGAGCAGAAGGATCGTTCGGAGAACCATTATCTGAAACAAAAAGAGGCGAAGACGGCGCTTCTGCAAGCCAGACAATCGTTGAAGCGGATCGAGCAGGAAATCGAGCATAATGATGCCGAACGGGAGCAATGCCAGAAGGACTTGCTTTCCGCTACGGAGCGAGGGGACTATCAGTTGATTCAATCCATCTGCGATCGGCTCACCGTACTGCAGCAAAAGGAAACCGAACTATATGAGCGGCTCGAGACAGCCGAAGAAGCATACAACTTTTTCAACAGGGAGGAAACAAAATGATTTGGGAGCATTTTCCGGTGGGAATGAATTTTTCGGTAGCGGATTTCTCGGAAGAGACCAAGCGCAGCTGCTGGAAGCTCGCGTTGTCCGCCTTAAACGCTGTTGCGCCGGAGCAGTATGAAGAGATGAAGCTCTATGACTGCTGCTCGGAGAACATGCCCGGCAGCGGGGAAAAGAACTATATCTGCATTCTCGATCATCGCCATGTGAAGCAATCCCGCGTGACGCTTGCTGCATGGAAACGCATGCCCGAGCTTTTGGCGCACCTCAGCCTGCATTTTCCGTTCTATCAGGCAAATGCGCTCGATCCGTTTTCTCCCTATCCGCTGCTTGCGGAGGTTCTGACGGACGGAACACTGAATCGCTCAGAAAGCGGCAAAGCCGTTTTGCCGGAGCGGCTTTTAAGCTCGCTTCCGCAGTGTGAGGAACGGACCGTTCTCGTAGCCGGACCGGCAAAGCCGGACGCGCTGGGTTGGGCGAACGAACTGAAAAAAGCCGGGCTCATAGCTGCAAAGCAAAATGAAAACGTCGACTATCTCCCATATTCGAACGGAGGAATCGGCACCGTGTATGCTCTGACGTACGGAAAGCATGGACGGTTTGAATGGCTTGAAACGAAGAATACCGCCGCGGAATCGATGCGTCTGCTGTTCGGCGTGATTCCCGGTTATACGGCTGTTTTCGACTGCGCAGCGCTGCTGCAGTCCGAAAAGGCCGTCCTTGCGCCTTCCTATGCGCTCGGCAGTGTGATTCGAACACTTTTGGATTACGGATATCGCAGATTCCTTCTCCCGATGGAGGGGTTCTTGGATTCTGACGACGGAACAGGGCTGCTGGAAGCACTTTTGGCTGCGCAGGATTCGACGGAATTGGATCCGCGCGTAAAAGAATCGGTGTTTACGGTGATCACAGCGGATGGACTTTTGCAAAAAGACGGGACGATCGGAAAACTTTTGGAGCTCGGCGCAACCGTTCAGAGCGCGGCAGAGTGCATGGACGCACTTTGCAAGTTTGACGAGCGCTGCAAAAATGCCGATGAACTTGTGATACTCGCAAAGGAAGAGGATCGCATCGCACTGCGACTGAAGGAAGCCACAGGCGGGAAACCGGTTCAAATGATTTCGGCACAATAGGTGTTCCAAAGGGCATTGCAATCCAAACGGGGCAAGCAATACATCAGGAGGTATTATGATGCGCGCGGTAGATCTGATTGAGAAGAAGGTACAAAACGGAGAACTGACGACCGAGGAGATTGCATTTTTGATCCATGGATTCCTGGATGGAACGGTTCCGGATTATCAGATGGCAGCTCTGCAAATGGCGATTGTTTTCAACGGCATGACCGATCGGGAAGCAACCGACCTGACGATGCAGATGATGCATTCGGGGGAGATTGTCGATCTGTCCGACTTGAAAGGCGTCAAAGTCGATAAGCATTCGACGGGCGGCGTCGGCGATACAACGACGTTGGTCGTTGCGCCGTTGGTGGCTGCCTGCGGCGGCACAGTCGCGAAGATGAGCGGAAGAGGACTGGGGCATACCGGCGGAACGCTGGACAAGCTCGAATCCATCCCCGGAACGCAAACGGAGATCCCGATGGATCGGTTCCGTCGGATCGTGGACAATATCGGCGTTGCGGTGATCGGACAATCGGGCGATTTGGACCCGGCTGACAAGAAAATGTATGCGCTCCGCGATGTGACGGCTACTGTGCGGAGCATTCCGCTGATCGCCGCAAGTATTATGTCCAAGAAGCTTGCCGCGGGAGCGGACGCGATCGTTTTGGACGTCAAAGTCGGCAACGGCGCGTTTATGCGTACTCAGAAAGAGGGCGAAACGCTTGCCAATCTCATGGTCGAGATCGGAAACCGTGTCGGACGCAGAGTGATTGCCGTCATTACCGACATGAATCAACCGCTCGGACTCGCCGTCGGAAACGCGCTTGAGGTAAAGGAAGCGGTGGAACTGCTCTCCGGCAAGATTCCCGAAGGGGATCCGCTGTATGAAATCTGCATGCTGCTCGGCACAAAGATGCTGCGCCTTTCGAACCTTGCAGAATCGGACGCGGATGCAAGAAAACAGCTGCAGGATGCGCTGCAAAGCGGAGCAGGATTGAAAAAACTGCAGCAGATGATAACGGCACAAGGGGGCGACGCATCGTACCTCTGTATGGAACGGATCGATGGGCTGCTTCGCGTACGGGAGCAGGTACCTGTTTACCCGGAGCGAGAGGGATATCTGTACGCGATCGATACCGAACGGGTCGGAACGGCTGCACAGATGCTCGGCGCAGGTCGTGCGACCAAAGCGGATCGGATCGATCCCGCAGTCGGACTGGTTATGAAAAAACGGGTCGGTGCGTATGTGAAAAAGGATGAGCCGCTCTGCATCCTTTACAGCAACGATCCGGAAAAGACGAAGGTTTCCATGCAGGCATTCCGGGAGGCAATCACGATCTCGGACGAATGCCCGGAACATCGTTCCATGGTTTATAATGTCATAGGAGATACGAATTGAATTCCGAAGCCACTACAAAAAACAATCAGTTGATTGCAATCGACGGAAACAGCCTCCTGTATCAGTCATACTATGCTTTTTTCAAAGCGAATCTGACGACGCGGGACGGCTTTCCGACCGGCGCACTGAAAGGATTCTTTACCAAGCTGCTGGAACTCTTAAAACGGGAACCGACGCATGTTCTTGTGGCATTCGATGTACACGGACCGACGTTTCGGCATGAACGGTATTCCGATTACAAGGCGGGACGCACACCGCCCACAGAAGACTTAATCAAGCAGATGGAGAAGATCCGGACGCTGCTGCCCAAAATGGGCATTGCGGTGATTGAATGCCCCGGCTATGAAGCGGATGATATTCTCGGCACGTTTGCAAGAAAAGCGGAAGCCGAGGGATTGGATACGCTGATTGTGACCGGCGATCGCGATTCATTTCAGCTGATCACTCCGCATACAACGGTTTATTACACGAAAGACAATGCGGAGATCGACGAAGCCGAATTGCAGAATCGATACGGATTGATTCCCGATCGCATGCGCGACTTAAAAGCACTGATGGGCGATGCTTCGGATAACATTCCCGGAATTGCGGGAGTCGGAGAGAAGACTGCCTTGAAGCTGCTGAACCAGTACGGCGATCTTGAGGGAGTTTTGGCGCATGCGGACGATATCAAGGGAAAGCTCGGGGAACGCATTCGGACCGGAGTCGAAGATGCGCGCTTCTCCTACTGGCTCGGGACAATCTGCTGCGATGCGCCGGTGAAGGAAACGCTTTCCGATTGCATGTTTGATTTTTCCAATACGGCCGGAGGGAGAGCCGAGCTTTTGGCGCTCGAATTGCAAAGCGTTGCGGCGCGGCTTCCGGAGAAGGAAAAAGCGCAAAAACCGGTGTATGTCACTTGCGAAACGGTTGCGGTTACGACCTTGCCGGAGCTTTTGTCCATTCTGGACGCGCACCGAAACGCGAAGGAGATCGCGGTTTTAACCGAGCCGTCGCTCGGATTTGCGTTCGATGAGAAAACGGCGTATGCTCTGTCCGGGGGCGAAACGTTGTTTGACCCGTCGATGGATGAAGCCGAAGCGTATGCAGCTTTGGGAGCATGGATGAAAGCATGCAATCCCGCGCTATTCGGGTATGAGGCGAAAACCCTTTTGCATAAACTGTGTGAAACGGATGATTGGCTTCCTTCCATCGTATTTGACGCAAAAATCGCCGATTACTTGCTGCAGAGCAATCGCCCGAGCGAGTCGTTCGCGGTCCTTTCGACCGGCTGCCTTGGGATTGAGCATCCGAACGCGGCCTGTCTGTTTTTGATGCGGCCGAAGATGGAGCGTGCGCTGAAGGACTCTCAAATGGAGGCGCTTTATGCCGATCTGGAGCTTCCGCTGCAGCTTGTTCTGTTCGATATGGAGCGCGAGGGCGTTCGCGTAGACGATACCGTGTTGGAAACGCTGCATGAACAGTTTCACAAGGATGCATCCATCTTGGAACAGCGGATTTATGAGCGCGCAGGGGAGCGGTTCAACATCCTGTCGCCCAAGCAGCTTGGACATATCCTGTTTGAAAAACTGGAACTTCCGGCACATAAGAAGACCAAAACGGGTTATTCCACCGATGCGGAAGCGTTGGAAGCAATTGCGGGATTCGATCCGATTGTTTCCGATGTGTTGCAATATCGGTTTTTGACAAAGCTGGACAGTACGTTTGCCGAAGGACTTCTAAAACAGCGTGCTTCGGACGGTCGCATCCATACCCGGTTTATGCAGTGTGTGACCGCTACGGGAAGGATTTCAAGCGTGGAGCCGAACCTTCAGAACATTCCGGTGCGCACAGCGGAGGGGCGGGAGATCCGAAAGGCGTTTATTCCGAGCGAAGGGAATGTCCTGGTCGGCGCGGATTATTCCCAGATTGAATTGCGCCTGCTTGCGCACATCAGCGGGGATGAAGCGTTCCTTCGTGCCTTCCGATCGGGTGAAGATATTCACGCGCGTACGGCGGCGGAGGTATTGCATATTCCGTTGGAGTCGGTCACACCGCAGCAGAGGAGCGCGGCAAAAGCAGTGAACTTTGGCATTGTGTACGGGATCTCCGATTTCGGACTGGCAAAAAATCTCGGTGTATCCGTTAAAACGGCTTCTTCCTATATCCGCAGCTATTTCGAACGTTATCCGCAGGTGAAAGCGTATTTGGAAAACAGCGTCGCAAAGGGGAAGGAACAGGGCTACGCGGTTACCCTGCTCGGGAGACGACGTCCCCTGCCCGAGTTAAAGAGCAGCAATTACAACATTCGTCAATTCGGAGAACGGGTTGCGATGAATATGCCGATTCAAGGCAGTGCAGCGGATCTGATTAAACGCGCTATGATTCTTGTTCATCGAACGATGAAAGAGCAGGGATATCGTGCAAAGCTCGTTCTGCAGATCCATGACGAACTGATCGTGGATGCGCCGAAGGAGGAGGCGGAAGCAGTCGCAGCACAAATGCAGCAGATTATGGAACAGGTTCTTCCGCTGAACGTTCCTTTGGTTGCGGAATCCAAAATCGGCAACAGTTGGTACGAAACAAAATGAAAAGACCCAAAATCATTGGTCTGACGGGCGGAATCGGTTCCGGCAAAAGCACCGCAGCCGCATGGTTTCGTGCGCAGGGCATTCCGACGCTCGATGCAGACGCAATTTCCCGCGCAGCGTTGGATCCGGGATCGGACTGTTATCGGAAAACGGTGGAACTGTTCGGACCTGATTGTTTGCAGCCAGACGGAACGGTGAACCGAGCCGAGGTGGCAAAGCGTATCTTTGCGGATCCGAAGCTGCGTGAGGCACTGAACAGCTTGATTCATCCCTTTGTATTGGAAGAGATGCAGCGTGAAACGGCACTTCTGCAGACGGAACGCGTCGTCTGGGAGGTCCCTCTTCTGTTTGAAAGCGGATACGATGCGTACTGCGATTGCACGGTCTCTATCCTATGCGCGGAATCCATCCGAGTCGATCGGATCTGCAGACGAAACGGCGTAACGCCTGACGAAGCTCTTTCCCGGATTCGGGCACAGATTACGGACGCGGAGCGCGAAGCGCTGTCGGATGTCGCTGTTCGAAATGAAGGAACGCCGGAAGAATTGTTTGACGCGCTTGCAAAGATGCTTTCTTCCTCGGAGAATAGGTTATGACAAAAAAACAAAAAATCATCTTATGGATCGGTGTCGGCATTGCAGGCGTGCTGCTGCTGACGATCCTGCTTGTCGGGTTGATCGTTCCCGGTATTATGCGGTTGTACTGCAAGTTGGAGTATCGCGACTGGATCGATGCATACAGCCGGGAGAACGATCTGGATCCGTATCTTGTATCAGCCGTAATCTTCTGCGAAAGCAAATTTGACCCGAGCGCGGTCAGCGGCGCAGGCGCACGCGGTCTGATGCAGGTCATGCCGGCTACGGGGGAGGAAATTGCGGAGATTCTGAAAGAAGAGTTCGCTCCCGATCGGCTGTTTGACCCGGAGACTTCGATTCGCTACGGGACAAAGTATCTGCGCATGCAACTGGATCGGTTTGACAACAATGAGGCGATTGTCCTTGCGGCCTACAATGCCGGACCGCATCGTGCAGAACAATGGCTGAACGATTACGGATTGGACAGTCAGGGACATATCGCGTACATTCCTTTTGGGGAAACGGATCGATATGTGGATAAAGTTCTGTCGATGCGAGAGGTGTATCGGTTGTTGTATTGGGATGCATTCCCGGCGGAGTAAGAGAAGGGAGAAGAGGTATGTTGATATTCTTGACGGCGCTGATCGTCCTGATTCTGGATCAGGTCAGCAAATATGCCATCTATTACGGGTTTGTCGTGAACACGCTCGGCTATGCCGGTTCTGTGACGGATTTGCAGGCGCTGAAGGCATTCTTGCCGACGGTTGCGAATCAAAATTCGATTCCCGCAAACGGTAATTTTATTGTCCTGAGCTTCACGGCCAACGACGCTGCTTTGTTCGGTATCGGAAACGGAGCGGAATGGGCTGCCCGGCTGCTCGCGTCGCTTACCGCGGTCTTTCTGTTTCTGCTGCTGTTCTTTGCGGTGCGGACCGCAAAGAAGCTTCCGAAGCTCAGCGCATTGGTTTTCGGCCTGCTGATCGGAGGATCGATCGGAAATCTGTTCGACCGGATTGCATTCGGTTATGTTCGGGATATGATTTATGCGAAGTTTATTGATTTTCCGATTTTCAATGTAGCGGATTCGGCCATCTGCATCGCCATTGCGCTGCTGATCTTTGAGACGCTGTTTTTGAAGCGCGACGGGTTGTTTGACGTTGTGGAAGATGATATTCGTTGGATGTTCCATCTGAAAACGCGGCAGGAGGCGCAGAAGCTCGAAAAGGAGCGAAAAGCAAAGAAGCTTTCCCGCTTTGAAGAGGAGATTCCGGAGGAGGAACCGCAAACGCGCGCATCTGAGGAGCAAAAGACGGAATCTGGGCAGGAGAACGAATGAGCGCGGAAACCGTCGTACTGATTGCGGAAAATGACGCATCCCGGATCGATGCGTATTTGGCCGGCGCAACGGAGTATTCGCGTTCACAACTGCAAAAGTGGTTAAAGAGCAATGCGGTGTTGCTGAACGGAAAGTCGGTGAAACCGAATGCCATAATCCGGCAAGGGGATACGATTCTGCTTCGTGTTCCGGAGGCAGAGGTGCCGGAAGCGGTTCCGCAAAACATTCCGCTCGAGATAGTATATGAGGACGATGCGCTCTGCGTTATTCAGAAACCGAAAGGGATGGTGGTCCATCCTGCACCCGGAAATCCGGACGGGACGTTGGTCAACGCGCTGCTGTACCACTTCGGAACCTTGAGCAGTGTCGGCGGAGCACTTCGACCTGGCATTGTTCATCGGATCGATCGCGACACGTCGGGCCTGCTTGTTGTGGCAAAGAACGATTTTGCGCATGAACGGCTTGCTGCGCAGTTTGCCGATCATTCGGCACATCGCAGCTATGTCTGCTTGGTTCACGGAAATCTCAAAGCGGATGCGGGAACCATTGACGCACCGATCGGTCGGCATCAAACGGATCGGAAGCGCATGGCCGTCGTAAAAGATGGGCGACGGGCGGTCACGCATTGGCAGGTTCTGGAACGGTATGGCGACGCAACGTTTTTACATGTAGAGTTGGAAACCGGGCGAACGCATCAGATCCGTGTCCACATGGCCTATGAGAAGCATCCGATTCTCGGAGATCCGGTCTACGGATCGATCGCGCCGAAGCTCGGACTGTATTCTCAGGCGCTGCATGGATATCGCCTGCAGTTTACACATCCGATCAGCGGAGAGCAAATGGTGTTTACCGCGCCTCTGCCGGAAGACTTTATAACCGCCTTGAAACGGTTATCGATCAACGGAACAGTACCCGAATGGGTAACGAAAGGAGAACTATGAAACCAATCGTAAAGAAAATGCTTGCGCTGCTGCTGTGTCTGGCAATGCTTGCCTCCGCCACCGGCTGCACGTATGTTCTGCTCGGATGCGCTGCATTGAGCTGTGCCTCCTGCAACGCGAAGAACGGAACGAATGAAATCGTTCAGGGGATTCAAGAAGATATCAGCGAGAGTATTCGGGATGAGTTTTCGGACGTCGTACCGGGAATCGGCAATCTGCTTCCGAGCAGCACCACACCGCCGAGCACGGAGCAGTCTTCCGTTTTGCCGAAGAATCCGGGCTTGGATTCCGCAAACGAAGCTTTCCTTGCTCTGGATCGCGAACTGTTTGTATGGTATGTCACGAGCGATGTCATCACGCTGGACCAGTATTGCTATGATCCTTCCGCGTATGGGATTGACGCATCCACTGTTCCGGTGACGCTTGGGGAACTGTCTGAGAAAGCGGATGCGGAATGGATTGCGGAATGCCGCAATTGGCTGACTCGGCTGCGTTCGTTTGATGCGGAGAGCCTCTGCGATCAGTATCGGTTCGCGTATGACAACTATGTCCGTTTCTTTGAAAACCAGATTGCTTATGAGGGACTGTTCTACGATTATGAGCCGCTCGAAGAGACGGTCGGGTTGCAGCTGAATCTGCCGCTGACGTTTGGTCTGTACGAATTCCGGGACGAGCATGACGTCAAGAACTATCTGACCCTCTTGGCGGACGTTCCGCGTTATTATGACAGCGTGCTTGCATTTGAGCAGGGCCGTGCGGAACGCGGACTGTTTATGACGGAAGAAATGCTGGACACCGTTCTGAAGGACTTGGATAACGTCATCGAAAGCCGCGAGACCAGCTATCTCTATTCGACGTTCCGGGAAGCGCTCCAGGATGTCGATTGGCTGACCGAGGAACAGAAGCAGGCGTACTATGAACAGAACGACGCTTTGGTTCACGGCGCGTTTACCGATGCGTATCAATCTCTGCGGGACGGCATCGACGCCCTGCGTCCTTATTGCCGGAAAATGTGCGGAGCAAAGGAGATGGGGGACGATGCGCTGCGGTATTATGAGATCGAGCTCAAAAAAGAATCCGCGAGCAACATGACGGTAGATGAAGCGATCATCTTCCTCGATACGCTTTCGCTGGAATTGTACAATCAGCTCATGGCTGTGCATCGGAAGTCCTCCGGAAAAGAGGAGTTTACAACCGGCTCCATCGAAGGCGATGAGCGTTACCTGAAAACGTTGATCACGGATATCGTACCGCCGATGCCCGAGATCCGCGTTACCTATAAGGAGATTCCTCCGGAACTGCAGGATGGTTTCAGCCCTGCTGCCTATCTGATTCCCGCTGCGGATCATTACAGGGATAATACGATTCTGACCAATCCTGGTGTTGATACGGACTTGCTGACGCTTGCGCACGAAGGGTATCCGGGACACATGTTCCAGTATACGTATCAGTACGATCTCGGAACAATTCCGCTGTTCCAGATGGCGATTGAGCCGATCGGCTATGCAGAGGCATGGTCCACGAATGCAGAATACAGCGTTGCCAAGCGTGCCGATATGTTCGGAACGGCGGATACGATGACCTCCGTCCTGAACGATGAGCTGACCAACACGATTGTTGTGATCGCGGGCTTGCTCGTAAACGGAAAAGGCGCGTCGAAAGAGAAGATGACGGAGTATCTGGCCGAATGGAACATGGATATCTACGCCGATCTTATCTATGAGATTTCGGTCAATCTCCCGACGTACTATTTCAAATATCAGTTCGGATTTTGCCAACAGTATAAACTGACGGAAGATTGCCGCGCGCTGTTCTCGTTCCAGGATAAAGACTTTTATCGGGAATATCTGTCCTGGGGACCGTCCTATTTCGATCTGTTGGAACCGAAGCTGATTGCATGGGCAAAGGCGAACGCGAATTCGGCGAAATAGGCTTGACAAAGCGCGATTTTGTGATAGAATCGTAACGAAAAAAGGCTTGGAAAAAGAGGAGTACGGAGGCATTCCCGTCAGAGAGACCGCTTCATAGGCTGCAAGGGCGGTTCGGCAGAATTCTTCGGAAGGTCGCTTTGGAGCCGGTGCGGGGAAATTCAAGTAACCGCATTCGCGTCGCTGCGTTACAGGCGTTGAGAGAAACGGCATATGCCGTTTAACAAAGGTGGTACCGCGAACGTTCCATTCGTCCTTTGACGAGTGGAACGTTTTTATTTCGGAAATACGGAGGAGCAATATGAAAGAAGAAATGCCGAAGACGTATGATCACGCATCGGTCGAGCAAGCCTGGTATGAGAAATGGGAGAAAAACGGCTATTTCCATGCTGTGCCGAATCCCGAGAAGCAGCCCTATACGATCGTGATTCCGCCACCCAACATCACCGGAAAGCTGCATATGGGTCATGCGATGGACAATACGCTGCAGGACACGCTGATTCGCTACAAGCGTATGAGCGGGTTCGAAACACTGTGGATGCCCGGAACGGATCATGCCTCGATTGCAACCGAGGTCAAAATCGTCGAACAGATGGCAAAAGAGGGGATCGATAAGCGTGATATCGGTCGTGAAAAGTTCCTGGAGCGCGCGTGGGAATGGCGCAATCAATACGGTTCCACGATCGTTCGGCAGCTCCGGAAAATGGGATCTTCCTGCGATTGGGAACGCGAGCGCTTTACGATGGACGAAGGCTGCAACCGCGCGGTTTTGAAGGTATTCAAACGGCTGTATGACAAGGGCTTGATCTATCGCGGCGATCGGATCATCAATTGGTGCCCGCATTGCAAGACTGCGCTTTCGGATGCCGAAGTCGAGTATGAGGAACAGGCGTCGCATCTGTGGAACATTCGGTACGACGCGCCCGACGGCTCGTATTCGATTACGGTGGCAACGACGCGCCCCGAAACGATGCTCGGCGATACGGCGATCGCTGTGAACCCGAACGATCCACGCTATATCGATCTCATCGGTAAAACCGTGGTCATTCCGGTCGTCGGTCGGGAGATTCCAATCGTCGGAGATGCGTATTGCGAGATGGATTTCGGAACCGGTGCCGTGAAAATCACGCCGGGTCATGACCCGAACGATTTTGAGGTCGGTGTGCGCTGCAATCTGCCGGTGATCCGCGTGTTCACCGATGACGGGCATATCAACGAACTCGGCGGAAAATTCGCCGGACTGGATCGCTTTGCATGCCGCAAAGCGCTGTGTGAAGAACTGGCTGCTTCGGGAAATCTTGTAAAGACCGAAGACTATACGCATAACGTCGGAACGTGTTACCGCTGCCATACGACGATTGAAACCTTGGTTTCCAAGCAGTGGTTCGTCAGCATGAAGGAACTTGCCAAGCCGGCGATTGAAGCGGTGCGCAGCGGCGAAGTGCGATTCGTGCCGGAACGGTTTTCCAAAACGTATTTCAATTGGATGGAAAACATCCGCGATTGGTGCATCTCCCGTCAGCTGTGGTGGGGACATCGCATTCCCGCGTATTACTGTGACGATTGCGGCGAAATGACGGTATCCGAAACGACGCCTGCATGCTGCCCGAACTGCGGCGGAAAGCTTCATCAGGATGAGGATGTTCTGGACACATGGTTTTCGTCGGGAATGTGGCCGTTTTCGACGCTCGGCTATCCGGATGAGACGGAGGAACTCAAGTACTTCTATCCGACCGATACGCTTTGCACCGGATACGATATCATCTTCTTCTGGGTTGCCAGAATGATCGTTTTCGGCTGTGAAGTGATGGGAAAGCCGCCGTTCCATACGGTGTATATCCATGGACTTGTGCGCGATTCACAGGGACGAAAGATGTCCAAGTCACTCGGAAACGGGATCGACCCGCTCGACGTGATCGAAAAATACGGTGCCGACCCGTTGCGGTTCTCTTTGGTTACGGGGAATGCTGCCGGAAACGACATGCGCTTCTATTGGGAGAAGGTTGAAGCTGCGCGCAATTTCTGCAATAAGGTGTACAATGCGTCCCGGTTCGTGCTGATGAATCTCGATGAGAATGCATCCGACGCGTTCGATCCTGCGGAGCTATCGCTTGCGGATAAGTGGATCCTGACCAAGCTTCGCACGACGATTACAGAGGTCACGAAGAATCTTGACGCATATGAACTCAACATTGCGGCGGAGAAAATCTACGACTTCATTTGGGGCTCGTTCTGCGATTGGTATATTGAGATGGCCAAGCCTTCGCTGTACAGCGACAATGCGGCGGAGAAGCAGCGCGTTTCGGCCGTGCTTTTGAAAGTCCTTTCGACATCGATGCAGCTTCTGCATCCGTTCATGCCGTTCATTACCGAAGAGCTGTATCAGCGGCTGCCGAATCATGCCGAAACGATCATGCTGACCGCATGGCCGAAGGAAGGCGATATTCCGTCGTTTGAGCGTGAATCCGCATCGATGGAATCGTTGATGGATGTGGTGCGTGCCGTTCGGAACCTGCGAGCGGAGCGGAAGGTTCCGATCGCACAGAAGATCGCGGTCCGGCTTGTCGTGCCGAATCCGAATGCCTATCAGGGCGCGGAGCAACTTTTGATGCGCCTTGTCGGCGCTGAGCGCATTTCGCTTTCCGATGAACGCGGCGCAGTTGCCAAGACCGATATCCATCTCGTATGTGAAGGCGCGGAAGTGTTCATCCCGCTTGCATCGCTCGTCGATCTTGACGAGGAACGCGCGCGCGTAGAAAAGGAAATCGAACGGATGCGCGGTGAGGTTACCCGTGCAGACGCGAAACTTTCGAATGAGAAATTCGTATCCCGTGCGCCGGAGGCGGTGGTCAGTGAGGAGCGCAGAAAGCGCGCTGTTGCGGAGGAGATGCTGCAAACGCTTCTGAAGCGGAGAGAAGACCTGAACGACTGAAAAAAAGTCTGGAACCCGATCGATTTGATCGGGTTCTTTTCTGTGTTCAAAAAGTTTTTGCAGAAAGTTCGCATCGAAACCTTTTCAATCCTGTCGATTTGTGGTAAACTATCCTCAATACAGTATTGAGAGAAATTCGGCTATGAAGCAATCTTTTTCCATAAAAACAATTCTGACGGGGCTGTTGGCAGCCATTTTGCTGCTTGCGTCCATAGGCTGCACCGGCGAATGGTCGGATGCTGCTGTATCCGGACCTTCCATCGTGATCAATGAGGTGGTTACGAGCAACGGCGAAAGCTTCCGGGACGATGTGCTCGGCTCGCCGGACTGGATTGAATTGAAAAATGTCGGCACGGGTTCGGTTTCCCTTCTGGGCTATCGGATTACGGATAACATTCAAAAGACTGAGAAGGCATTTGTTTTGCCGGATGTCACGCTTGCGCCGGGTGAATTTTTGCTGTTGCTTGCGACCAAGGAACAGGAAACGGATCTGTTGTCCTACGAGGGCGGACCGATCTGCATCGGCTTCTCGCTGAAACAGAGCGGAGAAAACCTGGCTCTCGAAGATGCCAATCTGCAGTTGATTCAGGAGTTGACGGTTCCGGAGCTCAGGCGCGATGTCTCCTTTGCGCGCATGGCGGATGGGTCATACGGTTATTGTGCGGAGCCGACGCCGCTTCAAGAAAACGATACAACGCTGTATGCAACGATCGCGGAAGTACCTTCTCAGGAGGAAGCGGAGCAAGCACAGTATACTCCGCAGCAGGGGATTGTGTTTTCCGAAGTCTCGGCACGCAACAATGAGGCGATTCTTTGTGCCGGCTGTGCCGGATGCGACTGGGTAGAGCTGTTCAACACGACGGGGGAAGCGATCGACCTGAACGGATTTGCTCTGACCGACGATGAAGGAGACTTCGATAAGCCCAATCTTGATGTAACGATTCCGGCCTATGGATATCTTTTGATTTTGTGCTGCTCTTCGGAATGCAACACGGATGATGGGCATATCTGTGTGCGAATGGGCATCAGCCGCTACGGAGACCACCTGTTTTTGTTTGATCAGCATGGCTTGCTCTGCGCGGAAGTTGAATTCGGTGAGACGCCGCATAAGGATATGACGTGGGCACGGGATACAGATGGCTCCTATCGCTTTACCGCAACTTCGACACCGAATGCGGAAAACGTTTTTACGGATTACGTTGAGGAAGATCCGAACGAGGAGAAAGCAGACGATCCCGAGGCGATTTATACCGGATTGAACAGCAAAGTTATTCTGAACGAGGCACTTGCAAGCAATTCTTACAGCATTGCGGATCGGGACGGAGACCGTTCCGATTGGGTGGAGCTGTACAACACGACGGACAGCGCGGTGGATCTGAACGGTTGGTATCTGACGGATAGCAAGGATTGGACCAAATGGACCTTCCCGGCCGTATCCATTCCTGCAAACGGATATCTTCTGATCTTTCTGGATGGAAAGGAATCCGTGGGGAACGAATTGCACGCGAGTTTCTCGCTGTCCGAAGGAGAGACGCTCAAGCTTTACGATCCCAATACGAACACCTATGATCAGCTTGTCATAGCGCAGGTTCGCAGCAATGTCTCGATCGGACGGGATTCTGCCGGGACGATCGTGTATTACGGGGAACCGACGCCGCTTGCTCCGAATGGACATGCCCGTTCCGAAGCCGACTCGTTCGGCTTTTTTCAATCTGACGGTGTGTATATCTCCGAAGTCTGCGCAATCCATGAACGCGGCAGCGGAGAGGACGATTGGGTCGAACTGCACAACGGCGGCGAAGAAGCGGTTTCCTTAAACGGCTACTATCTGACGGACGATATTGATCAACCGACCAAATATCGGATCGCATCGCTCCTGCTCGAGGCGGGGGATTACGCGTCCGTTTCGGTCTCCAAGTACAGCGGAAGTTTCAGCGTATCGCCTTCCGGAGAGACGATTTATCTTCTGAAACCGGATGGGCAGACCGTTATCGATACCTTTGAAACCGGCGTGCAGCGCGTCGGCATGTCGTCCGGACGGATCGAAAGTGATCCGACGGTGCGGCGCGTTTTTTATCATAAACCGACCAAGGGGAAGGAAAACGGCGGAAGCTATGAGGTTGGCTACACGTCTGAACCGACGTTTTCCGAGACTGCGCTGTATCGGACGAATGCGTTCTCGCTGACCCTGTCTGATCTGCAAACGGACGCAACGATTTATTATACGACCGACGGAAGCGAGCCGTCGAAAAAGTCGAATCGCTATACCGGACCGATTCCGATTTCGCAGAACAGTGTAATCCGCGCTTACGCAGTCTCAGACGGGCTGATGGACAGCGAGATCATCACGTATACGTATCTGTTTGAAGAGCCGCATACGGTCCCGGTGGTATGCATTTCCATGGCACCGGCGGATTTCAAAACCGTCTGGAATGTGAAGGAACATAAGAATATCAAGGAACGGAAGGGATTTGTCAGCTATTACGAGAGTGACGGTGGGATCGGAACCTCTTTTCCGTGCGATATCAAGGCAAAGGGGCGCGGCACGCTGACGTATATCAGCCAACGTTCCTTAACCCTCGGCCTGCGCGCTGCGTATGGCCAGCGCACGGTGGATTATCCGTTCTTTGACGACTATCCGTTCCGGGAATTCGGAGCGTTTGCACTGCGCCAGGCAGGGCAGGACTACGACATGGCTCGCATGCGTGATGCGTACGTATCACGCGCCTGCATCGGGCTGAACGTCGATTGCGCGAACTCGCGTTGTGTGGTGGTCTATATCAACGGCGCATATTACGGCGTTTATGATTTCAATGAGGAATTGAATTCGAGGTATCTTGAGACGCATTATGGGGTCGATTCCGATACGGTCAATACCATCATGCGAAACGGCGCGACCGCCATGAAGGGCACCAACACGGATTTCAAAAAAATCTTCAATTCCGCCAAGAACCTGAACCTCTCGGATGACGCCAAGTATCAGGACTTTTTGGAACAGGTTGACGAGGATTATTTCATCGATTACGTGATCTGCCGCACGTTTATGCTCGAAACCGATACGTTCAATCAGAAGTATTGGCGTACAACGGACTACAAACTGAAGTGGCGCCCGATTCTGTACGACCTCGATTACTGCTTTATGAGCAGCGCAACGCGTGACATCATGCATCTGTACTTCAACAAAGCCGGGCAGGCGTCGGCGCACGGATCAATGACGTATTTCTACTTCACCGTAGCCCTGAAGACGAACGAGTCGTTCCGAAAGAAGTTCGTTGAGCGGTATGTTGAGGTCGTGATGACCCAGTTCAGCGCAGAAACGCTGTTGGAATTGTTTGACCGGGTGGTTGCGGAATATGAGCCGGAGATGCAGCGCCATATCGCGCGATGGGGACATCCGAAATCTTATTCCGCGTGGCAGAAGGAAGTTGCTTCGCTTCGCAATAAGATCGAACAGCGTCCGTCGATCGTTCTGGAGCAGGTGCGAAAGGAGTTCAAGTATTCGCAGGCGGACATGGATGCGCTGATTGCGAAATACAGTGGATAAGGATCAAAAAAACAGAGAGCTGTGTACAAGTTTGTACACAGCTCTTTTCTTGCTTTGTCAACCGCGAAGCGAAGCAATCATTGCCTTGGGATCATCTGCGCGAAAGACCGCATTTCCGGCTACGAGAATCGTTGCGCCGGCATCGATGCAGGACCGAGCGGTTTCCGGATTGATCCCGCCATCGATCTCGATTTCGGTGGCAAGACCGCGTTCTAAGATCGCAGAGCGCAGCGTTCGGATTTTTGTAAGCGTTTCCGGAATAAATTTCTGTCCGCCGAACCCGGGGTTAACGCTCATCAAAAGGACGAGATCGCATTCCGACAGAAGATGCAGACAGGATTCAACCGGTGTCGCAGGGCAAAGCACAACGCCGCCTTTGCAGCCTGCTGCGTGAATCTGCTGCAAAGCACGGTGCAGATGCCGCTCCGAGGATTCCACATGGAACGTGATCCAATCCGCCCCAGCGTCGCAGAATGGTTTGATCCAGTCGGAAGGATGCTCGACCATCAGGTGAACATCGATCGGAAGTTTCGTATAGGGGCGGATCGCTTTGCACATCCCGGGACCGAAAGTGATATTCGGAACAAAATTGCCGTCCATGACATCAAAATGGACCCAATCCGCACCCCAGTTGGAAAGAGCGGAAGTCGCTTCACCGAGCTTGGCAAAATCTGCCGAAAGCAAGGAAGGCGCAATCTTAATCATAGCGATGTTTCCTCCTCTGTTGGTGTTCATGCGCAATGCGCAGATATCGTTCATAACGCCCCATCGTCAGTTCCCCGGTGGCCAAAAGTTCTTTAACACCGCAATTCGGTTCCGTATCATGCATGCAGTCCGGATAGCGGCAGGGGAAAGGCGCATCGGAAAACTCCGGATACAGCCGATTCAGCTCTTCCTGCTCCATCGGGCTTGCTTCCCAGAGCGAGAAACCGGGCGTGTCGAGGACCGCCCCGTTCGCATACGGCAGCAATTCCGCATGCCGCGTCGTATGCTTTCCACGCTCCGTCTTGGCGGAGAGCTCGCCGACGGTCAGATGCAAATCGGAAAAAAGCGCATTCAGAAGAGAGGATTTCCCGACAGCCGATTGCCCGGCAAAGCATGAGACACAACCTTCCATCAATTGCCGCAGCTGTTCCAATCCGTCACCGCTGTGTGCGCTCACGCAGATCGGATGAAAGGCCGAATACTCGGTTAAAAACTGCCGGATCGGCTCCTCATCCGTATCCACCTTGTTCATGACGGGAATCGGTTCAATATGAAGCCGTTCGGCTTCAAGGATCATTTCATCCAAGAGCATCCAGTCCGGTTCCGGCACCGAAGCGGAAACCACTAAAAAGATGCGGTCAATATTGGCAACCGGCGGACGTATCAACAGGTTCTTGCGGGGAAGAATCTGTGTAATCAACGCGTAGCCCTGCGGTTGCCGCATAAATTCCACGCGATCGCCGACCGTTGGAACCATATGTTCTTTTCGGAACAAACCGCGTGCCTTACAGGTCACCGATTCTTTTGCGTCGGTCAGAACTTCATAGAAGCTTCCGATCCCTTTCAGAAGTATGCCGTATTCCGTACTCATTTCGTAAATGCCACCGCCTGCGCGGTCAGGTCTTCTCCGTTCACGTTGAGGATCAATTGCCGCGTAACGGGATCGTAACAGTATACCGTTGCCGCAACGGTAACGTCGGTACTCTCATACGGACGGTCCGTTTCGTGTACGATGACGCGATACGGAATGTCCAGATAATTGGTCGATTCATAGACAATCCGAATGTGTGCGCCGGATTCCGGCGGCGTAAACGTGAACGATACGTCAGCATGATAACTGCCCAGGGACGCCCGATAGACGACGAGCTCCGCGCGCTTCGTATCCGGCGAATCCTCATAGTTTGTCTGCGTAACGACGCTGTTTGTGATCGCCCCGGATTGTTTTTCCGTCGTAAAAGTGACGTAGATCTCCGAATAATTTGCGTTCTGCAGAACGATCAGCGCGTCGTCAAGGGAGAGCCCGATCACGTTGGCAGAGCGGGAGAGTGCCGGAGTCGCCGTCGGCTGCTCCATCGGCACGATCGTCGGCTCAACAGTTACGGGAGATTCCGAAGCCATAGGGATATCAACCGTTTCCGTTTCCGCTTTCGTCGGATCGGCCGGACGCTTCTGACAAGACGTTGTATAGATCAGCAGTCCGACGACGATTGCGAGAATCGGAATAAAAACACCGAGCGCAATCATCAGATAGACCGAAACGGTCTTACGGGAAGGAAGCGTCGTGCCGTTGGTGCGATCCCGAACAAACGTTCCGTTCGGATTGCCGATCGAGCGGACCAGATCCGTTCGCATCGCACGCGCTGATTCGTATCGCTTCGAAGCATCTTTTTCCAATGCGCGCATGACAATATCGTTCAGCGCATTCGGGATTGCCGGATTCAGTTCCTTTGGAGGACGTGGCTTATCCTGAATATGCATCAGCGCGATCGCTACGGTCGAATCGGAAGTGAACGGGACCGTGCCGGTCAGCATCTCATAGAGTGTGATACCGACGGAGTAGAGATCGCTTTCTTCCGTTGCAATCGCGTTTTTGGCTTGCTCCGGAGAAATATAGTGTACAGAGCCGAGTACCTTTTTGCCGCTGAACGTGGATGTCGTTGCATTTGCTTCGCGCGCAATGCCGAAATCGGTCAATTTTGCCTTTCCGCGATCGGTAACAATCACGTTCTGCGGCTTCACGTCCCGATGGATGATACCGATTTCATGCGCCTGCGTCAACGCGTCGAGAATCTGGCAGGTGATGCCGATCGCCGTACGGATCGGGAACGGACCGTTTGAATCGATCAGTTCCTTAAGCGTATGCCCTTCAACGTATTCCATCACAATGTACGGCAAGCCTTCATAGTCGCCGACCTCATACGCGCGCACAATGTTTTCGTGGGAGAGTTTCATGACGGTGCCGGCTTCCCGGGAGAACCGGCGCAAAAACTCCGTATCGTCCTTAAATTCGCTCTTGAGCATTTTGATGGCGACCGTCTTTCGATTGGTCATGTTGACCGCTTTATAGACCTTTGCCATGCCTCCGGAGCCGATTTCTTCCAAGATTCGATATTTACGATCGAGAATGACGCCGATCATTGTGCATCCTCCGCGTTTTGAATGAGGACAACGGTGATGTTGTCCGAACTTCCGTTTTCATAGGCAAGCGCAGAGAGCGTTTCGCAGGCGTCGTCAAGGTCGGCACAGCTTGCGAGAATTCGGCAAAAATCGGCATCATTGAGACTGCCGAAAAGCCCGTCGGAACACAGAATCAGAATATCGCCCGCTTCCCACTCTTCCGAGAAGAGGTCCACCTTCACGTGCGGCTCGGTACCGATCGCCCGCGTTACCCAGTTGCGCCGCGGATGCGTCTTTGCTTCCTCGGGGGTGATGATCTCGCGTCGGACAAGCTCCGCAACGTATGAATGATCATGCGTGATTTGCCGGAGCGCACCGTTATGGAACAGATACAAGCGGGAATCGCCGACGTTTGCTGCAAGGAAGCGAGTGGGGAAGGGAACGGCACAAACGAGCGTTGCGCCCATTCCGTACATATCCGGATGCTGTTCCGCGGTTTCAAATACGACTCGATTCGCTTCGGAAAAGGCAAGGGCGAGCGTTCCTTCCAGAAGCTCCGGCGCATCATGGAAGATGCGGGACACGGTTTCGATCGATAACCGACTGGCAGTTTCCCCGGCAGCATGACCGCCCATTCCGTCGGAAACCGCGGCAAAAATACGACCGTTCGGCTCGGAAGAAATGCAGAACGAATCCTCGTTGTGCGAACGTCTGCCCGTTTCCGTTTTACCCGTTAAGTTCATGTAAGACCCTCCTTCGTAACTGCCCGCAGGCGCCGTCAATATCCGTACCCATTTCCCGCCGCACTGTCGCGGAAATGTGTTCCTGTGTCAACCACTCGCAGAATTGGTATGCGTGCTCGCGTGATACGCCCATCAATCCGCGTTCCTTTACGGGATTCAAGGGAATCAGGTTCACATGGCAAAGCATTCCACGAAGCCTTCTTGCCAAGGCGATTGCATCGGCATGGGAATCATTTGTTCCGCCGATCAATGCATATTCGAAAACAACCCGCCTGCCCGTACGCTCGGCGTATGCCTTTGCAGCAGCCAGAACCTCCTCGATCGGATATGCTTTATTGATCGGCATCACGCCGGAACGAATTTCGTTGTTCGGCGCGTGAAGCGAAATGGACAAGGTCACATGCGGCGCGTCCTCGATAAACCGGTAGATTTTCGGAACGATTCCGCAGGTGGAGATGGAGATGTTTCGAGCGCTGATGTTCGGACCTTCCATAGATGTAACGCGCTTCAAAAACGTTACGACATTGTCGTAGTTGTCAAGCGGTTCGCCGCTTCCCATCAAAACAATATTCGTGATTGTGCGCGACTGATCGGGTTTCGGCGGCTCATCCCGTTCGATTTCTGCCAAAAAGGAGAGCATTTCGCCCGGACGCAGGTTCCGTACGCAGCCATTGAGCGTAGACGCGCAGAACTTACAGCCCATGTTGCAGCCGATCTGCGTGGAGAGACAAACGGTATTGCCGTAGGAGTAGCGCATCAGAACGCCCTCGACAAGGTTTTCGTCTTCGAGCGCAAAGAGGTATTTTACGGTACCGTCTTTCGGAGAGACATATTTTTGAAAAATCCGTGCGCCCCCGAATGGAATTTCAGCCATGTGCTCACGCAGGGATTTGGGCAGATTGGTCATCGCTTCCGGACGCACCCCTTTTTTCAACCAATCGGAAACCTGTTTTGCGCGAAAAGCCGGTGCTCCGTAAGAGAGCATCGTTTCACGAATCTCCGATTCGGTCATGTCCATCCAAGTCATACGGTTTCTCGCCTCATAGTAGCGTGATAAAACCCATCGATTCCATCGGTCTCGGGCAGGTACTGCCGCTCGGAAACCAAAGAATAGTCCGGGTGTTGCTTCAGAAAACCCGCAACCTGCAATTCGTTTTCCTTACGGGAAATGGTGCATGTTGCATAAACCAGTGTTCCGCCCGGCTTGACATATCGGGAACAGACGGAGAGCAGCTTGCTTTGAACACTCACAATGGCATCCCGATCCGCTTCCGTTTTGCGGTATCGAACGTCCGGTTTGTCGCTTAGCAGCCCCAAACCCGTACAGGGAACATCAAGCAGAACGGCGTCGAACGACTCTTCCGCATCCTCATACAGAACGGTTCCATCGCGGCATTCCGTGACCGCGTCGACATGCAGACGCAAAAACGTTGCGTCCATCAGTTCTTTCCGATGCGGATGCAGCTCCCATGCCGTAAGGGAAATATCATTCTCAAACAAGGAAGCCAGATACGCGGTTTTTCCGCCGGGTGCGGCACAGACATCCAGAACACGCTTTTTTCGCACATCGCCGAGACTGCGGCAAATCAGCATCGCGCCTTCGTTCTGC
>ONLX01000024.1 GCA_900318765.1 uncultured Eubacteriales bacterium
AGCCGTGCAAGCTCCGGACGGATTTCGGCGACCAACGTGCCGCGGTAGACGGAGTTGATTGTCGTCGAATGGATAACCGTGTTGTTGCCGAGGTAGACCATGACGTGGCCGACGGCATTGCGCTTGCTGTTGAAGCAGAACGCGAGATCGCCGCGCTCAAGCCGCTCCAGATCCTCCTTGACCCCGGGCTCCTTGGACAGCAGGTCGAGCGAAATCGTTTCGTCCACCGCCTCCCAGTACAACGAGTTGCGGTTCGCAAGCCCGGCCGCGGTCGTTTCCCCGTCGTCCATATCCATGTACAGTGACATCGTGTCGGTCAGTTTGAACCCCATGGTGCCGAGCGACCAGCAAACGATGCCGGAGCAGTCGTACGACGCGTCGCCCAAGCGCTGCCCGTTGCTGTACGGCGTTCCGAGGCGGTCGTAGATGTTCGAGATCATCGTCTCGATCATGAACGCGCGCGGATCCTCCACCGACGGCAAGATGCGCCTGGCGGAATCAAACACGTCCGCATACGAAGAATTGCTGCCGAAAATCTGCTCCTCCACGACGACCTTGCCGGAACGCACCGTGAGCATCCGTTCGTCGCCGAGGTAGATACCGCAGTTTGTAATAAAGCCCGAATACTTGCCGCGGAACACGACACGGACGTTCTTTTCGATCAGCCGGTCGCTCTTGCCGTGCCCCGAGAAGAACAGCAGATCACCCGGCTCCAACGCTTCGGGATCGTCGAGGTACAGCCACTGCGTCTTCTCGCCGTTGTACAAAACGTTCCATCCGCTCGTATTGAACAGCTTGAACGCGAGCGAATTATACGCATCCTCAATGTACAGCTTGGCGCGGTACAGGTTCTTGTCCGACAGCGGTTTCTGATACAGCTCATAGTAATACGGGTTGAACGACAATCCGGCTTCCTTCAATACGCCATAGACAAACGCATCGTCGGACTCGACCTTTTCGCCCGTCTTCGCCGACGCGATCGCAAGAACGCTCTCCGCCGAAAACGGCTCCGAGGTCACTTCGGTCTCATCGTAAAACACGCTTTCCAGCTCGGCATCGGACGACTGCGCGACCTGCGATGCAGGCACGTACCCCATCGCTCCGGTCTCGGTCACGACATAGGCGTACGCATTATCCTTCCCGCCGAGTCCGAACACGCGCACGGCTTCATACGGTTCCCGCGCAACGACCTGGCCGTATTCGAGATGCGGCATGCTGCGGACCGTGACGTTCGGGCGGTTGAAAAACCCAAGGTAGCTGTGCTCCCCGCCGAATGTGCGGCTTTCCGCCACATCGACCGAGCGCACATAGCCCTCCTGCCCGTCCTTCACATAGCGGACGTGCAGAAACCCGTCCGTCTCCTCCGGCTCGAGCACGAGAAAATGGTTCACATCGGGATAGCTGTTGTACGTGCGAAGCGTCACCGCGTCGCTGTCCTTGTCCGGGCTTTCGTACAGCGCAATCGATGTGTGCCGCGCCGCCACAAACGAGATCGGGTCCTCCCCCATCATCAGCCGTTCCACCGCGGCGTGCGGCGTGGGGGTGGGCGTCGGCGTAGGAGTCGGTGTGGGCGTCGGCGTCGGGGAAGGCGTCGGCGTCGCGGTCGGCGTCGGCGACGGGGTCGGTGTCGGAACCGGGGTCAGCTCCACGACCATCTGGGTCGGCGCGGAGGTAAGCTCCGCGACCGCTGCCGGGACCGGCTCGCTCTCGATCTCCTGTGTTTGATTGGAAACGCACCCCGTCAGCGCAAGGCAAAGCGCCGCGGCGAGCAATACAATTCGACCTTTCATCCGGATCGGTACTCCATTCCCATGATTCGTGTTTCATTATAGAAGAACTGCCGAATCCTGTCAAGAAACGCACAAACGCCAAGATGTAAGAAATCCGTCAACAAACTGTGAATTTCCCGTCCTTTCCCCGCCTCTGCCCGCAAAGCGATGCACAGGAATGCGGCTTTCGGACTTGTTTTTTTCGTTTTTCAATAAATTAACATTGACAATCAATGTTTCCGATGGTATACTGGCGACAATTCAAAAACGCAACAGCAAAAGGAGAGCAACATGGAACAACCATCGGTTTTGAAGGTCGATGCGACCGAAGAAAAGACGGCCCCGCGCAAGCCGAACGCATTTGGGCGATTCTTTTACGGGCTCGGGGAAGGCATCGTGCGGTTTGCGGTTCCGGTCGGGCTGAGCCTGGTCGCGCTGATTCTGAGCATTTGCCTGAAAGCGGATTTTACTCCCTGGCGCGATGAAGAAGCGCTTTTCCCGATTCTCCGCGGATTCGGAGCGGGCATGGCGATCGCCGCGATGCTGCAGCTTTGGTTTGAACAGCGGAACGTACGGATGAAAAAAGTCTGGGAGCTGCTGATCGCGGTTCCGGTCACGCTCGGGCTGTGGCTTTTCAACCGCGGGCTTTCGCAAAGCGAAAACGCATGGCTCGATTACGCGCCGCTCGTGACGCTCGGCGTCGGTCTGATTGCTGCCTTGATCGGCATGGCGATCGTCGAATCGCGCACACAGGAGGGCAGCGCGACGCGCTCGGCATACATCGGCGCATTCTGGGGCGGAACGCTGTTCCTGATCGTATTCTCGGCGCTGATGCTGTTTCTTCTTGCGATCGATACGCTGCTCGTTTCGATCGACTTCGACGTGACACAGTATTTTCTTGTCTTCTCGTTGCTGAGCGTCGGCGCAACGGTGTTCCTCTCCTTTTTGCCGAAACCCGGGCAGGAACGGCCGCGCTATCGCGCCTACTCGATCTTGCTGACCTACGTGCTGCTGCCGCTCTACCTTGTGCTGCTCGCGATTCTTTACGCGTACATCGTTCGCATCGCACTTGAATGGAAGATGCCGAGCGGGCAGATGAACCCGTTCGGGCTGTGCGCGATCGTGGGATTTTTGCTGCTTTGGCTCGGGCTGAAGGGCGAGGAATCGCCGTTTGCGAAATGGTATGCGCGCTTTGGCGGGCTGCTCCTGCTTCCGGTGATCGCGGTGCAGGTGCTCGGGCTCTGGATCCGTATCGACGCGTACGGTCTGACGCCGATGCGCGTTGCCTCGGTCGCCGTCGTGCTGCTCGGCGGGATCGCGATCGTCCTGAGCGCTTGCAAAGGGAAGCTACGCGTCTTCTATTGGATCGCCGCCGCCCTTTCGCTTGTGCTGCTCGTTTCGCCGCTGAATCTTTTCACCATTGCGAACTTTGAGCAGGAGCAGCGGCTAAAACCTGTGCTCAGCGCCTACGGGATGCTCGCCGGAGACGGATCGATCGTTTCGCCCGATCGGGCCGTTTCGGAGCCGGACAAAGCCCGGATCCGCAGCGGGTTCCGCTACTTTATGGACGCGAGCGGCGTGCTCTCTCCGTTTGCCGAAGCGGTACGCACGCATGTGCTGTCGCATCTGGATGCAAAAACGTCCGAAACCGATCCGGGGCCTTTTGCACAGCCGACCGTTGAAACGCCGGACTTCTATTACGTCTTTACCAGTCCGAGTACGACGAAGATCGATCTTTCTTCGTATACGAAGATCGTTCCGATGGAACGAAACATCCAAACGGACACGTCGATCCTCTGGATCGATCCGGACTCCGGAGAACTCTTCAAAATCGACGTCTTGGAATTCGCGGCGGCGATGGTGAATTCGGTCGACGGGTCCGATGCGTTCTATGAAGAAGAGGTTCCGATGCTCTGTCCCGTCGATGAGACGCATACGCTTCTGATCGGCAGTCTGGAGATCCATCGCACGGTCTGGTCGGACGGAACCGTTTCCGACAGCGCGGACCTATCGAACGCCTGGATGCTGATCCGGGAATAACAACGCAAAACGGAGCTGCTTTTTTGCAGCTCCGTTTTTTTGAAGATCTAAATTGTTACGCGTCCCAATGAAAGGTATCCTTGCCGGCGCCGAGCTCGAAGTGCAGCTTGACGATGCCGAGATCAACCTTTCCGAAGGGCGCAAGCAGCGGCGCAGTTACGCGAACCGCATTGTCCGCACGCCTGAACGAAAATTTCTGTTGGTTGACCGCCGTCGGCGCGAGCAGCGCCGCTTGCAATCCGCGCGCGTACCAATCGGGGTCGCCACTCTGATAATCGCTGATTGATTCGATCGGCTTGGAACGGTGCGCGCTGCCCTGCGTTTTGCCGTAGCCCAATGCGATCACCGCGACAAGCGTTTCCTTCGGACCGAGCGTGTACGCCGAAGGGACCTTTTTGAACGTCAGCGCAACCCAGCAGGTGTTCAGTCCGAGCTGCTGCGCACGAAGCACGAGCTTTTCCCCGGCATATCCTGCGCGCTCATCGAGATGTGCGCCGCTTTTGCCGATCACGGCAATGTAATTTTTTACGCCCGAAAATTTCCCGTAATGCGCCATCGTGCCCGAGAAGGCCTCCGGCTCGTCGAACACGAGCTGCAGATGCAGGTCCCCTTCCCGGTTCACCTCATCGCACAGCACCGCAAGCTTCGTCCGGATCTCCGCCGGGATCGGCCGGGTCTCGTCATACGCGCGCACCGAATGCCGCTGCTCCATCGCTTCGAAAATCGTCATATTGGTTCGCTCCTTTGCGTTTATTCGTCGCACTCGGTTCGCAGCGCCTCAATCTTATGCTTGATGCGCTGCAGCGCATTGTCGATCGATTTGGGCGGCCGGTTCAGCTTCACCGCGATCTGCTGATAGGAAAACCCGTTCAGATACAGATTCAATACCGTCTGTTCGAGCTTGGACAGATTGTCGTTCAGATACCGGAGGATGTGCTCATACTCCTCGCGCCCGATCAGCTCCTCCTCCGGATCGACCACGCGCAGATTCTGCATCGTATCGAAGAGCGTTCCGTCCTCCTGCTCGGTGAACATCGGTTGGTTCAGCGAAATATATGTGTTCAGCGGCGCATGCTTCTTCCGCGTTGCGCGCTTGATCGCAGACAGGATCCGCCGCGTGATGCACAGTTCCGCAAAGCTGCGGAACGACGCCGCCTTTTCCGCGTCGTAATCACACACCGCGCGATACAGCCCGATCATTCCCTCCTGTACAAGGTCCTCATGGTCCGCGCCGATCAAAAAATACGTATGCGCGCGCGAGCGAACCGTCTGCTTATACCGTTCGTACAACAGCCGCTCCGCTTCCGCGTCGCCCGCACGCAATTTTTCGATCAATTGTTCATCGGTATCCCGTACTTCCATGCTTACGCCTCATCCTGACGCCGCTTTTCAAACATCAGGATGGCCGCCGCCACGCCCGCGTTCAGCGAATCGATATGCCCGCGCATCGGAATCGAAACGAGGAAATCACACGTTTCGCGCACGAGCTTCGAAAGCCCGTCGCCCTCGCTGCCGATCACCAAAGCCAGCGGTCCGGACAGGTTCTGCTGATGCATCGGCTTTCCTTCCATATCCGCACCCGCAATCCAGAGCCCGGCCGCCTTCAGCTCCTCGATCGCCGCTCGGATGTTCACAACGCGCGCAACCTTGCTGTATTCGCTTGCGCCGGCGCTCGCCTTGACCGCAGCCGCCGAAACCTGCGCGCTCCTCCGCTTCGGAATCACGACGCCGTGCGCGCCCGCGCAGTCCGCGCTGCGCAGGATCGACCCGAGGTTGTGCGGGTCCTCAATCCCGTCCAGCACGATCACAAACGGCGCTTCGCCGCGCTCTTTCGCAACGTCCAGAATCTCCTGCACCGTGCAGTATTCCACGCCCGCCGCATACGCCACGATCCCCTGATGGTTCGCGGTTTTGCCGCCATGCCCGAACGGCATGCAGAGTTCATCGAGCTTTTTGCGGTCAACCTCGCGGATCACGAGCTTCCGATCTTTCGCAAGGCCGACAATCTCCCGAAGGCTCCCGTCCATCTCCTTGGTGACCAGTAAGCGATCGATGCTTCGTCCCGCGCGGATCGCTTCGCGCACGGCGTTGCGCCCGATCAGCAGATACGGCTGCTCATCCTCCTCCGTCTCCAACGGCCGCTCGATGGGCTGCTCCGGCTTCGGCTGCTTTTCATAGAATGTATAGGACGGCGCTTTGGCGTTCCGCTCGCCATAGGAGCGTTTCTCCCCGTCGTAGGAACGCTTTCCGCCGTTGGCGCGCTTTTCCCCGTCATTAGAACGCTTTTCGCCGTATGTGTGTTTTTCCCCGTAGGAACGCTTTTCGCCGTAGGCGCGGGTGTTCTCGCGCGAGCGATCGCCGTTTCGACCGTTCATTGTCATATCAACTTTCCTTTCCGAGCGCAATGTGCATCAGCTCCCCGATCCGTTCGTCCCGTCCGAGGCAATAGAGGTACCCGAGCAGCGATTCGAGCCCGGTCGCGACGCGATAATCGCGCACATCGGCATTCTTCGGAACCGTGGCGCTGTGCGCGTTGCGTCCGCGCCGAAACGCCGCCTGCTCCTCCTCCGTCAAAATCGGCTGCAGCCGATAGAACGCCTCCGCCTGCCCTTTCGCGCAGACGAGCCGATTGCTCCTCAGGTGCAGATCGTGCACACGGGCGTCTTCCGTCAACGCAAGGAACGTTCGCGCATAGAGATCGTAAATCGTATCACCGAGGTACGCGAGCGTCAGAGCGGACAACTGTTTCGGATCGGCGGACGGCGCAATGCCGAGCGCATGCGTGATTTGCTCATTCACATTCATATAGTGCATGATACCCGTTTTCCGGCGCAAAAGCAAGTCTTTCTTTCAAAAAACCGCCGCGGCTTGACTTCTCCCCGCGCATAGCTATATAATATGAAAAAACCCGGGAGGAAACGGTCATGCGAACGCTTGCGACGAAACCGCGCGGCTGGGACGCCGCAGTCGCTGCGGCGATTCTGCTGCTTGCCGGCGCGCTCGCGCTTTTGCTGTTCCTTCCGCGCGCCTCTGCCCCCGTTTCCGTTCAGATCTATCAAAACGGCGCGCTGCTGTACGAACTTCCGCTCAATGTCGATACCGAACTGGTGATCGGCGGCGACTATGAAAACACCGTGACGATCCATGACGGTACGGTTGCCGTCACGCACGCAACGTGTCCAGGCGAGGATTGCGTGCATACCGGTCCGCAAAGCCGCGCGGGGCGCAGCATCGTGTGTCTGCCGAACCGGATCGAGATCCGTTTGGTCGGCGAAGCGGACGTCGATATCGTTGTGCATTAGGAGGGAGCTGTGACTGTCAAAAAGCTGACCCTTACCGCGATTCTGACCGCGCTTGCGCTTGCGCTCGGGCTCCTTGAGCGCTTTCTTCCGATCTCGCTGCTGATTCCGCTGCCCGGCGTGAAGCTCGGGCTCTCCAATATTGTAACGCTCTCTGCGCTCTGCGTGCTCGGCACGCCGTATGCCGCGGCGATTCTGCTGCTGCGCGCGGTCCTCGGCAGCGTCTTTTCGGGCAGTGTGACGTCGCTTCTGTACTCGCTCGCGGGCGGCGCGCTTGCGCTGACGGCGATGGCGATCGCTTCGCGCTCGAAGCGCCTTTCGGTTTACGGGGTGAGCATGATCGGCGCCGCGATGCACAGCATCGGCCAGATCCTTGCGGCGATGGCGGTGATCGGAAGCGTTTCGATCGTTTCCTATCTTCCGCTGCTGCTCGTAATCTCCGCGGTCACCGGCGCGCTGACCGGCGCGGCAACCGGCGGCGTGCTTGTGGGGTGGGATGCCTACCGAAAACGGATGCCATCCGGAGGAAGCCTATGAAACGAGTATTCGCGCTGCTGCTTTGCGTTCTTTTCCTGTTGCCGGTCGGCTGCACACCGCAGCTCGGTCGCTACACCGAGACCCGATATGAATTCTTTGACACCGTGACCGTTCTGACCGGCTACGCGGCAACCGAAGCCGCCTTTATGGAAACGGCGGAGCGCGTCTTCTCAGAGCTTAGGACGCTGCACGCCTTGTTCGATATCTATCACGATGCAACCATGCCGAATCTGAAAACGATCAACGACAACGCAGGCGGCACGCCGGTTCGCGTCGACGCGCGGATCATCGACCTGCTGCAGTTCGGCCGGGAGGTCGATATCCTGACCGATCACCGCGTGGATATCACGCTCGGCGCCGTGCTGTCGCTCTGGCATGACGCACGAACGGCCGCCCTCGATTCCCCCGAAACGGCCGTTCTTCCCTCCGAGGAAGCGCTGAAGGCTGCCGCCCGCCACACGGGATTCGATCGGTTGGAGATCGATGAAGCGGCAGGGACCGTCCGTTTGACCGATCCCGAGGCGCGGCTCGACGTCGGCGCGATCGCAAAGGGATATGCGGCAAAATGCGCAGAGGGAATTCTGCCGGACGGATACCTCCTGAGCCTCGGCGGAAACGTCGTCGTCAAAGGAACGAAGCCCGGCAACGAGCAATGGACCGTCGGGATTCAGGATCCGTTCGATGCGGCGACGCTGCTGCTCACAATTCGTGCCGAAAACTGCTCGGTCGTGACGAGCGGCGATTATCAGCGCGTTTTTACGCTGAACGGGATACGGTATCACCACATCATCGACCCCGAAACGCTGTTTCCGGCAACCGGATGGAGCTCGGTTACGGTCGTGTGCGACGACTCCGCGCTCGCGGACGCGCTGTCGACCGCGCTGTTTCTGATGGACCGTACGGAGGGGTCGCGCTTGGTGGAAGCGTGCGGCGCAGAGGCGCTGTGGATCGATCCCGACGGCGTTCGCTACGCAACGGAATCGTTTTCTTTGCGGATGCCGTAACGGTTTTACAGGAATCTGCTTGCATTGCGTGCGCATTTATGGTATGGTAGAAACCGAACAAATGCTTTGGAGGTTTCCTATGAAAACATTTGATCTGGACGGCGACGGAATTTTGGATCCGATCGAGCTTGCAACGCGCGATACCTATTACCGCGAGCTGCTGCACGACGATTACAACGACGCAATGATCGACGAAACGGACGATCTGACCTTTTCGGACGATGAGTATCTTCTGGAGCCGGAGCGGGATTAACTCCCCCCAATTGCAGATTACAGCCGTGTGCGGATGCGCTGCGGCTGTTTTTTCTTGTCATTCGACCGAATCTGTGGTAAGATGATCGGCGAGAAGAGGAGTAGGATATGAAAATTTCGACAAAAGGACGCTATGCCCTGCGGATGCTGACCGACCTTGCCCTGCATCAAGGAGACGGGTTCGTTTCGTTGACGGAAGTCGCGCAGCGGCAGGCGATCTCCAAAAAATATCTCGAACAAATCGTTCCCATGCTACACCGCGCGGGATATTTGCAGACCGGGCGCGGCGCCCAGGGCGGGTACCGGCTGAAAAAGCTGCCCTCCGAATGCACGGTCGGCGAGATCCTGCGGCTCACCGAAGGGTCGCTCACACCTGTGAACTGCGTCGGCGATCCGAGCCTGTGCGTGCGCAGCGCCGACTGCCCGACGCTCCCCGTCTGGCAGGGGCTGGATCGCGTCGTTTCCGATTATCTGGACGGGATTACGCTGCAGACCATTCTCGATCAGCACGGAGCCTAAAAAAACAGGCTGCCGAGGAGGGTGACAGAAGCCGGTTTGTTTTGCCGAAGGCTG
>ONLX01000020.1 GCA_900318765.1 uncultured Eubacteriales bacterium
ACCGACAATACTTGGCTGGAGACGGCCCGGGAAGATAGGCAGCTGCCGGGATCCATTAGAGACGTTCCTTCTCGAACGTCTCTTTTTTCGTTCCTCCCTTTTTCCCTCCCGCTCCACTTTGGAGTCCTTTCTCAACAAAAAAAGGATGGAACGACTTTGATATCTTTACGAATCGATCTGCATTTTATTTTCACTCTTGACAGTTTTCGGTTCGTGATGTACAATATCTTTTGTTCGGGGATGTAGCTCAGCAGGTTAGAGCGCTGTGTTCACATCGCAGAGGTCTAGGGTTCGAGCCCCTACATCCCCACCAATACCAGGCTGCTTTTTCAGCAGCTTTTTTGTTTACTCTTATTGCAGTCTGGTTGAATAACGTTCCTTTCCGATTGTTGACAGATGTTTGTTCAAATGGTATATTATTTGGAAAAGACGTTTCCATTGCGGAGGTACTATGATACAGGACAACGTTGTTGACCGCGTTTTGAATGCGGCTTTGGAGACCGGCGCGGATTTCGGAGAGTTGTTTTCCGAAGACTGTGATCGAAACAGACTTATGATGTCGGACGGACACATTGAACAGAGCATTTCTTCTCATCGGCATGGAGCCGGCGTACGCGTGATGCGCGGAGTACAATCGGCATATGCTTATACCGCCGATACCAGCGAGGAGGCGTTGATTGCAACAGCTCGCGCAGCGGCAGCCGCGCTGGATGGGACCTACGCGCCGCGTCAGCTTCAGTATATGAAAAAGACTTATGCGACGATGCAAGAGATCGATTTTCGGACCGTTTCGAACGATCAACGCGTTGCTTTGATGCACCGGGGATATGCAGCGGGACGTGCTGTTTCGGATCGGATTCGTCAGATGACCGTATCATACACGGACGAAGTGCAGCGCGTTCAGATCTGCAATACCGAAGGCGTTTGGGCGGAGGATGAACGACCCCGCACGCGAATGATGATGATGGCGGTTGCAAGCGACGGAAATGGCGCAGAGCGAGGTTCGGAATCTCCCGGATGCTGCCGTGGGTTTGAAGCGTATCGCGAAGCGATCGATGTCGAAGCTTCGGCCAAGAAAGCTGCGGAGCGAGCGGTGCTGCTTTTATCTGCAAAGGACTGTCCGGGCGGGAATATGCCGGTTGTGATTTCCGGAGGGTTCGGAGGCGTTATTTTCCATGAAGCCTGCGGTCACAGCCTGGAGGCGACTTCCGTTGGCCCCGGCAACTCAGAATTCTGCGGGAAACTGAACACACAAATTGCTGCTTCCTGCGTTTCTGCGATGGACGATGGAACGATCCCGTATGAATGGGGAACGATCAACATTGACGATGAAGGCACTCCGGGTCAAAGGAATCTTCTGATCGAAAACGGCATTCTGAAAAGCTATCTGATCGATCGACTGGGCGCAAGAAGATTGCATCTTCCGATGACCGGAAGCAGTCGGAGACAGGACTATACGTATGCTCCGACTTCGCGCATGACCAATACATTTATCTGTGCAGGTAATGACGATCCGGATGAAATGATCCGTACGATGGGAACCGGCCTGTATGCGGCATCGCTCGGCGGCGGATCGGTGAATCCGTTGACCGGTGAATTCAACTTTGCGGTCGGAGAAGGGTATTGGGTCAAGGACGGCAAGATTGCGTATCCGGTACGCGGCGCGATGCTGATTGGCAAGGGCGCAGAAATTTTACAGCGAATTGATCGCGTTGGACCTGCGATGTGGATGGCACAAGGCATGTGCGGGTCACAATCGGGCAGCGTTCCGACGAATGTCGGACAACCAGTGATTCGCGTGACCGGTATTACGGTCGGCGGCAAAGGAGGTGCAATGTAATGGATCGCAAGGAATTTCGGACGGAATTATTTCGAATTGCAAAGGAACTCGGCTGTGACGCGGCAGAGACCTATTATGAGGAGAGCGAGAGCTTTTCGGTCTCCGTTCTGAACGCAGAGCTGGAACGGTATAAGGTCGCCAAGGAATGCGGCATGAATCTTCGCGTGAACTTTCAGGGCAAGGATGGGTATGCGTATACCGAATCGTTCGAGCAGCCGGAAGTGCTGGTTCGCCGGGCGATCGACAATGCGCGCGTAATTGAATCCTCTGATGTGCATCCGATGATCGGCGCGCAAACGTATGCTTCGGTCGCGGTTCGCACGACGCCCCTGGACACTGTCACAATCCCCGAGAAGATATCGATGGCACTCGATATGGAAAAGCAAGCACTCGCGTTTGACCCGAGAATCAAACGTGTACAGGATTGTGAGGTCGAGACGGGGCACTCTCGGTTCGAACTGCACAATACGCTGGGCCTTTGCGCGGAGCGGGAAACGAACGATGCGGCGATTATTCTCGGAACGATTGCGGAGAGCGACGGCGTCGTGAAGGACGGATTCGCGGCACGGCTCAATGACCGCGCTAACGATATCGAAGGACTGGTTCGCGAGACCGCGGAGGATACGCTGTTCCAACTCTCCGCTGCGCCTGTGGAGACCGGAACCTATCGTGTGCTGTTTAAAAACAGCGCAGCGGCGACGTTCCTTTCTCCGTTCCTGGATATATTCAGTGCTGAAGAAGCGCAAAAAGGCCGCTCTTTGCTGGCAGGGCGCGAGGGAGAGAAGATTGCCGCGGACTGCTTTACTTTGTGGGACGATCCGTTCCATCCGTATGCGCCTCGTGCGTTTGACGGCGAGGGATATCCGACAAGAAAAAAAGCGATCATCGAAAACGGTGTTTTCAAGACGCTGCTGCACAATACCAAGACTGCTTTGAAAGCGGGCGTTGAGAGCACGGGGAACGCGAAACGGCGCGGCGCAAGTCCGGTAGGCGTCGGACCGACGGTTCTCTCGGTCGGCAAAGGCGAAGGGACTTATGAGGAGATGCTTCAGAAACTCGGAAACGGTCTCATGATCAACGGGTTCGGCGGCCTGCATGTCGGGATGAATCCGATCTCCGGAGACTTTTCGATTATGGCATCCGGCGCATGGATTGAGAACGGAAAACCCGTGCGCGCGGTGGATCGGATTACGATTGCGGGCAACCTGTATTCGCTGCTGAAAGAGATCGAAGCGATCGGCGCAGATTCGGAATTCACACTTTACGGCGCGATCGAAAGCCCGAGTATTCTGATCAGAGCGCTTTCCGTTGCGGGAAAATGAACGTATTCATCCGAACGGGAAAGGGAAGAAAAAATCGCGAAAAACAGAAACTTTTCATTGACAAATCGGGGGATTTGTGGTAACGTAACAAAGGTGTCCCCATAGGGGGCTGTTTTTGATGTGAAAATCCTGAGGAGGTTTTATCAATGCGCGTTAAGATCACGTTGGCTTGCACCGAATGCAAGCAGAGAAACTACAATACGTTTAAGAACAAGAAGAACGATCCAGATCGTTTGGAGTTCAACAAGTACTGCCGTTTCTGCCGGAAGCACACCCTGCACAGAGAGTCCAAGTAATCGGTGAATACCATGGCAAAAGAGCTTGAAAAGAAGGCTGAAGTCAAAAAGCCCGATACCAAAAAGAAGAAGGAAAGAAAGTTCAAACTCGGCGCATATCTCAAGGAGATGTGGGGCGAGGTGAAAAAGCTGACGTGGCTTTCCCCGAAAGAGCTTGCGAAGAATACGGGCGTCGTTATCGTTGTCGTCGTCGCGGTAACGATCCTGATTTACGTACTCGACTTTGCCTTCGGCAAGCCGATGCAGCTTCTGTTGGATGCCGCGCCGACTTCGATGATCTCGGCGATCAAAGACACGCTGATTGGATAACGCGATGAGTCAGGAAACGAAATGGTATGTGGTTCATACCTATTCCGGGTATGAGAACAAGGTCAAGGAGGACCTCGTGAAAGCCGTCGAAAACGCCGGCTTGCAGGATATTATCCTCGAGGTCATGTATCCGACCGAGGAAACCATTGAAATCCTGCCGAACGGAAAGCGCAAATCGGTCGTCCGCAAGGTCTATCCCGGTTATGTAATGGTCAAGATGAACGTGGACGTCGTTGAGAAAGAGCGCCCTGCGGAAGTGGGCGGCGGCGTAACGCGGGATCTTGTGATGAATCCGCGTGCGTGGTATGTGATTCGCAATACGCGCGGCGTTACGGGGTTTGTCGGCCCGGGAAGCAAGCCGATTCCGTTGAAGGATGAAGAAGTGGTTGCGATGGGCGTTGAGCGGATTCCGATTGTTCTGGACATTGAGGAAGGCGAAAACGTGCGCGTCGTATCCGGGCCGCTTGAAAACTTCATCGGCCGCGTGGACAAGATCGATGTCGAACGGCAGAAGGTCAAATTGTCCGTCTCCATGTTCGGCAGAGAGACGCCGGTGGAACTGGATTTCATCCAAGTACAGAAACTTTGAACCAATCCGCGTTTTGCGGTTTGACATTGTGGAAGGGGAGGCACCCCGCACCACGACCTAAAATTATAAAGGAGAAACAGCAATGGCAAAAAAGATCACAGGTTATGTAAAGCTGCAGATCCCTGCCGGTAAAGCAACGCCGGCACCGCCTGTCGGCCCGGCACTCGGTCAGCACGGCGTGAACATTATGGGCTTCTGCAAAGAGTTCAATGAGCGTACCAACAAGCAGGTTGGCCTGGTTATCCCGGTTGTTATCACGGTTTATCAGGACCGCAGCTTCACGTTCATCACGAAGACGCCTCCGGCGGCAGTCCTTATCAAAAAGGCTTGCGGCATCGAGAGCGCTTCCGGCACCCCGAACAAGACCAAAGTTGCAACGATCACCAAGGCGCAGGTTCGCGAAATCGCTGAACTCAAGATGCCCGACCTGAACGCAGCAAGCGTTGAAGCGGCTATGAGCATGGTCGCCGGCACCGCACGCAGCATGGGCGTCGTTGTTGCGGACTGAGGAGGTACGGAATATGAAGCACGGTAAGAATTATAATGCAAGCAAAGAGCTGATCGACCGCAGCAAGCTGTACGATCCGCGCGAAGGTCTTGAGACCGTTTTGAACACGGCGAAAGCCAAGTTCGATGAGACGATCGAAGTTTCCGTCCGCTTGGGCGTTGACTCCCGTCATGCGGACCAGCAGGTTCGCGGCGCAGTCGTTCTGCCGCACGGCACGGGCAAAACCGTTCGCGTCCTCGTTTTCGCGAAGGCGGATAAAGCGCGTGAAGCACAGGAAGCCGGCGCCGATTACATCGGTGATGAAGATACCATCAAGAAGATTCAGACCGAAAACTGGTTCGATTTCGATGTTTGCGTCGCGACCCCGGATATGATGGGTCTTGTCGGCCGCATCGGTCGTATCCTCGGACCGAAGGGCTTGATGCCGAACCCGAAGAGCGGTACGGTTACGATGGATGTCGCAAAGGCGATCTCCGATATTAAAGCCGGTAAGGTTGAATATCGTGTCGATAAGACGAACATCGTTCACTGCCCGATCGGAAAGAAGAGCTTCGGCGTTGACAAGCTTGAAGAGAACCTCACTACGCTGATGGAAGCCATCATCAAGGCGAAGCCGGCAGCGGCAAAGGGTACTTACATCAAGAGCATGGTCGTTTCTTCGACTATGGGCCCGGGCGTCAAGTTCAATTCGATGAAGTTCTGATCAAGGTACGAAAAAACGCATCCCTTTACGGGATGCGTTTTTTGTTGTATCCATTCCACGGTTTGTTAAAAAAGAATCCGCATTTTGGACGACTTTCGGACGCATTTCTGTGACATCTGTGCATTATAATACCAACATCAAAGCAAGGAGTCGGAACTGTGGAGCAGATCAAACCATCCAAAAAGAAACTACGGCATCCGTTTACAGCTTGGCATGTAATCGGGGCGCTGCTGCTGCTTGGAAGCGCGGTCGGGATTTGGTTTGGTGTGCATCCGTATTATCGGTTCCTGTCGATTGGAATGCTTGCAATAACGGGACTCGCGCTTTGGAAGCGCAATTGGATGTGGTGGATCGTGTGCGGAGCACTGCTAGGCGTCGTCATTTTCCTGTGGTCGTTCGGACAGGCAGGGTATCGTTTTACCTCGATGATTCCTCTGACCGCTATCGTGCTTGTCCTCGTGTTTCGGTTCTGCAAACGCCCGATTCGGATCATTGTTACATTGACGGTGGCTCTGCTTGCCGTGCTGTTGCTGCTTGTAGAGATCCCGATTGTCAGCGCTTCGCTTGCCCAACCGAAGAACGATCAGCAATATGTTGTTGTGCTCGGCGCGGCTGTCTACGGAGAGAAGCCGTCCGTTTCCCTTCGCAAGCGCGTGGAACGTGCAATTACATATCTTGAAACGAATCCGGAAGCAAAGGTCGTTGTCAGCGGCGGACAGGGCGAGGGAGAGGATATCTCCGAGGCGGAATGTATGCGTCGATATCTTGTAGAAAAAGGGATCTCGGAAGACCGGATTTTGATGGAGGAGCACTCCACCTCCACGATGGAGAACCTTGCCTATTCAAAAGCCGTAATCGAACAGGACGGCGGCTATACCGACAGCATTGCGATTGTCTCAAGCGCCTATCATCTTTATCGCGCCGAGGCAATGGCAAGGTCCCTCGGAATTCAGGCCGAAGGGGTTGCGAGCTCGGATGGTTATCCGATCTATATGCTCGGGATGTATATTCGGGAAGCGTTTGCCGTTACGAAGCTCTGGGTGTTCGGCGCATGGGAACGGACGGCATGCCTTGCATCGGTCTATGCATCGGTGCATTGACGAATGATTTGTATCAAAACGTGTGATTTGCTTATTCGACAAATCACACGTTAAACTGTATACCGAAGAATTGACAGACGGTAGCTATTCCCGTTTTGCCATGCTTTCCCATTTCCCCCAGCGGGGATCCGATTGCATTTCAGCTTTGACGCTGTCGCGCTTTGGAACATCCCACCACGGCCAAAGCGCGGGCACTGGCGTACATTAATTATACTTCGGTTATGGAGAAGCTTCAATGATCAATTGATTGCTTTCTTTTCAACGGATTGTTGATGCGGAAACGGATTAAAAAACCTCTCTTGTCTTGGCAGACAAAAGAGGTTTCTTTGATGGCAGGGGCAGAAGGACTCGAACCCTCAAGAACGGTTTTGGAGACCGCTATGTTACCATTACATC
>ONLX01000078.1 GCA_900318765.1 uncultured Eubacteriales bacterium
GATGTCGAAGAACCTGCAGCAGAACGGCGGCTTCATTCCGGGCATCCGTCCGGGCAAGCCCACCGGCGATTATCTCGGAAAGATTTCCAATCGCCTGACGCTGTTCGGCTCGCTGTTCCTCGCCGTGATCGCGATCGTTCCGACGATCATCCTGAACATCATGGGTGTAACGAACATGTTCGGTGCCACCAGCGTGCTGATTATGGTCAGCGTCGCGCTGGAGACGGCGGATGCGCTTGACAACCAGATGCTCATGCGTCACTACAAGGGCTTCCTGAACTAAGGAAACGCATTATGAACCTGATTTTCTTAGGCCCTCCGGGTGCGGGCAAAGGCACCCAGGCTGAGCGCATTGCGGAGCGGTATCAGATCGCGCATATCTCCACCGGGGGTATGCTGCGTGCCGAAATCCGCAATGCCACCCCGCTCGGCGCAGAAGCGAAGGCGTACATCGATAAGGGCGCGTTGGTACCGGATTCGGTCATCATCGGCATGGTCGAGAGTCGCATTCAGAAAGAGGACTGTAAGAACGGATTCCTGCTCGACGGGTTCCCGAGAACGACGGCGCAGGCGGATGCCCTTGCTGAAATCACGGACGTCGACGCGGTGGTCGACATCGAGGTCCCGTTCGAGCGGTTGGTCGCGCGGATTTCCGGACGCAGAATGTGCCCGGGCTGCGGCGCGGCATATCATGTGACGACACATTCCGCGGCAACGTGCGATAAGTGCGGCGAAACGCTCTATCAGCGCGACGATGACCGCGAAGAAACCGTGCAGAACCGTTTGGTTGTGTACGAGGAAAAGACCGCACCGTTGATTGCGTACTACCGGGAGCGCGGCAAACTGCTGACCGTGAACGGGGACGCCGAGATCGATACGGTCACCGACAGCATTGTGAAGGGACTTTCCTAAATGATCACGATCAAATCCGTGCAGGACATTGAGAAGATGAAGGCGGCGGGCAGAGTCGTTGAAGAGACGCTGCAGCTGCTGGAACGGAGTGTCCGAGTCGGAATCACGACCGAGGAACTCAATCGGATTGCCGAAGAGCATATTCGCAGCCGGGGTGCATACCCGACCTGCCTCAACTACAACGGCTTTCCGAAAGCGATTTGCATCTCGGTCAACGACGTGGTTGTTCACGGCATTCCGGGTCCGTTGAAGCTGCGCAGCGGCGACATCGTTTCGTTTGACGTTTGTGCGACATTGAACGGTTTCGTCGGAGACGCGGCAAGAACGGTTCCGGTCGGCGACGTTGCGCCGGAAACGCTCGAGCTGATCCGGGTGACGAAGGAATGCTTTTTCAAGGGGATTCAGTTTGCGCGCCCGGGGTATCGGGTATCCGATATCTCCAAAGCGATTCAGGCACATGCCGAGTCGCACGGATACGGCGTGGTCCGGGAATTGACCGGACACGGCGTCGGACGGCAGCTCCACGAAGATCCCGAAGTTCCGAACTACTATTCCCCGCGCGCACGGCAGCGGCTCGAAGCCGGCATGACGATTGCGGTCGAGCCGATGATCACGCAGGGCAAACGCGATGTCTGGCAGGACGATGACGGATGGACGATCCGCACGCGGGACGGCAAGCCCGCCGCGCACTATGAGAACTCCATCGCGATTACCGACGGCGCGCCGATCCTTCTGACCTGTTCGGAGGGGATCGAATGAGCGCGGCGCTGGAAGTCGGAGATGTCGTGATCTCCAAGGCCGGGCATGATCGGGGAAACCTGTTCGTCGTGCTGGAATCGATCGATTCGGAGTATGTTCGGATCGCGGACGGCAGGACGAGAACGCTCGAGAAGCCGAAGAAGAAAAAGCGCAGGCATCTCAAAGCCGTCGCCGAGGCAGAACGTACGGCGAAGGTGAGCTGGCAGAACAATGCAGAAATCCGAACTTTCCTCAAGCAGTACCAACAAAACCGTAATTAGGAGGAGCACAGGTGTCCAAACAGGATGTCATTGAAGTCGAAGGTGTTGTCACCGAGGCGTACCCGAATGCGATGTTCGAAGTAAAGCTTCCGAACGATCACAAGATTCTGGCTACGATCTCGGGAAAACTCAGAATGAATTACATTCGCATTCTCCCGGGCGACAAGGTCACCGTGGAACTGTCGATGTATGATCTGACGCGCGGCCGCATCACATGGCGTGCAAAGAATTAAGAAAATCAGAAGATTTTGAGAGGAGAAACAACAAATGAAAGTCAGACCGTCTGTCAAACCCATTTGCGAAAAGTGCAAAGTGATTAAGCGCAAGGGTCGCGTGATGATTATCTGCGAGAACCCGAAGCACAAGCAGAAGCAGGGCTAAGATTTCCCGAAGGGAAAATACTTGCGGGGCGGCTGGTGCAGATGCACAACCCGCAAGCGCATATACATTCATTCAAATTTTTACGGAGGTAGAGAAACCATATGGCACGTATTGCTGGCGTAGACCTTCCGAGAGATAAGCGGGTCGAGATCGGCCTGACCTATA
>ONLX01000132.1 GCA_900318765.1 uncultured Eubacteriales bacterium
CGATTTGAAAAAGTGTAGTCAACGTGTAGTCAAAGCACCATAAAACTGAAGCCCCGAAAACGCAGTGTTTTCGGGGCTTTTTGGCGTGCCTGACACGATTCGAACGTGCGACCTACAGAGTCGGAGTCTGTCACTCTATCCAGCTGAGCTACAGGCACATCGGTATAAAATTGTTGCTGCCATGTCACCCATGACCTTCAGAGTCGGAGTCTGACACTCTATCCAGCTGAGCTACAGGTACGTATTCTTTGGGGAGTGCGGCAACGCCGGACTCGCTCCCCATCTTTCGACGCATGATATTATACCACAGGCGTTTCCGCTTGGCAAGAGTGAAAATCAGACTTCTTTCCCGTTCGCCTGATACAGCTGCCGGTTATCGAGCGCCCAGAGCCGTTCCGAAAAACCGCCCGGCGCTACGCCGTCAAGCGCGGCCCGCATTTCATACAGCCGACTGTCCAGAAGGTCGCAGATGGAAAGCACCTCCGCTTCCGGGATCATCGGAAGCCGCGGGCTGCCGTATTCCGGGTTGCCGTGGTGCGACAGCAACATATGCTCCACCAGCATCGCGGTCTTTTCCGGAACCATCGTAACCTCTGCCGCCTGCGCAACCATCGACATTCCGATGCTGATGTGGCCAAGCAGCTGCCCCTGCGCGGTATATGCGCCGGCCAGGCCGAGCGTTCCGGTGTCCAGCTCAACGAGTTTGCCGATATCATGCAGCGTCGCGCCCGCCAAGAGCAGCTCCTCGTTCAGCCACGGATACAGCTTGCAGATGCTTTGCGCCATATGTACAACGGACAGCGTATGATGCAGAAGGCCTCCGCGCGTCGCATGATGCAGCTTCACGCCCGCCGGATACAGCAAGAGCTTTTCGCGGTTCTCCCGCAGCAAATACTGCACAAGCCGCTTCAGATCCTCGTCTTGGAATCCCTGCGCAATCGCATACAGCTCGTCATACATCGCCTGCGGGTCGAGCGGGGCGCACGGAACAAGTATGCTCATATCCACATCGTCCTCGGGTGTGGCAAGCCGGATCCGATCGATCTTGAACTGCTCGTTGTCCTTCCAAATCTGCACCGAACCGCGGACCTTCACAATATCGTCCGGCGCGAACACACCGTGATACACGCGGCTGTAGTTCCATAATTTCGCGACGCATTCCCCTTCGCTGTCCGCCAATACGAGATCCAGGTATTCACTGCCCTTCACGTCCGTTCTTGCCGCGACGGATTTGATCAGGCAAAAGCCCTCCGTCGTTCCGCCGGCCTGCGTCAATCGCATTTTTCCCATCGCAATCCTCCCGGGATTTCAAAATTCCTGTTCCGTAGCCGGAACTTTTTTTCATTATATCATTTTTCGGCTCACATTTCTACCGCTGCATGTAAACATTCCAAAAAGATTTTCCGATCGGCCAGCGCGGAGCGCAGCGGGCAAGAAACGATTGACACAGCGTGGCCGGCGGCGCTATAATATCAACAAACCCATTGAAAAAGGAGTCCACTATGAAACTGAAATCCGATTTTATCACACAGGAAATCGATGGTACCCAGTTTTTGGTTGCCGTCGGCGGCGAATCGTTTAACGGAATCGTCAAGAGCAATGCCACGGCTGCGTTTATCGTTGACTGTCTGAAAAACGATACGACCGAACAGGCCATTACCGACGCTATGTGCGCCGAATACGACGCGCCCCGGGACGTGATCGCCGGCGATGTGCATTCCGTCATCGAAACGCTGCGCGGCATCGGCGCGATCGAGGAATGATCGCGTGAGCGAATCGACCTTCGAGCAGATTCTTGCGCACGACGGGCGGCTCGTTTATAAAACGAAAGGCATCAGCATGCTTCCGATGCTGCATCAGAACCGCGACATCGTTGTCATTGAGCGCACCACGGAGCGGCTGAAGCCCTACGACGTTGCCCTGTACCGGCGCGGGCCGCAATACGTGCTGCACCGCGTCATGGAAGTACGCGAGAAGGACTATGTGATCCGGGGCGATAATACGTATTCGCTTGAAACCGGAATCACCGATGCGGATGTGCTCGGCGTGTTGACCTCGTTTGTCCGCAAAGGAAAGCCGCACTCGGTCACTGAGCCGGGGTATCTTCGCTATGTGCGGTTCTGGTGCGCCATCTACCCGGTTCGCGCCTTCTTTGTAACCAGGCATCGCCGCATCCGCGCTTTCGGCGGACGGGTGCTTCGAAAACTCGGACTGAAGCATTGATCCGTTCCCGCGGATCGTGAAAGGAAGCCGTCGTGCAGCAAAAGCAGGTAACAGGATTTTTGATTCTTGCCGTCGTGGCGATCTTGATCGTCGGCACGTTTGTTTTGCTTGCCGTCGGTGTGCTTCGTCCGCAGCTTTCCGTTCTTTTGCCGCGCACTGCGCCGACTGCCGTTCCCGCAGAGGTCGAAATCCGATTGAATGTTACCCCGTCGCCGGTCCCGACCGCCACGCCAAAACCGACGGCGCTTCCCTATTCCCCGAATGCCGTCAATCTTTACGTAAACGGTTCTCCGCTCTTTGCGCTGTCGGGAAAGGATGCGACCGAACAGATGCTGATCGAGTATCTGTCCATCTGTGCAGGGGAGAACCTCCGTTCAAACGAGCTTTTGATTCGTGCCTATATCGACGCGGAGCTCGCCGTTGCGCCGATGGACGGTTCGGTGGACTATCTCTCCTATGAGGATGCAAAAAACCGTCTGCTTGCGGACCGAACCTTGATTCCCGTCGTACGATCGACTCAGCGGGCCGAGGTTGAGATCGGCACGCTCGAAACAACGACCGTTCAGCAGCCGCTCTTGCCGGTCGGCGCACGGCTGTACCGATCGCTCGGAAAGGCGGAACGAAGATTCAGCCTGACGGAAACGCTCTATAAAAACGGGGAAGCCGTTTCCGAATCACAGACGATTGCCTCCACGCGGATCGGCAGCGATCCCTCCCCCCGAACGATCGAAAACGGCTCGTTCACCTATCGCAATGACCCTGCCGGAGAATCGGAAGGGCCAAAGGGAAAGGAGGCCGGAGACCTGAAGCTGACTACGCCGTGCCGAGGAACCGTCCTTTCCTATTTCGGGCTGCGCGGCGGTACGATGCATTACGGCGTCGATTATGAACTCCGACCCGGAGAAGCGATCCTTGCGCCGGAAAGCGGCACCGTCATTTTCTGCGGCACGCGGGGCGATTACGGCTTGGTCATTGAAATCCTGCACGGAAACGGATTCGTCTCCCGCCTCACGCACTGTACCGCGCCGACGGTCGAGGTCGATCAGCACGTTTACCGCGGCGATCGGGTTGCGCTGCTCGCGGCGGATGAAAATGAAGACGTTTCGCATCTGCACTATGAGCTGTTGATTGACGGAATCCCCTTTAACCCGCTTCCGTATCTGCAGCAATGAAAAGCGTTTCGACCGAAGTCGAAACGCTTTTTGCTATTCAGCTTGCTTTATTGTTTTCCGCCGTCCCGAAAGCACGCATACCAAATCAAAGAGCGGCGGCGAAACCTTCAGAAGCAGAAGGAGGAGC
>ONLX01000047.1 GCA_900318765.1 uncultured Eubacteriales bacterium
ACACCTTTTGGTATTTGTGCAAAAACGCCCGAAGGGAGATCCCTCCGGGCGTGCGTTGCAAATGCGTTTACTGAAGCTCTGCGAAGTACTTGATGGTGCGGACCATCTGCGAGGTGTAAGAGTTCTCGTTGTCGTACCAGGACACAACCTGTACCTGATAGGTGTCCTCATCGATCTTCTGAACCATGGTCTGGTTCGCATCGAACAGGGAACCGTAGGTCATGCCGATGATGTCGCTCGAAACGAGCTTCTCGGTCGTGTAACCGAAGGACTCGCTCTCCTGCGCCTTCATTGCCGCGTTGACCGCTTCCTTGGTGACGTCCTTGCCCTTCACAACCGCGACGAGGATCGTGGTGGAACCGGTGGCTACCGGGACGCGCTGTGCGGAGCCGATCAGCTTGCCGTTCAGTTCCGGGATAACGAGGCCGATCGCCTTCGCTGCGCCGGTGCTGTTCGGAACGATGTTGGCTGCGCCTGCGCGAGCACGCTGCAGGTCGCCCTTACGATGCGGGCCATCCAGAATCATCTGGTCGCCGGTATACGCATGAACGGTGGTCATGATGCCGGAAACGATCGGGAACGCGTCGTTCAGAGCCTTGGTCATCGGCGCGAGGCAGTTGGTCGTGCAGCTCGCTGCGGAGATGATCGTATCCTCTTTCTTGAGGATGCCGTTGTTGACGTTGTAAACGATGGTCGGCAGGTCATTGCCCGCGGGAGCGGAAATAACGACCTTCTTGGCGCCGGCGTCGATATGCGCCTGCGACTTGGCCTTGCTCGTGTAGAAACCGGTGCACTCGAGCACGACGTCTACGCCGAGCTTGCCCCACGGCAGGTTCTGCGCTTTGGGTTCCGCATAGATCGTGATCTCTTTGCCGTCCACGGTGATGGAGCCGGGAACCTTCACGGTCTTGCCGTCTTCTTCGAAGACAGGCTCCTTGGACGCGACGGTGTGCTTGTTCTCGCCGATGACGCCGCAGTAACCCTTCTGCGCGGTATCATACTTGAGCAGATGAGCGAGCATCGCAGGGCTGGTGAGGTCATTGATGGCAACGATTTCATAACCTTCCGCGCCGAACATCTGGCGGAAAGCCAAGCGACCGATACGACCAAAACCGTTAATAGCAACTTTTACAGACATGGCAAAATGCCTCCTTCATATTTAGTCAATTTATGTTACAATGAATTTGAAAAAATTGCAAGGGGTTTCTTCGCAAATTTCTGTGAAAATGTTGTGGATTCGTAAAAGTGGGGACAACTTTGCCATATTTGTCCGCACGTCATGGACGATCCGCCCGTTTTTTACAGAATCCGCTCCAAAGTCACCTTCTCGGGAATCAGCCCCATATGCGCGTAGAACGCAGCCGCGGCGGGGTTGCACGACCAGACGTTCAGCGTCAGATGATAGCAGCCGATCTCCTTTGCGTACGCTTCGACGAACCGGTACAGCGCCGTTCCGACCCCGTTCCCCCGCGCCGCCTCATCGACACAGATATCATCGATATACAGCGTTTTGCAGTCGCACAGCAACCGGTTGCCGACCGTCTCCTGAATTTGGCAGAACGCATGCCCGCGCATCGCGCCGGACGGATCCGTCTCCACAAAGACCGGGGCGGCGGGATCGATCAGCAGTTCGCCAAGCTCCGCCTCACCGTACTTGGTCGCTCGGCGGAAGAGATCGGGGCGCCCCTCGTAATGCACGCGGTTCACCTGATCCAAAAGGCGTAAGATGGCGGGGATATCGTTCGGTTCGGCACGGCGGATCATGGAAAAATTCTCCTTGGATGATATATGGTCAGTATACCGCATACCGCTTTCCGTTTGCAAGCACGCAATCGTAAAAAAGAAGCCCGAAGGCTTCTGAGGGAGGAAGAAGAAACGCGCACATTCAGGAAACTTCGCCGCGGCTCAAGGCAAGCAGGTCGTCGTACAGCGCGTCGAGCAGGCGGCGGATCGCCGTCGCCGGGATCGGGGTTTTGGGCGGTCGGCCCACGCGCGGCAGATGGGGATCGGGCGTATAGGGATCGGGCGTTTCATGGCCTTCTTTGGCGAGGATCTCCCGGATCTCGCGGATGCGGTCGGGGCAGTTTTTCAGCATCGCGCGGTACTTGTTCTGATACCGCAGCATCCGCCGCGTATCGCCGCCCGCCAGTTCGAGCGTGCAGGCACGCACGGATCGTCCGCCCGCACGGGCAAGCAGCACGGCGCGGATCAACGCGTCGCTTTCGGAATCCGTAAACGGTTGGAACAGCGGCTCGCTCTTCTTCGCATCGCGCAGCTCGGCATAATAGCGGTTGCGCACGCTGTTCGGGCGGCGCTCGGTCACGTCGGCTACCGTTTCGAACGCCGCCTGCAGGGAGGTGTGCGCGTTCTTTGCGCTTCGTACGGCGTCCAGCAGCAATTTGTCTTCCTCGGCACTCCAGCCGGTATGCGTTCTTTTCATAGATCGTTTCCTTTCTGCTTTGTACCTTCAAGCATTTCCGTTTTCATCCGGATATATACCACTTTATGCAAGCCGTTCCCGAAATAGTAAGAATTCGCAGCATTCCGATCCCTTTTGCCCCAAAAGCGCCCGCTCGCATTTCCCGACATCCCTCTTGACAATTTCGTCAAAAGCGTACAAACTAAAGAAAAGATTGCAAAGGGGATACGCAACATGACTTGGTGGGGAATTCTTCTCATTGTGCTCGGCGGACTCGGCATCGTTTTCGGGCTGACCGTGCTCGGCCGCAGACTGATTCAATTCTTCGGCGGCTTTTTACGCGGGCTGTTTTCGGAGCTTGCGTTGATGCCCGCGATGGAGTCCGAATCCGAGAAGCCGCGTTCGCTCTCATCGATGGAATCGGTGCTGCTCCCACAGGTGCTGCGCGACTTTCCCGAATACAACAGCGCGCTGATTGCCGAACGCGTCACACGGGACGCCGTCGCCTACTACCAAAGCGGGATCGAGGGAAAGCCCTGCTTTGCGGACGGGACCGTGCAGTCGTTTTTGGAAGCATTCTCGTCCTCGCTGCCCTCCGACGTACAGGGAGGCATTGCGGTACACCGCGTCGCGCTGCATGCGTATGAGATCGCCGGGCTCGACCGGATGCTCACCTATCAGGCCGCCGTGCAGTTTACCGACACCGCCGGCGCGGTCCGGCAGCGCCGACTGGTGCTGAAATACATTGCGGCGTATACCGACAATCCCGCCGCGGAAGTAAAGACGTTCAACTGCCCGAACTGCGGCGCGCCGTTGCCGATCGTCGGAAGCAAGGAATGCCGCTACTGCGGAACCGCGCTGAAAACGCCCGCCGGGCTCGGCTGGATGCTCTTCGATGCGCACGAAGGGTAAACCGGATCCGTTTTTCTGGGACGCCCAAAATGGGGTGTCCCTTTTTCTGTACCGGAGGCAAAATCGTTGGCAAAGCGGGAGAAATCTGGTGGAAAACGGGTTGCAATCTGTCCAATAAATGGGTATAATGAATGCGCTTGCCGCATAGCGAAGCACGAAAGGAGGCCTAAGCGTTGGAGCTGAAACCGATCGCCATCCTGCATTCCGATTTTCCGACGAAGTTCGGCATCCCGCGTCAAAGCGGGCTGACGCCGAGCCTGCGGGCCGAGATCGTGTTTGAACCGGAATACCGCGATGTGAACGCGCTTCGCGGGCTCGACGGGTTTTCGCATCTGTGGCTGATCTGGGGGTTTTCCGGCATCGCCGAAAAGGATTCGTTCTCGCCGATGGTCAAGCCGCCCAGGCTCGGCGGAAATACGCGCATGGGCGTCTTTGCGACGCGGTCTCCGTTCCGTCCGAACCCGATCGGGCTGAGCTCGGTCCGGCTCGAAGCCATGGAAGCCCGGCCGCACAGCGGCACGGTGCTGATCGTTTCGGGCGCAGACCTGATGGACGGCTCCCCGATTTACGATATCAAGCCGTATCTGCCGTATACCGACAGCCACCCGGACGCGAAGGGTGGGTTTTCCGAAGCGCAACTTTCGTACACGCTCGATGTGGACTTCCCCGCCGAGCTGCAGCAGCAGATTCCGGCGGACAAGCGCGCCGCGCTCATCGAAGCGCTGCGTCAGGATCCGCGCCCCGCGTATCGTGACGATCCCGCCGAGCGATACGGATTCTATTATGCGGGATTCGACGTGCGATTTACCGTTTCGGACGGCGCTGCGCATGTGATCGAACTCGTCCCCCAAAGGTGAACGCTCATGGCAAAAGGTGAAAATCAAAAACTGAAACTGCTCTATTTACGCGACCTGCTCTTGGAGACGGACGCGGAGCATCCGATTACGATGGAAGAGATCCTCACGCATCTCAAAGACCGCGGCGTCGATGCGGAGCGCAAAAGCATCTATTCCGATCTCGAAGCGCTGCGCGTTTACGGCATGGATATTGAGCTCAAAAAGCTCGGTCGGACCGCGGCATACTTTGTGAACGCGCGGGAATTCGAAGCCGCCGAACTGAAGCTGCTCGTCGATTCGATCCAGGCCGCAAAATTCCTCTCCGAAAAGAAATCGCTGCATCTGATTCAGAAGCTTGCATCGCTTTCGAGCCGGCATGAACGCGATCTTTTGAGTCGGCAGCTCTACGTTCTGAACCGCGATAAATCGCAGAACGAGACGATCTATTACGCCGTCGACGCGATCCACACCGCCATCGCTTCCGATCGGCAGATCCGCTTCCGGTACTGGCAGTACAATGTCGACAAAAAGCCGGAGTTCCGGCACGGGGGCAAATCGTACCGCGTCAGTCCCTACGCGCTGATCTGGGACAACGAGAACTATTATCTGCTTGCCTATGAGCCCGAATCCGGCATCTGCAAGCATTACCGGGTCGACAAGATGTCGCACATCGCCATGCTCGATCTGAAGCGCACCGGCAAGGAAGTGTTCGGGTTGTTGGACCTCTCCGTCTATACGAAGCGGACGTTTTCGATGTTCTCGGGCGAGGAGCAGGTCGTGACGCTGCGCTGCGATAATTCCATGATCGGCGTCATCATCGATCGGTTCGGGCGGTCCGTCGCCGTGACGAAGCTCGACGACGCGCATTTTCAGATCCGTGTGAAGATCGCCGTTTCGCCGCAGTTCTTCGGGTGGCTCTCCTCCCTCGAAGGGAAGGTCGTTCCGACTGCGCCGGATGCGCTGCGCGAGGAATACCGCGCGTACCTTCAGAACGAATTGAACGCCTTGCAGGATTAAAAAAGGATCTCTGAACGCTCTGCGGTTCAGAGATCCTCTGTTATTTTGTTCCGGATGGTCCGGCGCCTGCGTTACTGCAGCGCGCGGATATAGTCGCCGAGCAGCGGCTCGAATTTGACGCCGTACCAATGGGTCGGATCGTCCTGCGTGAACTCGATGCAGGCAACCGTATAATCCGCCGCGATCACCGCCGCGTCATACGTCGACTTCCCGCAAAGAAGCGCGCCGACAAAAGCGGACGCATACACGTCCCCCGTACCGTGACAGCCCTTTGCGATTCTGCGATGGCAATAGTACTGCTTTTTCCCGTTCTCCCAAACGACAACGCCCGTCGTTTCCGGCGTATAACCGACCCCGGTCAGAACGATCGCCTTCGCGCCGAGCGCTGTTTGCGCGTCCAAAAGCGCATCGATATACGCTTCATCCACCGTTTCCCGGTACGGGATCCCGGTCAAAAAGCACGCTTCGGTGATGTTCGGCAGAATCATATCCGCTTCCCGCACGAGCGTTTTCATCGCTTCCACATACGCGAGATCAAACGCAGGATAGAGCTTGCCGCCGTCCGCCATTGCGGGATCGACGATCTTCTTTGCGCCGGGACGCAGCCTGGTTTTGAAGATGTCCCGCACGATGTCGATCTGCTCGGTGCTGCCTAAGTATCCGGTATAAACCGCGTCAAACAGGATGTTCTCCTTTGCCCAATGCGCGGCGATCGCCGGCATATCCGCCGTCAAATCGCGACAGGTAAACCCCGAAAAGCCCGCCGTATGCGTGGAAAGCACCGCGGAGGGAAGAATACAGGTCTCCTGCCCCGCCGCCGAAAGGATCGGCAGCGCAACGGTCAGCGAGCATTGCCCGACGCAGGAAATATCCTGAATGGTCAACAGTTTTTGATAGGACATGGTGTACCTCCTTCTCCGATCCCTCGGAATCGGATGATCATGGATAAGGTAGCACGAGCGTCCCATGTTTGTCAAGGGAAATCATATATTATTTTGGTAAAATACGCTTCGTTCCGACACGAACCTGCAAAAATACGCCGGATTTCATTGACAAGGCGCGCAGAATTCTGTATGATGCAATCGAAAGGCAACTTTCCCATCTGCGAACGGAACGAGGTGCTTCCCGTGTTTGATCCGAAAACAAACCGTTATCCCTACCCTGAGGACACCGACCGGCACTACTTGCGCGTTCATAAGAACCGCGGAATCCGGTTCGACACAACCTATCCCTATGTCGACAAAAGCCTGTCCTTCCGGTTTCGACAGAGCGTTGTGCGGTTTTTGCTGCATCTGATCGTATTTCCGGTCACCAGAATCCGTCTCGGTCTGAGGGTGGAGGGCCGCGAAAACCTGAAAAAGCATCGGGACGTTCTGCAAAAGGGTGTCGTCTCGTGCAGCAATCACGTCCATCTTTGGGACTTTCTGAGCATCCTGTATGCCGTTCGACCGTTCCGGCCGAACGTGCTTTCCTGGGCGCCGAACATCAACGGAGAGAACGGAACGCTGATCCGCATGGTCGGCGGAATTCCGATTCCGGACACCGGGCTCGACGCGACGCGCGCCTACGTGCAGGCGATTCATCAGCTGCTTGCGGACGGCGGCTGGCTGCAGGTTTACGCCGAAGGGAGCATGTGGGAATTCTATGCGCCGATCCGTCCGTTCAAGCGCGGCGCTTCGCTGATCGCGTGTGAGAACGACAAGCCGATTCTTCCGCTCGGATTCTCTTACCGCGAACCGGGCTGGATCCGCAAGCACATTTTTCGGCAGATTGCCTGCTTTACGCTGCGCATCGGCGAACCGATCTTCCCGGATCCCAATCTTCCGAAGAAGGATCGCAGAAACGATCTCACCCGGCGCAGTCACGAAGCCGTTTGTCGCCTCGCCGGGATCGACCCCGCCGAAAACCTCTATCCCCCGCTGTTCAACGATTCCAAGCGCATCGATTATTATACCACCGAATACGGAGTGGGCTACAAAGGATAATTCCAAAAGCAAAACGATCCCGGAGCGAAAGCTCCGGGATCGCATTTTGCAGTCCTTACTGAATGTCTTCATCGCCGAACGGATCGCCGCACTCGGGGCAGAACTTCGGCGGCTTCGTCGGGTCTGCAGGTTCCCAACCGCACTTATCGCACTTGTACTGCGGAACGCCCGCGGGCTTCTTTGCGCCGCATTCGCTGCAGAAACGGCCCTTGTTCACCGTACCGCAGGAGCAGGTCCAACCGCCCTCCTCGGGCTTCTTCGCGCCGCACTCGGGGCAGAACTTGCCGGTCGCCGTTGCGCCGCAGGAAGGACACGTCCAACCGTTCACAACGGGCTGCTGCACCGGCTGCTGCTGCACGGGCTGCTGATAGACTCCGCCGTATGCGCCCGATGCGCCCATACCGGCCATGGTCGCCATGTTCATGCCCATAAAGCCCATCGCCGCGCCGTTCTCGTTGGCTGCCGCGTTCTGCATGGCCGCGCCTGCGGAACCCGCAAGGTGCGCATAGCGCATGTTCGGATCGCGGAGCGCTGCGTTGCGCTGCAGCTCCTTGATCATCTTCTCATCTTCTTCGTTCGCTTTGACGCTCGATACGCCGAAGGAAACGATTTCGATGCCGCGGAGCTCGCCCCACTGCGAGGAGAGCACGTCGTTCAGCGCGGAAGCCATCTCGGTCGTATGACCCGGCAGCGCCGAATAGCGGATGCCCATCTCGCTGATCTTCGCGAAAGCGGGCTGCAAAGCGGTCAGAAGCTCGGACTTGAGCTGGCCGTCCAACCGATCCCGCGTATACTTATCGGAGAAGTTGCCTGCGATGCTCGTGTAGAACAGCAGTGGGTTGCTGATGTGATAGCTGTACTCACCGAAGCACTTGATCGAAATATCCATGTCGAGCCCGATATTGCGATCCACAACGCGGAACGGAACCGGAGACGCCGTGCCGTACTTATTGCCGATGATCTCCTTCGTATTGATGTAATAAACGCGCTGATCCTTTCCGGTATCGCCGCCGAACGTAAACCTTCTGCCGATCTTTTTGAAGGTTTCGAGGATGCTCGTGCCGAGCTTTCCGGCAAAGATGCTCGGTTCGCTCGAGGAATCGTACACGAACTCACCGGGTTCTGCGCAGACTTCCGCGATCTTGCCCTGATCCACGATCAGCATGCACTGTCCATCCGCAACCGCAATCACGGAACCGTTGGAAATGATATTGTCATTTCCCTTCGTATTGGAAGAACGGGAAGTGATGCGCTTTTCGCCTTTCACCGCAAGAACGTTCTCCGAAAGTCCCTCACAATAAAAATACTCTTTCCACTGGTCAGCCAGCATTCCGCCGACCGCACCGACAGCAGCCTGAATCAGTCCCATAGATTTACTCCTTTCCGAATCGCTGAGCCGCAAAAACCGACGGCCCATGTCTCATTTATTATAGCATAAGGAAATTCCCAAACGCAAGACCTGTGCGCATATTTTATGCGCACAGGTCCTGTTTTTCCGTATTAGGACGATTCCATCGATCCGATCTGCTCGGCAAACGCGTCGCAGAGGATGCCTTTCAGTTCGGGATACAGCCGAAGCAGTCGATGAAAATCCTCGCCGAACCGGCCCTTGCCCTCGTTCGTATGATACAATGCTTCGGGCTGCTCCTGCGTCCCTTTCACATAGGAAACGAAGCAGTAACTGTCCTTGGGCGTACAGGTTTTCGTTCCTATGCGCACCGCCATCAGCCAGAACCAGATATCGTCGTTCGTCGGGCACAGTTCCGAAAACTGCGCTCGGTTCAGCACGTCCGGATGCAGTACATGCGGCGGATACAGCACGCCGTAACAACCGACCGCCTCGTTCACGAGCAGCGGACGCGCGCCGAATTCCTTCATGTTCCGCACCGACCTGCGCTGCAAAGCCCAGTCCCACATCGTCTCGGGATAGGACATCCAGACGCGCCCGATCAGCTCGCCGCGTTCGGCAATAAACGTCGACACATTGTGCGCCCAGATGCAGCTTGGATTGCTCCGATACGCATCGTGCAGCTTTTGGAGCATCGTACGCCGATACAGCACATCGTCATCGGTCGTCACAATCACCGCTTCCGGGAATTCCTCCAAAGCGGGGATCAGCTTTTTATACGAGCGTAAATCATCGCACCAACGGATTTCGAGCCCATACCGGCACGCTTCCCGCAGGCGCTTCGGGCAGTCCGCTTCCCGATTCGGGAACTGTTCCGTTGCAAGCCACAGCAGGATTCGGTTCGGCTTTCGGTTCTGCAGCAGCAGCGAGCGAACCGCATCCACGGCAGCATCGATCCGCGCGGGATAGGACGTCAGCGAAACGATCAGTTCCCGGTCGTACGCCCGATTCGTCGTCCCCTTCCAGCCCGGGATCCGGGTGCGAACCCAAAAAGCAAGGATCTGACCCCATCTCCGCCGGGCGGATTTGGCGATCTCCTTATCGTACGTTTTGAAGAAGAAGATGTAATGGACGACAATCTTTTTGAGGATGTACCAAAGGTTGTGCCCCTGAATATCCTCCCAAAAAGCGCGCCATTTCTCGCCGATCATTTCTGTCGACGCCTCCTTCCATTTGATTCCTCAGAAATCAAAGACGGTTTTCGATCAGAACGTGATCGGCCACTGGAACGAGAGTCCCGGGATCACGCCGGTTGCGATCAGCAGCGTGAAGATCATGACGGCCAGCGAGATGACCCATTCGATCAGCCGCATCAGAAGCATGGCAAGCGAGAACCGCTTCAGAGATAGATTCTTCGGCTGACCGAGCCCCCAGACAAACAGGAACACAAGGCCGATGATCGGGATCTGGAACAAAATCGTCAGGAAGAAATACTGCGCGGTCGTTAAGAGCATCCGCGAATCGGTCGCTTCCGGCTCCGCCGCCTTCTCGGGCGCTGCGGGCGCTTCCGGGGCCACGGGTACGACGGGCGCTGCAGCCGGCGTCTTCGGAGCGGGCTCCTCAACCCGGACGGGCTCCTCAACCTTGACGGGCTCCTCTGCTTGGACAGGTTCTTCGACCGGGGTGGGTTCCTCAGCCGGGACGGGCTCTTCGACCGGGGTGGGTTCCTCGGCCGGGACGGGCTCTTCGACCTGCTCCGGCAAAGCTTCGACCGGCTCCTCCAAAGCGACGGGGGCTTCGGGCATCGTCTCGGGAACCGGCGCGCCGCATTCCACGCAGAACTTTGCGCCTTCCTTCAATTCACTTCCGCAATTTGGGCAATTCATGATGGTTCTCCTTTCGTTTCTTTGCATATCTTCACGGAACCGCGATCACGCGCGTCCCGTCCGTAAACACTGCTGCGCATCCGTCCCGATCGGTCCGAAGCACCGAAATGCCCCGCTCCTTCAATCGGTTCAGCACCGATGTATGCGGGTGACCGTACGCATTGTTCCTCCCCGCCGAGATCAGCGCGATCTTCGGCTGTACCGCATCCAAAAACGCGTCGCAGGACGAGGTCGACGACCCATGATGCCCGAGCTTGATGACGTCCGCCTGCAGCGATTCCCCGAACACAGCCGTCAGCAGCAGCTCCGTGTTCTGCTCGGCATCGCCGGTCAGCAGCATCGAAACGGTTCCGTACGTCACCTTCAGGACGATCGATCCGTTGTTCGCGCCGTCGTAAATCTGCCCGGGAAGCGGGTTCAGAACGGTAATCGCTACGTCCGCATCCCAGTCCACTTCGGTCCGATGATCGGTTGAAATGACCGGATACGCTTTTTTCTTCAAAACGTTCAGCAGATTCCGATAGACGGGCGTCGTCGAAACCTCGTCGGTCAGATAGACCGCGCCGGCGGGAACTTGCTCCAGAACCGTTGCAAGGCCGCCGATATGGTCTGCGTGCGGATGCGTCGCAACGACTGCATCGAGCTTATGAATGCCGTACGCCCGCAGGACAGCCATGACCGTATCCGCCGCATCCGGCTCACCCGCGTCGATCAGCATCGTTCTGCCCGAAGGCGCAATCAGAAGCAGCGAATCGCCCTGCCCGACGTCCACCATCACAAGCGTGAGCACCCCGTCCGCAGCGGCAAACTCCTTCGGAACCGGGATCGGAAGCGTATCCTTCGGCGTCGCGATACAGCGCAGCTGCCCCGTGTTCTGCAGCAACGAAAACAGAATCGCGACCGAAAGCACGGCGATCAGCGCCGCAAGAATCCGGATCCGGAACCGCTGCCCCGGCGTGACCGGCGCGTAATCGCTTGTATGAGTCGTTCTCATAGCGATATTATACTATAGGATCGCTTGTATTGCAAGGCAAAATCCTCCTGCGCCTTCGCGGTTTTCGTCTTTCGTTTCTGCGCCTTTAGGTACCGCGCAATCTCCCGTTCGAGGCTTCGTTTCACAAAATAATAGGTCCATTCCGCCATTGTTTTTTCCTCCCGTTCTTTGGTTCGGGGACATCGTAGCAAAGAAACTGTCCGATAAACGGGACGATCTTGTAAAGTATCCGTGAACGTGTTATACTGAGAGGGATTACTGTCGGAGGTGTTGCATGGAATACCCGAAACCTTCCTTTACCGCGGATATGTGCGTTTATGCGCACGAAGGCGATCAGACCTATGTGTTGCTGATTCGCCGGGGCCGCCCGCCCTATGCGGGAAGCTGGGCGCTGCCCGGCGGATTCGTCGAACCCGGCGAGCTTGTGGAGGAGGCCGCTGCGCGTGAGCTGCTCGAAGAGACCGGCGTTCAAGGGCTCGACTATGAACCCGTCGGCGTCTTTTCGGAGGACGGACGCGATCCGCGCGGCTGGACGATGACCGAAGCATTTCGTGCCCGTGTCGATCGCAGCCGGATTCGTGCCGTTGGGCAGGACGACGCCGCCGAAGCGCGTTGGTTCCAAATTGCGTTTTCCTTAGCAGAGGATTCGCTTTCGATGACGCTGACCGGAGGAGACGACACGCTGACCGCTCTTCTCACGGAACCGTACCGCGTTGCGGGGCAGCTCCGCTACCGAAAGCAGACGGCAACCGGGCTTGCGTTCGATCACCCGAAGATTCTTGCCGCCGCGCTCGCGCCTAAGAAGCCCACCTATGATTTTTCGAACGCGCCGAACCGGCGCAATACGGGCGCGTATAAATGGGATATGATGCTGAAGCTGCAGCCGTATCTACCGGAGGACGTGCTGCCGTTCTCGATCGCCGACATGGAATTTGAAACCGCGCCCGAGATTTCCGCCGCGCTTTCGGACTATGCCACCACGAACGTGCTCGGCTACACCGCGCCGACGGATGCGTACTTTGACGCGCTCGATCGCTGGATGCAGCGGCGGCACGGATTTTCCGTGAAGAAGGAACAGGTCGTTCTTTCCGATGGGATCGTTCCCGCGCTCGATTCCGCCGTACGGATCTTCACCGCGCCGGGCGATGCCGTTCTGGTGCCTACACCGGTCTATCATCCGTTCTTTCACGCGGTCGAAAAAGCGAAGCGAACGCTTCTTCCCTGCGATCTTCTTCTGACCGGCGATCACTACACGTTTGACTTTGCGTCGTTTGAAGCGCTTGCGAAGCGGCCGGACGTGACGCTGTGTCTGCTCTCAAGCCCGCACAACCCGATCGGCAAGGTCTATTCGGCCGAAGAGCTGACGCGGATCGCTTCGATCTGTGTCCACAACGGCGTTTACCTCGTCTGCGACGAAATCCATCATGACCTGATCATGCCGGGCGTTTCCTTTACCAGCGCAGGAACGCTGCCGGATGCGCTGCGGTCGAACATTCTGCTCTGCACCGCGCCGAGCAAGACGTTCAACATTGCAGGGCTTGCCTGCTCGAACCTGATCTTCTTCGACCCCGAACGGAAGAAGCAGTTTGTCGATAACGACGGCGCACACAGCCCGAATGCGTTGGGACTCGTCGCCTGCCGCGCGGCCTACGACGA
>ONLX01000021.1 GCA_900318765.1 uncultured Eubacteriales bacterium
ACCGACAATACTTGGCTGGAGACGGCCCGGGAAGATAGGCAGCTGCCGGGATCCATTAGAGACGTTCCTTCTCGAACGTCTCTTTTTCGTTCCTCCCTTTTTCCCTCCCGTTCCGTTTTGGAGTCCTTTCTGCCGTTCTGAAAAAAGTATAGCCTTACTTTTCTTTTACTTATTGACAAACTTTCGGTTGTGGATTACAATAATATTGAACGTAAACGTTTTCGTAACCGGGTCTGATACACATTTATAGGTATCTGAACCAATGGAGGTCTTATGATTACCACGCTGCTTTTCGATGTTGGTGGAACGTTGCATGATGTGCGCGGAACCGATGCATCGCGGCTTCGCTTTTCAACGCATTTGATCAATCGTCTCGGGCAGTATGGGATCCACCTTGAGACCACTCCGGAACAATTGACGGTATCCCTTCGAAAAAATGCAGAAGCCTACAAGCAGCGTGGTGAACGGGAGTTGACGGAGCTTCCCGAAGAAATTATCTGGAACGACTGGTATTTGAAGGAGTTTCAGATCGGCAGAGAACGTTTGAAACCCATAGCGGAGGAATTGAGTTTCCTGTACGACTATGAACGTGTCGAAAACATGAGAAAACCGAGGCTCAGGGAAACGATTGAACGGTTACACCGAATGGGAATCCGGATGGGGATTGTTTCGAATATCATTTCCACTTCGCTGGTTCCGCATATCCTTATGGAATACGGGATTTCGGAGTATATGGAAACGCAGATTATGTCCGAAGGCGTCGGAATCCGGAAGCCGGATCCGCGAATCTTTGCAATTGCGATAAACAAGCTTGGCGTTTCCGCGGCCGAAACGGGGTACGTAGGAGATACGATTTCGCGGGATGTCCTCGGCGCTCGAAATGCGCAACTTGGACTTGTGATCCAAGTTGCGAATCCTTCGATCGCGCATCGGGATGTGGCGTTCCAGAACGCGGATGCGCCGAAACCGGATTATCGGATTCAGGAATTGGATGAAATTCCGGAGATACTGTGCCGGATCAATCATATCGAACCAACTTTTTGAAAAGGAGACAAAGCACATGACGGACACGATCTTTTTCGACGTCGGAAATACGCTGCGCATTGTGATTCCCGACAAGGATTTTTCCGACGCTGCGGAACGCGAACTGATGGAGCTGGTCGGAGCGACGGAACCGCACGACGAATTCTTTGCGAAACTGGAACAGCGGTGGCAAAAATACCGCAAAGAGGTCAAGAAGACTTTGTTAGACGCCGGCGAGATGGAGCTTTGGTGCCAACATCTTCTGCCGGATTATGATCCGGAGCGCGTCTGTGCGCATGCCGGCCGACTGACCAGGCTCTGGCGCGATCATGACGGACGCCGTGTCCCGCGCGATGATGTGAAATCGACGATTATTGAGTTGGATCGCAGAGGGTACACGCTCGGTATTATCGCAAATACAATTACCGAAACGGAAATCCCGGATTGGATGATTGCGGACGGCGTTGCACATTATTTCAAAGCTGTGATTCTGTCCTCCAAGGTGCGGCTGCGCAAGCCGGATCCGGAAATCTATTATCTTGCCTGCCGTGCAATCGGGAAAAAACCGGAGCAGTGCGCATATGTTGGCGATAATCCGATCCGCGATGTGGAAGGGACGCGCAAAGCCGGATTTGCGACCATGATTCGCATTGACGAGCCGGACACGATTAAGAATGAGCCGCAGGAGATCATCCTGCAGCCGGATTACACGATCACCCGGATTTCGGAGCTTTTGGACCTTTTCCCGCCGCTTGAAACGAAGGAGGCTTAAGACCATGATGAAGGAACGTGAATTTGATGCCATTTTCTATGATCTTGGAGGAACGCTTCGCCTTGTTGAGCGGGATGCGGAATTTGAAGCGGAGGCCCGTCGGAAAATTGCCGAAATGTGCGGTGAAACGGGCGATCCCGATGAGTTCTGCAAGTTCCTCGATTATCGGTATGCCGGGTATCGCAAATGGTGCTTTGAAACGATGCGTGAAGCACCCGAAGAGGAGCTTTGGACCAAATGGCTGACCCCGGAATACGATCGGGAACGGATCAAGAAGAACGCGATTGAGCTGACGATCGAATATCGCAACAAGGATGGCCGCCGGGTTGTCGCGCCGAATGGAGCGCAGTCCATTAAGGACCTGTATGCGAACGGATATAAGCTCGGCATTATCTCCAACCTCGTTACATCCCAGGAAATTCCGCGTTGGCTGGAAGCCGATGATCTCGGGAAATATTTCGGAGCGGTATTACTGTCGTGCGTCGAGGGTATCCGGAAGCCGGATCCCGCGATCTCGAACAAAGCGTGCGCAATGCTTGGAGTAAAGCCGGAGCGCTGCGTCTACATCGGTGACAACCTGAATCGTGACGTCGAGGGGACGCGTCTTGCGGGGTACGGCATGTTTATTCTGTACACGACGCCCGAGAAGCTCGCTAAGGAGAAGATTACGGACGAGAATCGACCGGACGCGGTCATCTTCGATTTCAACGAACTGAAGGAGATTTTCCCGGAAGCGCCGCATGTTGCATGGGATAAGGTACGGAGGGTCTGACGATGAAAGAGAACATCAAAGCGATTTTCCTGGATCTGGGCGGAACGTTTCGTGTGGTTGATGAGGAGAATTATCCGTTCATCCGTCAGGCACGCGAGCGGATCAAGGAACTGTGCGGAACGGACATGACCGCCGATGTATTCTATGAGTTTTTAAACAAGCGTTATGACGGATACCGGAACTGGGCGTTGAAGTTCACGTGTGAGGCGCCGGAAACCATGCTTTGGACGCGTTGGCTGGTGCCGGAATGGGACCGCGAGAAGATCGAAGCTGCCGCAAAGGAGCTGACTTATTGCTTCCGCCGGGCAAAGGGCGAACGGGTTGTCGTTCCGCATGGAATTGAAACGGTGCGCGAGCTCAGAAAGCGCGGCTACAAAGTCGGTATCATCAGCGACCTGATCGGCACAATTGAGATTGACGAGTGGTTGGACCGTGATGGCATCCGCGATCTGTTCTGCACGGTGCAGCAGTCGAGCATCACGATGCTCAGAAAGCCGCATCCGGCAATCTATTTCCTTGCATTGGAGGAAGCAGGCGTCCGACCGGAGGAGAGCTGCTTCGTCGGCGACAATCTCAAACGCGATATCATCGGCGCGAAAGCATCGAACTTTGCGGGAACGGTCGGCGCAGAATATCCGGGCGGGCTGGAATTCAAGCTCACCGAGGAGAACCGTCCGGACTGCATTTTGCACCACTTTGAGGAACTGTTGAACATTTTCCCGGGCGACGGAAAATTCTGTCCGGAAACGGCGGAGGACCCGACACCCCGGATCGGACAATAAAGGGAACAGGAGAAACACATGGCAGAATACAAACTGGCCGGCGGTGAGGCGCTTGCCCGCGCTGTCGAGAAAAAGTATGAAAACGGCGGATCGGAATATCATTTTGAACCGATGAACCTGAAGGACGCACAAGGCAACGCGGTTGGATTGGTGCAGGCAGGGGACGGCGTAATCTTCTGCTGCCGCCGCGGCGAACGCGAAACCGAGCTGACGGATGCGTTCACCGACCCCGCATTCAAGGGCTTTGCGCGTACGATGCTCGATCCGCTTGATTTTGTGATTTTAACGATGTACAGCGAACGCTACACCTACCTTCCGATCGCGTTTGCGCCGTCGAAGGTGCAGAAGACGCTGGCACAGGTGCTGGCGGAGAACGGAAAAACGCAGATGCATCTTGCTGAGAGTGAAAAATATGCGCACGTAACCTTTTTCTTCAACGGCGGAAATCAAACACCGTTTGCGGGAGAGGATGATATTCGGATTCCGTCGCCGAAGGGCGTTCCGTTTGATACCGTTCCGGAATTGAAACTACCCGAGGTAGCGGAAAAGCTCTGCGAGGGAATTGATAAGGGATATGATTTTATCGTCACGAATTTTGCAAACGGAGATGTCATCGGGCATACCTCAAGCGACAGCGCAAAGCCGATTGCCTGCGAAGCGATCAGCAAATACGTTGGGAAAACGGTTGCGCACGCACGGGAGAAGGGGTATACTGTTCTTGTGACCGCGGATCACGGCAACATTGAAGTGTTGCACACGCCGGAGGGCAAGCCGCACGTTTCACACACGACCAACCTTGTCGCCTGCATCGCGCTCGGGGAAGGAACAGAGCAGTTGAAAGCGCATGGCAAGCTCTGCGACGTTGCGCCGACGGTGCTGTCCGCGATGGGCCTTGCGCAGCCGGAGGAGATGACCGGAGAGCCGCTGTTCCGATTTGCGAATACCGGCAAAGTGCTGCTTCTGATCTGTGACGGATGGGGACTTGATGCGCCTACCGAAAACAACCCGATCTTTACCGCTTCGACGCCGGAATGGGATGCGCTTTTGAACACGTATCCGTATGCCGAGCTCGAAGCTTCGGGTCCCGCAGTCGGCCTTGCGGAAGGCAAAACGGGCAATTCCGAAGCCGGGCATATCAACCTCGGATCGGGCCGCGTGGTTCTGCAGGACGACGTGCGCCTTGACAACGCGATGAAGGATGGATCGTTTGCGAAAAATCCGGTCTTCTTGGATACGCTTGAGACGGTCAAGCGCCGCAATTCAGCGCTGCATCTTTTTGCGCTCCTGACTAAGAAGTCCTCGCATGGATCGATCGATTATCCGCTGGCGTTGGTTGACATGGCAAAGGACGCGGGCGTGAAGGACGTCTATGTTCATATCATTTTTGACGGACGCTCGACACTGCCGGGCAGCGCGCCGGCGTTGCTCCGCGAACTCGGAGAGACGATGGAAAAGAAGGGCGTCGGCTTGATTGTGTCCGGCGTCGGAAGGGGCGTTGCGCTCGACCGGGATCAGAACTGGGCAAAGATCGAGCGTACGTACGATTCGCTGACCAAAGGCATCGGCGAAGCATATACCGAATAATTCCCCTGCGGGGTTCAACAATTTCAACTACGGAGGAAACAGTATGATTCAAGTTGGTATTATCGGAGCCGGTCGAATCGGACAGGTTCACGCAAGAAGTATTCTGACCGGCGTACCTGAGGCGCATATCGCCGCAATCGCCGATCCGTACATGAAACCGGAAGTGGCCGCGTGGGCCAAATCCGTCGGTATCGAAGGCGTATATGAGGACTATCATCAGATTCTCGACGACCCGAACATCGATGCGGTATTGATCTGTGCTTCAACGAACCTGCACGCGCTGATCTCCCTTGAAGCGATCGCGGCAGGCAAACATATCTTCTGCGAAAAGCCGATCGATCAAAGCATTGAGAAGATTGAGAAAGTCAAGAAAGCGCTTGAGGCATCTCCGAAGAAGCTCGTGTATCAGGTTGGGTTCAACCGTCGTTACGATCATAATTACCGTGCGCTCCGCAAAGCGGTTGAAGACGGAAAAATCGGTGAAGTGCAGTATGTTCGCGTTTCCTCGCGTGACCCCGAGCCGCCTCCCGCAAAGTATGCGGCGGTTTCCGGAGGCATCTTCATGGACATGATGATTCACGATCTCGATATGGTGCATTATCTGTCCGGTCAGGATATCGTCGAGGTCTATGCACAGGGTGCGTGCCTGATCGATCCCGAGATCGGGAAAGCGGGCGATGTTGATACCTGCACGATCACGATGAAGCTTGCAAACGGAGCGCTTGCAACGGTCGACGGCAGCCGCAAGGCGGTCTATGGCTATGATCAGAGAGGCGAAGTGTTCGGCTCGAAGGGCTGCGCGGTCACGCAGAACGATTCCGCATCGAATGTTGTGCTTTCTACAGTGGACGGCGTAACCGGAGAAAAGCCTTTGTGGTTCTTCCTGGAGCGGTATATGGGCTCGTATCAGGCGGAGGTGCGCGAATTTATCGAATGCATTCTCAAGGATGAAGCGCCCAAGAGCGATATCAACGACGGTCTGCTGTCGGTCAAGCTCGCGATCGCATGCAACAAGTCGCTGAAGGAGAACCGTCCGGTACGGGTCGACGAAATCTGATCGAAAGGAATCCAAAACAATGGCAAAAATCAGAGTAGGTGTAGCCGGTTACGGCACAATCGGTCAGCGTCTTGCAGATGGCGTCGCTTTGCAGGGCGATATGGAATTGGTTGGTATCGCGGATCTCGCTCCGACGCTGTCAATCCGTGCGCTGCGGGAGAACGATATGATCGGCGCAAACGGCGTGAAGTACAATCTGTACCTCGTGAACGGCGCGGATCCTGCGGCCTTTGCGCAGTACGATATTCCGGTGGCGGGAACATTTGAGGAACTTTGTCGCAGCGTGGATGTCATGCTCGATTCCTCGCCGGGCGGCGTAGGCGCAAAGAACAAGGAGCTTTATGAGAAGGTCGGCGTGAAGGCGATCTTCCAGGGCGGCGAGAAGAACTCCGTTGCGGACGTATTCTTCCATGGGTATGCGAACTATGAAAAGGGTGTCGGGCAGGATTATCTGAAGCTGACAAGCTGCAACACGACCGGCTTGATTCGCGCAGTGGATTGTCTCGATCGCATCATCGGGATTGAGAAGGTTGCGATTACGATCATCCGCAGGGTCGCCGATCCGGGCGATTACCATCGCGGACTCACGAACGCGCTGCAGATTGACAAAGCGCCTTCGCATCAGGCGGTTGACCTGATGACGATCATGCCGCATATTGAGGCGACGGGAATCCTCGTTCACACGCCGGTCACGCACGGCCACATCATCACCGTGTTGGCAACCGCAAAGGACGGCAAGAAAATCACGCGCGAGATGGCGCTTGAGGCATTCCGCAAGCATCCGCGCATCCGTACCGTCACGATCGATGAAGGATTCAAGGGCAATGCAAGCCTGTTCAAATATGCGCGCGATCTCGGCAACCGCAGAGGGGATATGTACGAGATCGGCCTTTGGGAAGACAGCATCGTAGAGAGCGGAAACGATATCATGTTCGCGATCAACATCCCGCAGGAGAGCGTTACGATTCCCGAAACGATCGACGCAGTCCGCGCATGCACCAAGATGCAGCTTACGCGGGAGGAAGGCACCGCAAAGACGAACGAATACTTAAAGATCGGTCGGTTTAAAAAAGCGTAATCGAATAGGAGAGAGGGGTCACATGCGATTCGGAATCAGAACGCTGGACGAACTCCCGGTGCGCGGCAAGACGGTTCTGTGCCGCGTGGATATCAATCAGCCCGTGGATCGTGGTACGGGGACGCTGAAAAGCATCAACCGTATCACGGCCTGCGTGCCGACAATCCGGGAACTGTCCGAAAAAGGCGCAAAGGTCGTTTTGCTGGCGCATCAGGGCAGCGACATAGAATATAAGAATTTTTATACAACGCGTCCGCACGCGAAGGTGCTTTCCGAGCTGCTCGGTAGGGAAGTGCTTTGGATCGACGATGTGTGCGGACCGGCCGCAAGGGACGCCATTCGCAATCTGAACGATGGCGATGTTTTGCTTTTGGATAACGTACGGTTCGTTTCGGAGGAGCAGACGCTGTTCGAAATGAAACTCCGGCTCACGCATGAACAACAGGCAAAAACGCTCCTCGTTGAGAAGCTTGCGCCGCTGGCGGATTGCTACGTGTGCGACGCGTTTGCAGCCGCGCATCGTGATCAACCGAGCCTTTGCGGGTTTGAACAGGTTCTTCCGTCGGCGATGGGGCGGCTGTTTGAAAAGGAATATTGTACGGTCTCCGAGGTTATGGAATCGCCGAAGCGTCCCTGCGTGTTCTCGTTGGGCGGCGCAAAGATTTCCGATGCGTTCCAGATGATGCAGACCGTATTGTCCCGCGAGATTGCCGATCGGATCTTAACGGGCGGACTTGTTGCGAACATCTTTCTGATTGCACTCGGAGAAAAGATCGGCGCGGGCAGCGAAGCGTTTATCGAACGATCGAATTATACCGAGTACTACGAGAAGGCACAGGAACTGTATGCCGTGTACGGCGAAAAGATTCTGTTGCCGAAGGATCTTGCCTGGGTCGAGAACGGAACCCGCTTTGAAGCGAAGCTCGGAGAGATTCCGGATTCTGTCGGCGCAATCGATATCGGACATGAAACAGCGGACGCTTATCGTGCCTGCGTGCTTTCGGCAAAGACGGTCTTTGTCAACGGACCGATGGGCGTTTTCGAACAGGAGCCGAGTGAGTACGGAACGAAGGCGCTTTGGCAGGCGCTGGCGGATACCGAAGCGTTTACGGTGCTCGGCGGGGGCGACAGCATTACGGCTACGGAAAAGTACCATCTGACCGATCGAATCGGATATATCTGCACGGGAGGCGGCGCATTGATTCGCTTCCTGAGCGGAGAGGAGCTCCCGGTTGTAAAAGCGTTGCGGCATGGGTCGACCTTGCCGTTGCAATAAAGAAGGAGAAGGGAAATGGAACAGAAAGAAATCAAATCCTTGCAGGCGTTTGCTGCCAAGATTCGGATCGCTGCGCTTGATGCGATTCACTCGATCGGGCAGGGACACGTCGGCGGCGCATTCAGCATTGCGGATGTGCTTGCGGTGTTGTACGGCCGCGAGATGAAGGTGAACCCGGCTGATCCCAACTGGGCGGATCGCGACAAACTGGTGGTTTCCAAAGGCCATGCAGGCCCGGCCGTATACGGGACGCTTGCGCTGATGGGATTCTTCCCGTATGAAGAATTGAAGACTCTGAACCAGGGTGGGACGCGGCTTCCGAGTCATTGTGATCGCAATAAGACGCCGGGCGTGGATGTAACGACCGGTTCGCTCGGGCAAGGAACCTCCCAGGCGGTTGGCGTTGCGCTGGGCGATAAGATCAAGGGGCGCAGCAGCCGTACGTTTTTGATCGTCGGCGACGGCGAATCCGAAGAGGGCCAGTGCTGGGAAGCGTTCGCGTTCGCGAGCGCAAAGAAGCTCGGCAACCTTGTCGTGTTTATCGATTGGAACAAGCGGCAGTTGGACGGAACCCTCGAGGAGGTCCTTCCGATGGGCGATTATGTGAAGAAGATGGAAGCATTCGGCTTCGACACAGTCATGGTCGACGGCGGGGACGTCGAAGCGATCGCTGCGGCGTTGGAACGTACGCGGGCGGGCGGCGAGAAGCCGTACGCGATCATTCTTGACACGATCAAAGGCCATGGCGTCAAGGAAATTGAGGAAACGCGCATGAATCACAGCCTGCCGGTCAACGATGAAAAGTACGCACGTTGGACGGCGGAGCTTCGAGCGAACCTTGCAGAATGGGAGGCGTAACCAAATGAAACAGATTGTTTATAACGGAGAAATGGATCCGCGCCTTTGCAAGGATGTTCTCGGAACAACGATTGCGGATATCGTGGATCACGATCCGGACGCGATCTTTCTCGATGCGGATCTGATGAGCTGTTCCGGCACGTTGAAGTGGGCAAAGGAACATCCCGAACGCGCGATCGATTGCGGCATCGCGGAAGCCAACATGGCCGGCGTTGCGGCGGGACTCGCAGTCGCGGGGTTCAAACCGATTATCCACAGCTTCGGCCCGTTTGCTTCGCGTCGCTGCTATGATCAGATTTTCCTGTCCGGCGGCTATGCCAAAAACGACATCACCGTAATCGGCACCGATCCGGGCGTTACGGCAACGATGAACGGAGGCACGCATATGCCGTTTGAGGACGTAGCGTTGTACAACGTGCTCCCCGGGGCGACAATCATCGATGCATCCGATCCGACCTGCCTTGCAAGCGTTTTGCGCCAGTGCATGGCACGCAAGGGCATCAAGTACATCCGCGTCGGCCGCAAGCAGATGGCGCGCATTTATGCGGACGGAAGCGAACTCGAAATCGGCAAAGCGGTCACGCTGCGCGAAGGTAAGGATGCGGTTGTGTTCGCGGCGGGCATCATGCTCCATGAAGCACTGCAGGCGGCAAAGATGCTCGAAGAAGAGGGGATCTCGGTTGCCGTGGTTGACTGCTTTACGATCAAACCGCTCGATGCGGACACGGTTGAAGCATGGGCAAAGAAGACCGGCGCCGTCGTTGTTGCCGAAAATGCCAATCGGCATGGCGGATTATACGGCTCAGTGCTCGAGGTTCTCGGTGAGCGCTGCCCGGTTCCGGCAGCCTGCGTCGCGGTTGAGGATGAATTCGGCGAGGTCGGCAAGCAGGATTATCTGCAGAAGCGCTTTGGGCTGACTGCGCAGCATATTGTCGAACAGGTCAAGAAGGTACTTACACGCAAATGAAATTGTCATTCGGATTCGGCACGGGGACGCAGGAAGTTTCCGTGCCGGAACAAAATTTAATCGGTGTTCTGCACGCAAACGACGTTTCCGTTTCCTGCACGGGGGAGGCGGAGGTCAGAAGAGCGCTCGCCGCACCCATCGGTTCACCGCGCCTTCGGGAGATTGTGAAGCCCGGGGAAACGGTGGCGATCATCACAAGCGATATTACGCGCCCGATGCCGACGCATCTTGTCATGCCTGCGCTTCTTGACGAGCTGTACGAAACAGGGATTCGCAAGGAGGATATCACGCTCGTGTTTGCGCTCGGTTCGCACCGCAAGCAAACGGAGGAGGAGCATCGTCGCCTTGCAGGCGAGCGTGCGTATCGCGAGATCCACTGCATCGACAGCGACCCGAACGACTGCGTTTCCTATGGCAATACCTCGCGCGGAACGCCGGTGGATATCTTCCGAACGGTCGCTGAAGCAGATCGAAGAATCTGCCTCGGCAACATTGAATACCACTATTTTGCCGGATACTCCGGCGGGGCAAAGGCGATTATGCCGGGCGTTTCCACGCGTCAAGCCATTCAGGCAAATCATAGCCGCATGGTGCGGCCGGAATGCTGTGCGGGCGCCTTGGAGACGAATCCGGTGCGGCTCGATATCGAGGAAGCGGGCGCGATGGTGGGGATCGACTTCATCGTGAACGTGATCCTCTCGGAACATAAGGAGATTTTACGAGCCGTGGCGGGCGATGCCGTTGCGGCCCATCGCGCAGGATGCGCATTTTTGGATACGTTGTATCGGAAGGAGATCCCTGCGCGCGCGGATATCGTGCTCGTCTCGCAGGGCGGCGCTCCGAAGGATCTGAATCTGTATCAGACACAAAAAGCGCTTGACAATGCCAAACATGCGGTCAAGGACGGCGGCGTGATCATTCTGATCGGCTCCTGTAAGGAGGGACTCGGGGAAAAGACCTTTGAAGAGTGGATGACGTCTGCGCCGAATGCGTACAGCCTGATCGAGCGGATTAAACGTGAATTTAAGCTCGGAGGACACAAGGCGGCGGCAATCGCCATGGTGCTTGAACGGTGCGAGGTCGATCTTGTTTCTGATCTGGAGGATGAATTTGTCCGGTCGATCTTCCTGGTCCCGCAACCATCGGCACAGGCCGCGTTGGATCACGCACTGGAAAAATGCGGCAGGGACGCTACAATCCTTGCCATGCCGTTCGGCGGTTCTACACTGCCGACGGTTGTCTCGAAATAAGAATTGTAACCGAAAGGAGTTTTTCAATATGGCAATGTTCAACAAAGAAAAGGTTCATCTCGGCATCGCGCCGATCGGCTGGTGCAACGACGATATGCCCGAGCTCGGCGCAGAGAACACATTCCGGCAGACCGTCAGCGAGATGGCGCTTGCGGGATTTACGGGATGTGAAATCGGAAACAAGTATCCGAAGGATCCGAAGGAACTTAAGTGGGAACTGGATTTGAGAGGAATGCGGATCGCAAGCCGTTGGTTCTCTTCGTTCCTTTTGACCAAGCCGCTTGAAGAAAACATTGCGGAGTTTCAGCGGGAGCTGGATTTTCTCGAAGCCGTCGGCGCGAACCGGATTAATGTTTCCGAACAGAGCTATTCGATTCAGGGGCAGACCGAAACGCCGATTCTGACGGGCGGCTTTAAGCACGTCATGGACGATGCGGAATGGGATCGTCTTTGCAAGGGCCTTGACGCGCTGGGCAAGGTGGCCGTGGAACGCGGATTCAAGCTTTGCTTCCATCACCATATGGGAACCGTTGTGCAGACCGCCGAAGAAACCGATCGGATGATGCAGAACACCGATCCGAGATATGTGTTCCTGTGCTATGATACCGGTCATTTCACATTTGCGGGTGAAGATCCGCTTTTGATGCTCCAAAAGTATGTGGATCGCGTCGGTCATGTGCATCTGAAGGACATGCGGCTCTCGGTCGTTGAGGAAGCGCGGAAAAACAACTGGAGCTTTTTGACTGCGGTGCGCAACGGAGCATTTACCGTTCCCGGCGACGGCAATGTGGACTTTGACCCGGTGTTCCGGCTGCTTGCGGACGCAAAGTATGAAGGATGGCTGCTGGTCGAAGCGGAACAGGATCCGGCAAAGGCGAATCCGCTTGCATACGCAATCAAGGGACGCCGCTATATTGCCGAGCATACCGGACTGTGAGGCGCTCCATGTATTTTAACAAGGAACTGCATCGCGGATACAACGCGTATATCGATACGTCGATCGACGATCTGGGCACGCAGATGGACGTCGGCCTGCTCTTTTTGGAGGACGGCGATTCGTACGCGATCTTTGAACCGGAAAAGGAAACGGCGCTGTTGCTGTTTTCGGGCAAAGTCACGATGACTTATGGCAAAGAAGCTGCGCTGTGTGAGCGGGAGGACTGCTTCCGCGAGGAAGCATATTGCTTGCTTGCGCCGCGCAAAACAGCAATTGCATTGGTTGCGCACGGGCATGCTGAGGTATATGTGCAGCAGACAATCAATTCGCGCGATTATGAGCCGGTGCTCTATACGCCTGAAACGGTGCAGGTTCAGCACGCCGGAGCCAACGGTGAATTGATGGGTTGCATGCGTCGGGAGATCAAGACGTTTTTTGATTACGAAAATGCGCCGTTTTCCAACATGGTGCTTGGCGAGGTTCTGAACTTCCCGGGCAAATGGTCGTCGTATCCGCCGCATCACCATCCGCAGCCGGAGGTCTATTTCTACCGCTTTGATCATCCCTGCGGATTCGGCGCAGGCTTTGCAAACGGTGAGATTTACCGCACGGGGCAGAACGGGCTTGCAGTCATCAATCACGGCTTCCATTCGCAGGTTGCCGCGCCGGGATATGCGATGTGCTACGCATGGGGCATCCGGCACCTGGACGGCAACCCGTGGCAGAAAACGCGCATCGATGATCCGGAGCATGCATGGCTCTGGAAACCGGACGCCAATGACCATATTTTTCAAGGATAAGGAGAATCACATGAAAACCGTTCGTTTGACTATGGCGCAGGCATTGGTGCGCTTCTTGGAAAACCAGTATATTGCTTACGACGGAATTGAGCATCCGTTTGTGGAGGGCGTCATCATGCTGCCCGGCCACGGAAACGTCGTCGGACTCGGGCAGGCCCTCCGGCAGGAGACGCACCGGCTGAAGGTCTGGCAGGGCAAAAACGAACAGGGCATGGCGCATACGGCCGTTGCGTTTGCCAAGCAGATGAAGCGCAAGAAGATCATCGCGGTTACTTCCTCAGTCGGCCCCGGCGCCGCGAACATGGTGACCGCGGCCGCAACCGCAACGGCGAACAACATTCCGGTGCTGATTCTGCCCGGCGACGTCTACGCTTGCCGTCAGCCGGACCCGGTTCTGCAACAGATTGAGCAAACGCACGACCTTTCGATCTCAACCAATGACGCGTTTCGTGCGGTCTGCCGTTACTGGGACCGTATCGTGCGCCCGGAGCAGCTGATGAGCGCGATGATCTCCGCGTTCCGCGTACTGACCGATCCGGCAAATACCGGTGCGGTTTGTATTGCGATTCCGCAGGACGTGGAAGGCGAGGCGTACGATTATCCGGAATCCTTCTTTGCTCGGCGTGTCCACCGCCTGGCGCGGCGCATGCCCGATATGGAAGCGATCGAAGATGCCGCAGCGGTCATCCGTACCGCAAAGAAACCGCTGCTGATCTTGGGAGGCGGCGTGCGGTACAGCGAAGCCCATCAGGAATTTCGTACGTTCGCAGAGAAGACGGGGATCCCCTTTGGCGAAACGCAGGCAGGCAAGAGCGCGCTGCTTTATGATCACCCGTTGAATCTCGGCGGTATCGGCGTGACGGGATGCTCGGCCGCGAATGAGATTGCAAAGGAAGCCGACGTGATTATCGGTGTCGGAACGCGGTATACCGACTTTACAACGTCTTCGAAATGGCTGTTCCGTGACGATGCAAAGTTTGTCAACATCAACGTTTCCGAATTCCAGGCGTTGAAGATGGACGCGGTTCCCGTGGTTGCGGACGCGAAGCGTGCGCTGCCGCTGTTGCTTGCAGCACTCGACTCGTATCGCGCTCCGTATGAGAACGAGATCGTTCTTGCAAGAGAGCGTTGGGCAAAAGAGTTGGAGCGCCTCTCGGGGATCACTTACGGCGAGGGATATGTTCCTGAGGTCAACGATGCGAACGCCGCTTCCGCCGATCGCTTTGCAAAGGATCTCGACGCAACACTGACACAGACCGCCGTACTCGGCGCAATCAATCGCTTGATCGAGCCGGATGACGTCGTGATCGGCTCGGCGGGCTCACTGCCCGGCGATATGCAGCGCATGTGGTGCGCTCGCGGCGTCGATACGTACAACATGGAGTATGGCTATTCGTGCATGGGCTATGAAGTATCCGG
>ONLX01000048.1 GCA_900318765.1 uncultured Eubacteriales bacterium
AACAGCATCTCTCCCAATTCGGAGAAGACCTCTTTCTTTCCTCGGTATGCCGTCAGCACAACATTCTTCAGTGTCAATCCGGACAGCTCGCCGCACCACATCTCCTCCGTTTCCAACGGAACCAAAGCCGGATGCAACTCGGTTATCGTATGTCCGACGCTCTGCGCAAACCGCAGTCCGTCCCCTGTACTTCCCGTTGACGGGTAGGACAGGCCGCCCGTCGCCAAAACCACCGCGTCGAACGGCTCAACGGTCTGCCGAATTTTTACGCCGGTCACCGTTCCGTTCGCGGTAAGCACACCGGAAACCTTTGTATTCAGACGTACCGTCACACCGGCTTTTCGAACGGTTTTTTCCAACGCTTTTAAAACGTCACTCGATTTATCGGATGTCGGAAAAACGCGCTGTCCTCGTTCCACTTTCGTCGGCACTCCTGCACTCTCCACCAAGGAAACGATCGCACCGGAGTCAAAGTTTGCATAGGCGCTGTATAAAAAGCGCGGGTTGCGAACGACGTTGCGGAAGAACCCATCCCGATCGCAGGCGTTGGTCAGGTTGCACCGGCCTTTCCCTGTGATGAACAGTTTCTTCCCGAGCTTCTCGTTCTGTTCAAACAACGTTACGGTATGCCCATTTTGAGCAGCTTTGATCGCCGCAAGCTGTCCGGCTGCGCCGCCGCCGATGATTGCTACCCGCATGGATATCGTTCCGTTCCTTTCCCGAAAATTCAACAACTATACCATACCAAAATTCGTGTCGTTTTGCAAGAGGCATTTCATTTCCCCGAATAGGCATTGCAACCATGCAAAATAATAAGAGGGCTGCGCACAACAGCCCTCCCAAAGGCGAGAGGATTACTCCTCGTCGTCTTCCTCGTCATCCTCATCGTCATCGACCGAAGCAAAGGAGAACAATCTTGCCAGACCGCCCTTCTTCTTGGGCTTCGGCTCGTCCTCTTCTTCGTATTCCTCGTCGTCATCATCGTTGCCTTCGAGCATACGCTTGAACCAGCCCTTCTTTTTGGGCTTGGGTTCATCGTTATATTCATCCTCGTAGTCGTCCTCTTCCTCTTCCTCAACCGGGGCTGCTTTCTTAACAGGCTTTACAGCCTTCTGCGCAGGCTTTGCGGCGGGTTTCGGTTCCGGCTTCGGCTCGGGTTTCGGCGTAACGACCTCTGCGGTAACACGCGGCTGCTTCTCGGGAACCGGACGAACGTCGAGCTCTTCACGGTTCGAGTTGATCAGCTTCATATAGTCATTCAGATAGCGCTGAACATCGGCAAGCAAATCATCCGCGTACGCGCGCGCGCTGTTGCAGATCGCATCGGCATTCTCTTCTGCGGCAGCCTGCAGTTCTTCCGCGCGGCGGCAGGCTTCGGTATATACGGAATTCTCGCTGACCATGGCTTCATACTCAGAAACGGCCTGATGATAAACGTTCTCCGCAGCTTCCTGCGCCTGCTTGCGCAGCGATTCCGCCTCGGTCTCCGCCTGCTCAATCGTTTCCTTCGCCTGTTCACGCGCATCGCGAAGCGTGTTTTCGCGTTCATGAATAATACCGCCCGCGCGACGAATGTCCTCGGGAATCTGTGTTTTCAATTCTTCCAATAAACCGTTGAATTCTTCGAGATCGACGATACGCCGTTCCACCCCATTCGAGAATTTCGGTTTTGGGCTCTCATCCAATAACTGCTCAATCTTGGAGAGAATACTGTAAATCTTCATTGTCTGTACGCCGCTCATTGCCTTGCCAACCTTTCCCGTATAAAATATTCGTTACACTGCGGTACCAACCCCTCAATTGATCCGCCATACTGCCCGATCTCCTTCACATTGCTGCTGCTCAGGAAGGAATGCCCCGGGCTTGCCATAAAACAAACCGTTCGTATGCTCTCCGACAAATGTCTATTCAGAGCATTGATTTGAAACTCATATTCAAAATCCGTAGTGGTTCGAATCCCACGGATGATATAGGACGCACCGACGGACGCTGCGTAGTCGACAAGCAACCCGTCAAACACGCCGCAGCGAACGTTCTCAAGGTGTTCCTCAGAAACGGCTTTGATGATCATTTCCTGCCGTTCCTCCACCGAGAAAACCGGATGCTTTGCGGAATTGTTCAGCACCGCAACATAAATCACATCAAAAAGCCCGACTGCGCTTTTCAAAACATCAAGGTGCCCGATCGTAAACGGATCGAAGCTCCCCGGGTAAACGCCGATTCTCATGCTTTGGATTCCTCCTCCATCAGAACAAATCCGCACTTCCCATACCGTTTTATCGTACGAACCCGCATCAGCCCTTCCACGGGATGCGGCGGCTCAAGCTCCGTCGAAAACTCAATCATGACGGTGCCGCCCGGACAAATCATCTTGCGGCGAAACAGTTCTTCACAGGCAAGCTGTGCCGTTCCGTCCCGATACGGGGCATCCAAAAACGCAAGATCAAACCGTTCGCCTTCCCGTTCAAGCAGATCCAACGCTGCGCGATAATCGCAATTCAGAACCCGGGAGATCGAGTCGAAGCCCAACCGAGCTGCGTTTTCCCGAATGATCCGCGCACACTCGGTATTCGCATCATTCATCACCACGAACAACGCGCCGCGCGATGCCGCTTCCAGTCCCAGATTGCCGCTGCCGGAAAAAAGATCCAACACGCGGCTGTACGGTACTTTGAACTGCAGTGATCCGAAGACGGCTTCTTTTACGCGATCCAAGGTCGGTCTCGTATCCAGTCCGGCGGGCGTTTCGAGTTTTCTCCCTCGGGCCGCTCCCGCTATGATACGAACCATCCTATACCCCTACATCTTGAATTTCTATCCCATTTTAACACCACCCCTTGAAAATAGCAATACTTTTTTAAACAAATTATGAACTTTTTTCGAGAAAATAATGTCTAAAACGACAGATCTCGTAAAATAGGGGAAAAATGGATACGTCAGCCGGGTGGGAATTGACAATCTGCCGCAATCTGATTATACTGAATGCGTTATCTGAAAGGAATTACGGAGGCTTTTTTATGCTCAGAAGCACCTATGCAATAGTGCATCTGGACGCAATAGACGACAACATTCGTCTTGCTCGTTCCAGGATTCGCCCCGATACAAAACTTCTTGCCGTGATCAAGGCAAACGCATATGGCCATGGACTGGTTGCCGTCGGAACCCATTTGGACAAAAATCCCGATGTTGCAATGTTCGGCGTCGCGCTCTGCGAGGAGGGCGTCTCTCTTCGCGAGCACGGGGTTCAGAAGCCGATCCTGATCCTCGGTGTGACCGACGATGCGCATTTTGACGCGGTCGTTCAAAACGAATTGACCCCTGCTGTGTTTTCTCCGGAGCATGTCTATGCGCTTGCCGCTGCATGCCGCCGAACCGGAAAATCCGCATCGGCGCATCTCAAGATCGATACCGGCATGCACCGAATCGGCGTGATTGACGAACAGATGCTTTCCGATGTGCTTGATGCATTCGATGCATGTCCCATGGTAACGCTTTCCGGCATCTTTACCCATTTTGCCAAGTCCGAAAACGATCCTGCATTCACCGCTCTGCAGGCCGAACGATTTGATCGGGCGGTTGCGCTCACCAAAGCGCGGGGCTATTCCCCGATCGTTCATGCAGCCAACAGCGGTGCGATTCTTGGTCAGACGGATTACTCATACGATATGGTACGACTCGGAATCGCGATGTACGGTTGCCATCCGGACGGCGTTTCCACCCGAGAGAGCGGGTTGAAGCCGGCAATGTCATTGGTAACGCATATTTCCAACCTGAAAAAGCTCCCCGCCGGTGAAGGAATCAGCTACGGGCAAAAGTTCGTGACCGTGCGCGATACCGTCGTGGCTACACTCCCGATCGGATACGGAGACGGTTACAAGCGCTGTCTGACCGGGAAAACGGACGTACTGATCGGCGGAAAACGCTGTCCACAGATCGGAACCATTTGCATGGATCAGCTCATGGTCGATGTTACCGATATGCCGGATGCAGCCATCGGTGATGAAGCGATTCTGCTCGGAACGCAGGGGGATGAGATGATCCTTGCAGACGATCTTGCCGATCTTTGCGGTACGATCAGCTACGAGATCCTGTTGTCCATCTCGGAACGTGTTCCGCGGATCTACCCATAAAATGCCCATCTTTTCATAGAACGAAAAAGCCGCCCCTTAAGGAGCGGCTTATTCATTCGAAACAATTAGTTCAAAGCATCCTTGAGCGCTTTGCCGGCCTTGAAGACGGGCGCCTTAGAAGCGGCGATCTCGATTTCTTCACCGGTCGACGGGTTATGGCCCTTGCGAGCCGCACGCTCTTTTGCTTCAAAAGTGCCGAAGCCGACGAGAGAAACTTTCTCAGAAGCCTTCAGGGTCTCCTCGATGGTCTCCAGAGCCGCGTTGACCGCCTTCTCAGCGTCCTTGCGGGAAAGATTGCTCTTCTCAGCAACTGCAGCGATTAATTCGGTTTTATTCATGTTTGATTCCTCCATGTGAATAATATTTCAAATGATAGTGTTCAAAAAGACGCCTGTCCTTTTAACGAACCTTGTCTATTGTAGCAATCGAAAGGCTGTTCGTCAAGAGTAAATTTCGGATTTTACACGATCGAAGTGTCATGTTTGACCTTCTTCCAATATTCATCCTGCTCGGCAAGCGTCATGTCGGAAAGCTGCTTCCCATTCTCTATCACAAGCCGTTCCATTTTTCCAAACCGATCGATGAACTTGTCGGTCGTGTTATGGAGCAATTGCTCTGCGTCAAAGCCCAACAGCCGGATGACGTTTACTACGGAGAACAGCAGGTCCCCCGCCTCCTCCGAGATGGCTCCGTTCTGCTGCATGGCGTCTCTCAGCTCCTCCGCCTCCTCCGCAATCTTCGGAAAAGCGTCCTCTGCCGTTGCCCAATCGAATCCGACCTTCCGTGCTTTCTTCTGAACTTTGGCAGCGCGCATCAAAGCCGGGAAACGCTTCGGAACTGAGCACATCGCTTCAGTCTGCGTCGTCTGATGACGCTGCGCAGCCTTCAGTGCATCCCAGTTTTTCAACACATCGCCTGTGCTGCTCACCGATACGTTGCCGAACACATGCGGATGGCGGTAAATCAGTTTTTTGACAATTGCGTCCGTCACATCGTCTTCATCAAAGCGGGCCTGTTCTTTCGCGATCGTTGCGTGAAAAACGACCTGCATCAATACGTCGCCCAACTCCTCAATCAAATGATCGTCGTCCGCTTCATCGATCGCATCGCACAGTTCATAGCATTCTTCAATCAGATCCCCTTTGATGCTCTCATGTGTCTGCTCCCGATCCCACGGGCACCCGTCCGGCGCACGCAGACGGTCCAAGATTGAGCAAAGATCGTTGAACTGATATTTGGCGCGATTAAAGAACGGAACCGGCGGAACGAGCAAAACAGACCCTGCAAAGAAATCATTTCTGCGGTCCAAAAGGTAGAGCGGAAACGATTCGATGCGGTACTGTCCGTCCGGCTGCATGGTTGCCAATGAGACCGACTGTTCATCTGCATAGAACCGTTGCAGATATCCTTTAACTTCCGCAGCGGCGATATACGTATCGATCTCCTGGATGCAAAGCGGAACGGAACAATCCGGCTTGTCCGGCAAGGCGTTCGCCGTACAAAATACGGCGGACTGCAGGGAAGGAAACGCTGCTTTCGCGCAGGAAACGCCCGGCAGCACAACCAGCTCCGTGTCGCTTTGCGCACATGCTTCCTGAATCGCATCCATCTGAGAGAAGCAGCCGTCCCCGGGAACCGCATAGACACAATCCTCTCCGTTGACAAGCCGGTGCGCAATCGCCGCATTCAGCGCATCAAAGTCCTCAGAGGACTCATACAGATCATCCATGGAACAGTAAACCAGGCCTGCTTCCCGAACCGGGTTTGCGGAAGGGTGCCGATCGGTTTGCAGAAACAGTTTGGATGCAGTCAAAATCGTGGTCCACGCCGTTTGTGTAATCGTCTGTGGCGTGGAAAGCGGGGCAATGATCAGTTTGGAAGACATAGAAGCTCCTCAGTTCTTATTGAAAAATCGCATCAATTTGCGTCCGCCCGGAACCAGAGCAAGCTCGTCACGGGAGAACACCTTCAAGGCAAGGATCAGGACAAAGTAGACCACGATGGCGATCAATATTGCAACGACGCATGCGATCGCAGAGAACAGATAACGATGGAGATCGAACAAATAACCGAACGCATGATAGGTGACATAAGCAAAACCGCCCATGATCGCAGAGGCGAAAATCGGCTTTACAAATACATCCCATACGGGAAGCTTTGTTTTCGTAACGACGACCAAGGCAATCGTATCAAGGATGGCAGCGATGCCGTAACAAGACAGGTTGCTGTAAACCGCACCGAAGATATTGATGGACGGAATACTCACGCAAACGAGGTTGACAATGATCTTTGTGATGCCGCCGATCAGCAGGAAATAGACCGGCAACCGTTGTTTTCCGACCCCCTGCAGCGCTCCGGTTGCTGTTTGCGAAATCGAAATGAATACCACCGTAAAAGCGGCAATCCGCATCAGGCTTTCCGCCACGTCCAAAGACTGCGGAAGAATGGATCCGTACAGCAAAAAAATGGCAGGTCTTGCCAGAACCGATAGACCGACGGCGCAGGGAAGCCCGATCGCAATTGCAAGCTTGACGCTCATGGCGGACAGATGCTTTACACCGGAATCGTCGGAACGTGCCATCGCCGTTGCTATCGCCGGAACGACCGCCATAGAAAGCGAAGTAGAAATCCCGGCAGGGAGGTTGATGATCGAGCGGACATAGGTACAAAGGATAACATACAGGCGATCGGCTTCCTTGCCAGGAATCCCCGCACGGACCAAAAGCCGCGTGATCATCGCAGAATCTACGACGTTTGCAATCGGCAGAATCGATGCCCCAAGCGTGATCGGAACGGCGATAGCAAGCAAGGTCCGCAGGATCCCGGTTTCCATTTCCGCTGCCTGCCGATTCTCCGTCGGAATCAGGCGTTTGCGCTCCTTCCGATAGATCGGATAGATAACAGCTACCGCAAGCAGCTCGGAGATCGTCACGCCGAGCAGGATTCCGACGCTGCCCATGGCCGCGCCGATCTCGGAATGCGCATACTGCTTATGAAGAATGGCAGCAAGCGACAGCCCGAACAGCATCTTAAAGACCTGTTCCGCAAGCTGCGAAAGCCCCGTTCCGTTCATTCGCTGCAGTCCCTGCAGATACCCTCGGTACGCGCAAAGGATGGATGTGAAGAACAGCGCGGGGGCAAGCGCTCTCAGCGATGCTGACATTCCCGGATCCCTCGAATCGAGAACGTATGCCGCGATCGGGCCAGAGCCGAAGAACATCAGCGCGGTCGTGACAATGCCGAGCGCAAACAGCATCCAGAACGCCTTTTTGAAGACATTGTCCGCTTCCTCAAATGCGCCGCGCGCCACACGTGCCGCAACCATACGCGAGATGGCAATCGGAATGCCCGAAGAAGAGATGATCAAAAGCCATGAGTAAGTCGGGTAAACCTTCTCATAGAAGAACATCCCTTCCTCGCCCAAGATGCGAATCGCGAACACACGAAACAGCACGCCGAGCAATTTACAGATCAGGCTTGCTGCCGCAAGAATTGCCGCGCCTTTGATGAAGCTTGGTTTTCGTGTTTGTTCCATATGCATGAGTATAGCAGAATCTTCACCGCATTTCAAGCATTTGCGGCAAACGCCAGTGAATTCATCAGAATTCCGATATTCTCCCGATACAGTTGCGGAAGGCTGCTAAGCGGAAGCGGATTAACGCCCCTCCCGGCCTCGATTGTAAAACCCGGGGCATCGAAGGAATCGATGATCCAATCCTTATACCCCGCGTAACTGCTGAACTCGACCGGATCCGCAGGCGTATACCCGCTTACATCCGCAAACGCCGCTACGATTTCCTCCGCTCCTTTTGGCGCGCGTCCGAGATACCTCCAGTAGATCTCTGCGCCCTGCGTATGATAGGCGATTGCCATATAGAATTGTTCCCGTCTTGTCAGATCGGCAAGCGCAACGTTCTCCGGTTCCGTCAGCGGCGCACGCCCGACATAATCGCGCGGGCCGGGTCGCGTAAATCCCTGTGCGAATTTGAGTTCCCTTGCTCTCTCCCAGCCTGCGGGATAGCCGAGATTCAAATCCACCCCGTTGATGTTTGCCTTCCACCCGTTTGGAAACGGGATGCGCGGATAATCGCCCGCAAACCCCATTGCTCGTTGGAACGCCGGATCGTTTGCCTCCAAGTATCCGGTGACCAGATCAACGCCGTCCGGATTGACGAGTGGGCTGAGAACGAGGCGCGTCCGGGAAAACAGATCCCTTGCGTCAAAGCCGAACAGTAGCGTATCATATGCTTCTGCATAGAGATACGCTTCCAGCATCCGAAGTGTCAACGGCGTCGTGATCCATTCGTTCGCGTGATGCGATGCGTTGATCCCGACGGCAACTGTTCCCGTCCCAAACGCAGCTGACGCCAGTTCCCTCCCGAGCACCGACCGCCCGTAAGGTTCAATTCGCAGTTTTGGATAGCGTGCCGCAAGCCCATCGAGTACCAGTCCGCCGAGCAAGGAGCTGTACGGAACGTCCCAGGTCGAAACCGGAAAGGACAGCGGAACGGTGAGCTCGGTCCCGATCGGGATCGCTTCCGGCACGACGGATGGATTTGCAATCCGGATTGCCTCCACATTCGAGGAAAAGCGGTTGGCAATGCTCGTATAGGTATCTCCCTGTCTGACGCGATACAGTCGATATCCGGTCAGATACGGGAACATCCGGGCCCATGTTGTCGGGCCGATGATGCCGTCTGCAGCGATCCCCTGCTCCCGTTGAAACGCAACCGTTGCCGCTTCGGTCCGCGCGCCGAAATACCCATCCAGTATCCCCGGATCCTTTCCTGCACGTCTGAGCGCAAGCTGCGCATATTGAACCGTCAACCCTTCGGAATTCTTTTTCAGTTGTTTCATAGAAACGCCTCCCAATCGATTTCCGAACAGTTTATGACCGAGCCGATAAAAGAATGCCCCGCATCGTAAGATGCGAGGCAGAACGATTTGGACAGGTTAGAGATTACTCGCCCTTTAAGAGACGGTTCGGATAGCCGTAATAGGCCTCGGAATAGCCCCAAGTCAAGCCGTCCGGCATGGTGCGCTGTCCGGCAGAAACGCCGGTGCGCGGATCGCGTCCGTCCCCGTGCAGATTGACTTTATAGCCGAGGAACATCATTGTTGTGGACATGCCGCCGTCCAGATTGTATGCAACCCGACAGCCAAGCGACTGCATCAGGTTCATCAGTTCCGGCATCGTCATGCCATCGCTGTAAGCAGGCTGCCGCCCGTCAACAACCACCGCGATAAAGTGTCCCGGTTCAACCATCCCGATCGCCGTTCGCGGATTGTTCATCGTGCGCTGTTTTTTGGACGCTTCCACAAGCTCGCCGTTGTTGATCATGGTCGGGCCGAACGAGAACGTGTTCTGCGCTCCGCTTTCCAGCAGATCTCGCGCAGAGATGCTTCCGGCTGTTGCAATGTGCATCGACAGCGTCTTGGAATCCAACACCAGACTGTCGTACCTCTTGGATTCGCGGAAAACGTATCCGTCTCGAATCAAAATTCCCTTGATCTCCGGATCGCTTTGAATCAGGTTATCTCCCGTGATCCAGAGTACGCATTTGGCATTGTCGGACATTGTCTGCGCCGAGACAAGATCTTTCCCATTGTGTTTGAAGGATCCGAAGGTCGGGCGGAAGCTGTCCACATCCCGCTCGTAAATATCCGCCACATAGTAGACGCACGGATACTCTCGGTTGCTATGTGTGACTGTCGTCTTATGACGCTGAATTTCGATGGCAAGGATATCGCTTCGATACAGGTACGTTCCCGTTTCAAAATCAACGGTAACCTCCTCTTCCCCGGAGCCATCGTTGACAAAGTGCGCGGTAAAAGCAGGATCCGGGGTCGGTGCGGCGGATTCAATCGTTTTGGGCTGTGCAGTTGAATCCGGCGTCGGTTCCACGGTCGGAGTTGCAGTCGGCGCTTCGGTCGGAGTTGCGGTCGGTGTCCCGGTTGGCTCTGCAGTCGGTGCTGTCTTCGGTCCCTCGGTCGGCGCTGTCGTAGGACTCGTCTCCACCGTCTTAGCGCCGCAAGAGAACAGACCGTTTCTGGGTGCTTGCGTTGGCTGCACAGTCGATGCCAGAGGCGCAGCAGTTACTGTGGGCAGCGAAGGCTCAACGGTCGATTGTTCCGAAGCCGCAGGGCCCGAAGAAACCGCGTCCGCTGTCGGAACGGGCGTTTCCGTCGGAACGGCAGTCGGAACAGGGGTCGGCGTCGGTACCGCGTAGGAGATCAATTCGGACTGGTCGATCCCTTGCAACAGATCGGTTTCGGATTCATTATTTCCGTTGATTTCCGTAAGCGTGAGCTTGTCCGGCAGAGTTTTCCGATAGACGCCTCGTGAGGTACAGAGCCGGTAGGCATCGGAAGCAACTTCCCGGGCCGTTTTCCCTTCGAACGCAAACAGCGGTGTCGTAAAGGACAGTACGGTTTTGCCTTGAAGATCGGTCTCATACGCTTTCTTTGGATGGTGCGCTGCCGTCTCCAACGCTTCTTTTACAAGAGCATTCGTATAGGTTACCCGTGCATCTTCATGATCCGCTCCCATTGTAACGACGATCTTCGGCTGCATCCGATTCAACAGCGCAACCAATTGATCCACCGGCTTTCCATAGGGAGATGCGCCCCAGCTTTGCTCGATGTCCTTTAATAGATTCCATTCGTTATCCTGCAAAAAAAGCGAGATCGGTTCGCAGTCCATGCCCATTGCTTTTAATGCCAGCCGCGATTCATGAAGGTCATACATTCTCCCATCGGTCATATAGACAACCGCCGCACGGATCGCATGCTCTCCGACATAATACGGAATCAATCCGGACAGCGTCTCCGTTACATAGACAGGGGACGCCAGTATGATCAACAGATCCGCTTCCTCAGGAGCGTTTTTTAAAAAGCCAAAGGAGCGGTCCGGCTCCGTATTCGAAACGAAAAAGGTGGAAAGCGTAAAGGCGCGACTTCCCTTCAGCGCAATCGAACTGCATCCGTTCGGAACAGGATAACGCTGATACAGCGTCTCAGGATAGGCTTCTTTCATCGTGCTCAACGTTTCTCCTGCTCCGTTGAAAAACGTAACCGAACAGTCCTCCGGCGGCGCATAAAACGTCAGATACAGCCATGCATCCCCATCGGAAGGAGTAGGAAGCGTTAAGCGGATTTCCGTATTCGGATCGATCGTGATTCGCGTCATTGGGTCGCTGTCAAGCAGATAAGCGCTCGGTCGATCTCCCGGAATCGTATATTGCGGGGCCGCAGAATCTTCTGCCGATACGCTCGGTACAACCGAAACTATCAGCAAAAACGCCAGAAGAAATACAATCGCTTTTTTCATCATACGAATCCTCGGTGATATAGGATGGAAATA
>ONLX01000049.1 GCA_900318765.1 uncultured Eubacteriales bacterium
CACATCAACCAGGGCGAGGGCGGCGTCGATAAGACGTGGGCATACCTCTCCGTGGACACCGTGAAGAACGATAAGGACCTCGTCGAGCAGGCGCGTCAGGATCTGAAGTATCAGCTCTTCGCGTATGCAAACAGCGCGATCCTGAACGTTTCGACCGTTAAGGTCGCAACCTGGTGGGATAACGCACTCAGCGCGGTTCGTATCTGCACCGCTGTTCTGGCATGCGTTGCCGGTCTTGCGTGGATCGTCTTGACCGTGCTCCCCGAAAAGAAGAAAGGAGAACAGTAATATGAACCAGAAGAAATTCTCCGTAGGCGCATGGGTCGCCTGTGTAGCCGCTGTTCTTACCCTTGCCGCGCTGATTGTTTACTCGGTCAACATCTCCGCTGCGGGATACTTTAAGAACGCAAGCGTTGCCAACCTCGTGTTGTTCTCCATCCTTGCGATTTGCGCGCTCGTCGTTGCAATCGCGACCGGCCTGTTCAAACTGAACGGCGTCGGAGGCAAGGTGCTTGATCTGGTCGGGGGCTGCTGTCAGATCGTTGCAGTCGTTCTGATTACGTTCTGCCTGATCAACCTGATCGCGGCGCGCGTCGAAGGTCTCGGCTTCATCTACTTCTCGAATGCCGACGTTATCCTCGAAGTCCAGACGCCGGAGAACCTGGCTTCCGCAACGGGAACGATCGCCAGCATGGTTTGCTACGGCGTCGCGATGCTCGCTTCGATCGTCTCCGCATTCCTGACCATCCGGAAACAGGAAGCATAATCCCTTCATTTCTCCAAACAAAAGCAGGCTGTTGCAGTACGCAGCAGTCTGCTTTTCATTCCTTCTTTAAGTTTCGTTTAAGGTTCGGATGATAAGGTAAAATCGGTTTGGCAGATTCTTTTGCCGATGCATTTGAAAGGAGAAATCCATGGCAAATTCTAAAAGAAGAAACCGCGGCAGAAAGGCGCTCGTCACCGTACTGATCATCGTGGCTGTATTGATTGCCGTCGTCGCCGTTGTTGTGAAGGTTTTGCGGGACCGCGTCAGCGAGACGTTCGGGCAAAGGAGTACCGATGAAATCAAGGCCGCCGTTGTAACGGTCGGGAGCATCAGCACGACGATTTCCGGAAGTGGCACGCTGTCACAGCAGGAGACGACCGAAGTGACCGTGCCGAGCGGCGTCGCTGTGCAGTCCTTGCTGATGGATGCGGAGGATACCGTCGAAGCCGGACAGAAAATTGCTTCCGTCTCGATGTCGTCAATTCTGACGGCGATGAATGCCGTTCAAAGCGAAATCGACGCGCTTGATGAGGAGATTGCGGACGCAGCCAAGGATACTGTTGATACCTACATCCGTTCCGCAGTGAAAGGACGCGTCAAAGAAATCTTCTGCGCGGAGGGCGATTCCGTTTTGAACGTCATGTACGAGCACAATGCGCTCATCGTGCTGTCGCTTGACGGATATCTGGCGGTGGACCTTCCTGCGGGCAGCCTTACGGCGGGCGATGCGGTTTCCGTCACGATGCCCGATGAGAAGACGCTTACCGGCAAGGTCGACGCCGTGAACGATGGGACAGCGACCGTTTTGATTTCGGATGATCAGCCGCGGGTCGGGGATACGGCAACGGTTTCGGACGCGGACGGCAAACCGATCGGCAGCGGGACTTTGTATATCCATCAGCCGCTTGCGATCACCGGATATGCGGGAACCGTCAGCCGCGTCAATGCGGTCGAAAACCGCGTTGTCAGCGCAAATGGAATTCTGCTGACGCTCAAGGATACGGCTTTTACAGCCAATTATGAAACGCTGCTGTCTGAACGTGCCGAGCGCGAGGAAACGTTCCGGGAATTGCTGCGGCTGTATCAGGCCGGCGCGATTTTTGCTCCGATCTCCGGAAAGGTCCAGTCCGTTTTCGAGTCCGAGAGCGCAGAGAACGAAGCTGAGACATGGACGCTTGCGGTACTGGCTCCGCAGGAGCAGATGATCGTAACTGCAGCGGTCGATGAGTCGGACATTCTGGCGGTATCGGTCGGGCAGGACGCAAGCGTTACGATCTCATCGATCAGCGACGATGACTTTGCCGGAAAAGTGACTTCGATTGAGAAAACCGGGGCAAGCAGCAACGGCGTCACGAGCTATGCGGTGGAAGTGACTTTGGACCGGACCGAAAAGATGCTGCCGAATATGAGCGCAACGGTATCCGTGCGGATTGAGGGCGTGGATAACGCGCTGCTCGTACCCGAGGGCGCAGTAACAAAAACGAGGGACTCCGCATACGTCTACACGGCTGTTGACGAATCGAGCGGCGAACTGGGCGGCATGGTTGAGGTGCAGGTCGGTCTCTCGGGCGGCGGGTATATCGAGATCACCGGAGGCTTAGAGGAAGGCGATACGGTGTATTATCAAGAAGCCGCAGCCAATGATTTTGCGCAGTTTATGAATGGGTTCGGAGGATTCGGCAACAACGCAGGCGGTATGCCGAATCAAGGTGGCACCAATCGCCCGTCCGGCAGCGGAAACGGCAGCACGCGACCATCCGGCAACGGAAACGGGAGCGGCAGCAGCCGGCGCAGAAACGGCGGTGATTAAGCATGCTGACGCTAAAAGACATTTGCAAAACCTATCGCATCGGCGATGAAGTCGTTCGTGCGTTGGACCATGCTTCCCTGCATGTCAATGCAGGTGAATTTGTCAGCATCATCGGTCCTTCGGGCAGCGGTAAATCGACGCTGATGAACATCATCGGGTGCCTTGACACCGCCGACAGCGGAGAATATCTGCTCGACGGAACGCCGATCGAGGATTATACCGAAAACGAATTGGCGATGGTGCGCAGCCGCAAAATCGGATTTGTGTTTCAGAGCTTCAACCTGATTCCGCAGCTGACTGCATATGAAAACGTGGAACTGCCGCTGATCTACCAGCGTGTGAAGAAAAGCGAACGCAAAGCGCGCGTAATGGACGCGCTCCAACGCGTGCAGCTGACAAGCCGGATGCATCATCTGCCGAGCGAGCTTTCGGGGGGACAGCAGCAGCGTGTGGCGATCGCGCGCGCAATTGCGGCACATCCTGCGCTGATTCTTGCCGACGAGCCAACGGGCAACCTGGATTCGCATACGGGGCAGGACATCATGGAGATCTTCCATGATCTGCATCATGCGGGAAATACGATTGTGCTGATAACGCACGATCCGTCCGTGGCAAAGCAGGCGGATCGGGCGATCCACATCCTGGACGGAAAAGTTTCGGAGGTGGCGTTATGATCCAATCGATCCGAATGGCGATCAAGTCGATCTCGGGAAACAAGATGCGCGCCTTTTTGACGATGCTCGGCATTATCATCGGCGTGATGGCGCTGGTCATTCTGGTCAGCCTCGTCAGCGGCGCAACCGGCAACGTGCAGGCAACGATCGCTTCGCTCGGCAGCGACAGCATGACGGTTCGCGTTTCGGACAACAAAGGAAGACCCGTAACGCTTGCCGATCTGTCCGCGTGGATGGATGATGACGCGATCGGAAAAGCGGCGCCGGCCGTCAGCGAAACCATGGTCGTCAAATATGGGTCCACGAGCGGAACGCTCACGGTGTACGGCACGACTGCACCGTATGCGGACATTCAAAAGATGACGGTGCTCGTCGGCAGATTCCTGAAAACTGCCGATGTTGACAACCATTCCTACGTCTGCGTGGTCAACGAGACTGCTGCAACCGAGCTTGTCGGATATGCGGACTGCGTCGGGGAGGACATTTATCTGAACGGCTATCGGGTTGCAATCGTCGGCGTATTGAAGGATGACGACAACTCTCTGACAAGCCCGTTCCGAAGCGGGTCCATGATCGCATACATCCCGTACACAACGCTGATTCGCCTCAGCACCGGCGTAACAAATGAACTATCGATGTTCTATGTGAATGCGCCGGACGGCGGCAGCCTGGACGACGCCAAAACGCGTATGACCGAATTGCTCACGGAGCGGCTCGATCAGGATGAGGATGCCTTTACGGTCAGTTCGCAGAACGCGCTTGAAAGTACGATGAACAGCGTAACGTCCGTTTTGGCGGTGCTGCTCGGTGGAATTGCGGCCATTTCTCTGATCGTCGGCGGAATCGGCATCATGAACATCATGCTTGTCACCGTAACCGAGCGAACGCGGGAAATCGGCATCCGGAAGGCGATCGGTGCGAGTCGCAGACTGATTCTGCTGCAATTTTTGGTGGAGGCGGTCGTGATCTGCATGCTCGGCTGCGCGATCGGAATCTTCGGCTCGTGGGGCGTTTTGCAGCTGATTACAACCGTTGTCTCCGGAATTGATCTTTCGTTCCGGATGTCGGGCGGCGTTGTGCTGGTCGCCGTCATTTTCTGCTTCTTCATCGGAATCGTGTTCGGACTGTATCCGGCAAACAAAGCCGCGCGCATGGCGCCGATCGACGCGCTGCATTACGGCGGATAAGGAGGGCATATGAAAGCAAAAAAGATATTGTGGTCGATTCTGCTTGTCCTGTTTTCCCTCATTTTGCTCGCAGACCTCGCGTTGGTGCTCTTTGTTCCGGAGGAAACGGAAGCGTTCGAGCCTTCCGCGCTGCAGATGCAAAATGATCGATCGGAATCCGGCAAACGGGCACCCTTTTCCGAAGAGGAAGCCAGCTCATTCGGTAAAGGGGGCTTTATGCAGGGTACGGGAGACGTTTTGCCGCAAGGAGGGCAGCCGCCGTTCGGTAACGGTGAATTCAGCCCGCCGGAGAACGGCTTTGCGAAATTTGAACCATCCGAAAACGACAGCACCGAACGCAGAGGATCAGGCAGACGCGCGCGCTCCGGCGAAGCGGAGAATGCTTTCCCGACCGAACCGATTGCTTCGGACGAAAGCACCGCCGCGTCCACGCCCTTTATGCAATTCCTCTCGGTTGCGCGTGCGGTTCGCCCCTATTGGTTATGGATACTGATCTGCGCAGCGGCTGGCGTGATCGGCTGCATTGTACGATGGATCTTCCTTTCAAGGGAGAGCCGAATCCAAAAAGCAACGCAGATTCAGGAAGCAGATGAACCGCTGCCGTCACGGAAAAAACAGGCGATTTGGCCTGCCATCCTGTTGCTGCTTGCGGCGCTGGTGCTGGTTGCGGTGCTGTTCCCCGCCGGATCCTCCAACGTGACAAACGAAGCCGTCGCGCTGAGTGAGGTTCGCGTTGGCACGGTTGAAACGGGTAGCCTTTCCAATCCCTTGATGACGATGGGGTATCTGGCCGAGCAGGAATCCGTTGCGGTCACGCTGCCCGCCAGCGTGAAACTGACCGCGGTTGCGGTTCAAAACGGCGACGCGGTTGTGAAGAATCAGATTCTGGCAAAAGCGGATCGAACCTCGGTGATGGTGGCTGTTGCAGCCGTCCAGGAAGCGATCGAGGCGATTGACGCCGAATTGCAGACGGAGCAGAGCGCCAAAACCGCGACAACACTGACCGCGCCTGCAGCCGGAACGGTCAAGGCGGTATACGCATCGGTCGGCGATCACGCCGAGGATGTAATGGCTGCGTACGGCGCTTTGATGTTGCTTTCCCTGGATGGACGGATGTCGGTCGACCTTTCGATGCAGGACGGTCTGCATGCGGGAGACAGCCTGATTGTGACTCTGTCCGACGGAACGGCCATACAGGGCGAGGTCACCGATCTGACCGATGATACGGTCACCGTTTCGGTCTATGACAACCGGTATCCGATCGGAGAATCCGTTTCCGTGACCGATGCGAACGGAACGCTCTTCGGCAGCGGACGCCTGTACGTGCATCGACCGCTGAAGATTCTCGGGTATCTCGGAACCGTATCGCGCATTTATCGCGCCGAGGGCAGTTCGGTAACGTCCGGAGCGTCATTGATTGCGCTGACCGATGTGATCGATTCGGCAAAGACGCTGACCCTTTTAGAACAGCGCGCCGAATATGAGGCAGAACTTCTGACTCTGTTCCGGCTTTATCAGGAGGAATTCCTTCTTTCGCCGGCAGATGGGATCGTTTCGGGCATTTCGGAGGATATGGCATATCAGCCGGTTTCCAAACTCCTGTCCGAAGAATCAGGGATCCGTTATGCCGCGACCTCACCGGAGGATGCCGTGCCGACGGACTATGTACATTATGTCGGGCAGGTGACCGCCAATGCGGGTGGAACGCTTTCTCTGAATATCTCAATCGGAGCGGTTGCGGTTGCGGACTACACCGACGTCGCAACGCTTGTAAGCACCGAACATCCGCTTTCCGGCAGCTATTCGATCCCTGCAAACGTTCCGGTCTACACCTATATCGATGCATGGGGAACGATGCCGTCCGAAGCGATTGCGGCAGGCGATCTTGTCGTTTTTGCATTTGATGAAACCGGCGCGCTTGTTTGGGTTGTGTGCTGGCCGGGAGCCGCACCGACTCCGACTCCGACGCCGACACCGACGCCTACGCCGACGCCCGATCCGGACGCAACGCCGTATGCAAGCGCGCAGCCGGCCACCTCCCCTGCGCACGGCGAAGGGGGCGACAGCTCCGGTCGAGCCGGCGGATCCGGTTTCTCCGGTGGGACGATCCGAATTCCGTCCGCGAGCGGCAAAGGATCGCAGAGCAATCGAACGCCGACCTATAGCATTGCGGAGCAGACGCTGCTTTCCGTTACCCCGCAGGAGACGATGACGATTTCCGCCCTCGTAGACGAGTTGGATGTGCTGTCCGTTTCGATCGGGCAGACGGCGACCTTGTATCTGGATGCAATCGCCGGAACGCATTTCACCGGAATCGTAACAGAGATCGATCCGTACGGCGCAAACAGCGGCGGGAATACCAAGTATACGATCATCGTTGCCGTACCGCGTACCGACTCCATGTTGGCCGGTATGAACGCAACGATCGTTTTGGCAGGCCCGCAGAGCGAGCAGCGTCCGTTGATTCCGCTTGCTGCGCTCAACGAGAATGGGAATGTTGTCACGGTCTACACCGCATACGATCCCGAAACCGATACACTGCTTTCACCTGTGACCGTTACGATCGGCTGTTCCGACGGAACAAATGCGGAACTCCTTTCCGGGCTGTCGGCAGGCGATGCATATTACTATCGATACGCCGAATCGATCGCGTATCAGACCGAGTAGGCGCATCAGATCTCCGAAAAAAACAGGCACAAATTTGCCTGTTTTTTTGATAGCAAACTGCGGAAGGGGCATTTAAGTGAATTTTTTGACCGTTTATGAAAAAATGGTTGGCAGTCGTGTAAAAGAATAGTATAATCGAGGCGAATCAGCGAGAGCCGCAAAGCAGTAAAGAGGGCGCTTATGAAACAGCAGGTTTATAATCCCTATCTTCCCAGTTGGGAGTATGTTCCCGACGGCGAACCGCATGTGTTCGGCGACAGAGTGTATGTTTACGGTTCGCATGACGCGTTCGGCGCGCCAATCTTCTGCGTCAACGATTATGTCTGTTGGAGCGCTCCGGTAAACGATCTTTCCGATTGGCGCTATGAGGGCGTGATCTACAGAAAGACGCAGAATCCGGGCAATAAGCTTGGTATCCGCAGTTTATATGCTCCGGACGTCACCCAAGGTCCGGACGGAAGGTATTATCTCTATTACGCGCTCGACTTTTTAGGCGAGTTCGGCGTCGCCGTCTGCGATACCCCCGCCGGTAAGTACGAGTTCTACGGTAAGGTGCATCACAAGAACGGAAAGGTATGGGGTAAGAATTCGGGAGAGCAGTTCCCGTTCGATCCCGGCGTCTTAACCGATGACGACGGCAGAGTGTGGCTCTATTCCGGCTTTGAAACGAAAGTTCCGTTTGTCGCATCCCGTTGGCATGATCTTAAAAACGACGGCGGTGTGGTCATGGAATTGGAACCGGATATGGTAACCATTAAGCAAGAGCCGAAGGTGATCTTCCCGATTAAAGGAAAAGAAGACGCATTCCCTCATGCGTTCTTTGAAGCAAGCTCTATCCGCAAGGTAGACGGTAAGTACTGCTTTGTCTATTCGAGCCAGTATAACCACGATCTCTGCTATGCGATGAGCGACTATCCCGATCACGGCTTTACCTACGGCGGGGTGTTGATTGACCTTGGCGATCTATACTTAAACGGCAACGAGGATGAGAGCCATGCGAACAACTATCTCGGCAATACGCACGGCGGGCTTTTGAACATCGGGGATGATTGGTACATCTTCTACCACCGGCAGACCGATCGTTCGAGCTATGCCAGACAGGCATGCGCGGAAAATCTCGAACGCACCCCGGACGGCGGATTCAAGCAGGCAGAACTGACATCCTGCGGACTGAACGGCGGACCGTTACAGGGCAAAGGCACCTATGAAGCACGGATCGCCTGCAACCTTTGGGCAAAGAACCATGAGACCGGACGTGTGGACGGCAAAAGCCCGAAAAAGCGCCTCGAAGCGCATCCGTACTTTACGCAGACGGGCAAGGATCGCGAATCGAACGGCGATCAGTACATCGCCAACATGCGCGACGGCGCAACGGCGGGATTCAAGTATTTCACGTTCGACGGCACGGAAACGACGATCTCGGTTATCGGTCGCGGCACAGGGAAGTTTCTCGTTTCGACCGATCCGGACGGGAAGCATACGATCATCGAAGTCCCGATGAACGGTTCGGCGCCTTTTTGCATTGCCCCCGGCGTGAACGCGCTGTACTTCCGTTACGAAGGCAGCGATGCGGCGGACTTTGTCAGCTTTACGATTGCATAAGGAGGAACGCATGTACTATATCGGCATCGATCTCGGAACGAGCGCTATGAAGTTGTTGCTCGTGGATCAGAGCGGCGAAATCAAAAACAGCGCAACGAAGGAATACCCGCTTTTGTTCCCACAGCCCGGTTGGAGCGAGCAGGAACCCAAGGAGTGGTGGGGCGCGCTGCTTGCAGGCGTCACCGAGCTAATGAGTGGCTTTGACGCATCGAGAGTTTGCGGCATCGGCGTCGGCGGACAGATGCACGGACTGGTCGCTTTGGATGAGAACGACAATGTGATCCGCCCTGCGATCCTCTGGAACGACGGACGCACCGCCGAGGAAACCGAGTGGCTCAATACCGCGATCGGCAAGGAGAAGATTTCGGAATACACGGGAAATATCGCGTTTGCGGGGTTCACTGCGCCGAAGCTTCTTTGGCTGCAAAAGAATGAGCCGGAGAATTTTGCAAAGATCGCCAAGATCATGCTGCCAAAGGATTATCTGAACTACCGGCTCACCGGCGTGCACGCTTGTGACTATTCGGACGCAAGCGGGATGCTGCTGTTGGACGTCAAAAACAAGCGCTGGTCCAAGGAAATGCTGGACATCTGCGGCGTGAACGAATCGCAGATGCCGAAGCTCTTTGAAAGCTACGAGGTGATCGGAACCGTGCTGCCCGAGGTTGCAAAGACGCTCGGCATTCCCGCTTCGGTCAAGGTCGTTGCGGGCGCGGGCGATAACGCGGCAGCAGCGGTCGGCACCGGCACCGTCGGAAACGGCGCGTGCAATATTTCGCTCGGCACCTCTGGCACGATCTTTATTTCCTCTGATTCGTTCGGCGTCGATCCTTTGAACGGACTGCACGCTTTCGCGCATGCGGACGGCTATTGGCACCTGATGGGCTGTATGCTCTCTGCAGCAAGCTGCAACAAGTGGTTTTGCGAGGAGATTCTCGGCACAAAGAACTTCCCGGCCGAGCAGGTCGGCATGGAGGAGAACCTCGGGAAGGACCGCGTCTTCTTCCTTCCGTACCTGATGGGTGAGCGCAGCCCGATCAACGACGTCGACGCCAGAGGGACGTTTGTCAATCTCTCGCTTGATACGACGCGTCGGGACATGGTGCAGGCGGTACTCGAGGGCGTGGCGTTTGCGATCCGTGACAGCTTTGAGGTTGCAAAGGCGATCGGCGTCCGGATCGAACGCAGCAAGCTCTGCGGCGGCGGCGCGAAGAGCCCGGTGTGGCGAAAGATGCTTTGCAATATCTTAAATATTCCGCTCGATTCTCCGCAGACCGAACAGGGACCGGGAATGGGCGGCGCGATGCTTGCGATGGTCGGAACAGGGCTTTACGCAAGCGTTAAGGATTGCGCCGACGCACTGGTACAGGTCAAGGAAACGGTCTATCCCGATCCGGCGCTTGCCGCAAAGTATGAGCAGCGCTATCAACAATTCCAAAAGATTTATCCAAGCGTCAAACCGCTTTACAAAGAAATCAAAGAGTTTTAGGAGGAACCACCATGCAAAACATTCCCGAAGTCAAATTAGGCTTGATCGCCGTTTCGCGCGACTGCTTCCCGATCGCGCTGAGTGAACAGAGAAGAAAAAACATCGTCGCTGCTTATCAAGGCACGCTGTATGAATGCCCCGTCACCGTCGAAAACGAGCTCGATATGCAAAAAGCCGTCGCGGACGTGAAGGAACAGGGCTGCAACGCTTTGGTCGTATTCCTCGGCAACTTCGGCCCCGAAACGCCGGAGACGCTGATCGCAAAGCACTTCGACGGACCGTGCATGTTCGTTGCGGCGGCGGAGGGCGACGGCGATCTCGTCAACGGCAGAGGCGACGCCTACTGCGGCATGCTGAACTGTTCCTATAACCTCGGCATGCGGCATTTGAAGGGGTATATCCCGGAATATCCGGTCGGTACGGCGGACGACATTGCAAAAATGATTGCGGACTTTGTCCCGATCGCAAGAGCAATCATCGGCGTGAAGAACCTCAAGATCATCACGTTCGGGCCGCGCCCGCAGGACTTTTTTGCCTGCAACGCGCCGATCAAGGGGCTGTATGAACTCGGCGTCGAGATCGAGGAAAACAGCGAGCTTGACCTTCTCGTTTCCTATCGCGAACACGCAAACGACCCGCGGATTGCCGCCGTCTGCAAGGACATGGCAAACGAGCTCGGACAGTCCGGCAACAACTACCCGGCGCTTTTGCCGCGTATGGCACAGTTTGAGCTGACGCTCATGGATTGGATCGAAGCGCATAAGGGAGATCGAAAATTCGTTGCACTTGCGGATAAGTGCTGGCCCGCGTTCCCCAAAGAGTTCGGCTTTGAACCGTGCTATGTGAACAGCCGCTTGGCAAGTCGCGGAATTCCGGTTGCATGCGAGGTCGATATCTACGGCGCGCTTTCGGAATACATCGGCGCGTGCATCAGCAACGACGCGGTGACGCTTTTGGACATCAACAACTCCGTCCCGGCAAAGATGTGGGAGAATGAGATCAAGGGCAAGTTTGATTACTCGCTCACCGATACGTTCATGGGCTTCCATTGCGGCAACACGCCGTCGTGCAAGATGTGCGCTGATCGCGCGGTCAAGTATCAGCTGATCCAGCACCGGCTCTTAGAGCCGGAGGGATCCGAACCCGACTTTACGCGCGGCACGCTTGAAGGCGACATTGCGCCAGGCGAAATCACGTTCTATCGGCTCCAGTGCGACAGCGACGGTAACCTCCGTTCCTACATTGCAGAGGGCGAGGTGCTCCCGGTTGCGACGACGAGCTTCGGCGGCATCGGCGTGTTTGCGATTCACGAGATGGGCCGCTTCTATCGACATGTTCTGATCCAGAAGCGCTATCCGCACCACGGCGCGGTTGCGTTCGGGCATCACGGCAAAGCGCTCTTTGAGGTATTTAAGTTCCTCGGTGTACAGGACATTGCTTACAATCAGCCGAAGTCCCTGCCGTATCCTACCGAGAATCCCTGGGCATAACACAATGCTTTTCCTATAAAACGATCGCCGGTCAATTGAATCTGCACCCCATTTGTTGGACACGTGATGGAATGCGAACAAGTGGGGTGCAGTTTTATATCGATGGATCATTATTCATTGCATCCAACGGTAATCCGTGATAAGATGGTTGCGATCAAACGGAATTTGCGGGTGAATATATGATTGGATTGGGAACAATGATGAACACGGCAGGGATTGTCCTCGGCGGACTGGCCGGGCATTTCTTTGGTAAGCTGCTCAAGGAACGCCACCAGTCTTCCCTGACTGCCGCTTGCGGGATCAGCGTTCTGTTTATCGGCATCGCCGGCGCAATGCAGGGCATGCTTACGATTCGCGACGGTGCCGTTACAAGCGGTCAAGCAATGCTTGTGACCGTCTGCCTTGCGCTGGGCACGCTTGTCGGCGAGATCATCAACATTGAGGGTCTATTTGAACGTTTTGGGGAATGGCTGAAAGTAAAAACAGGAAATGCAAAAGACAAGGATTTTGTCAATGCATTTGTCACAGCGTCATTAACCGTTTGTATAGGGGCAATGGCGATCGTAGGCGCAATTCAGGACGGAATCTTCGGGGATTGGTCTATCCTTGCGACGAAGACAGTTCTGGATTTCATTATCATAATGGTTATGACCTGTTCTCTTGGAAAAGGATGTGCCTTTTCGGCAATCCCGGTTTTGATTCTTGAAGGTTTGGTGACGGTTTTCGCTTCACTTTTGAAACCGGTCTTGCCCGATTTGGCTTTGAACAATCTTTCTCTGATTGGCTCAATACTGATTTTCTGCGTAGGCTTGAATCTTGTCTGGGGAAAGAAAGTCAGAGTGGCAAACATGCTGCCCGCGATTGTATTTGCGATTGCTGCGGCTTTTCTCCCGATCTGAAAAACGGATTCTCGGAAATTTCTATCAATGTGATCGTCGACATGGAGAAGGGGAAAGAAAACAATGCATTTTACTGACGCCAAAGCAGCGCTTACCCGGTGGAATGGGCTGAACATCTATCGCGGCTGTGCGCATGGCTGCGTTTACTGCGACAGCAGAAGTGATTGCTACCGATTCACTCACCCGTTCGAGGATATCGAGGTCAAGCAAAACGCGCCGGATATTCTGGAGGCTTTGCTGCAAACGAAGCGAAAGAAGATCATAATCTCCACGGGATCGATGAGCGATCCCTATCAACCGTGTGAAAAAGAGTTGTTGCTTACGCGGCGGTTCCTCGAGCTGATCGATCGATATGGGTTTGGCGCGTCGGTCATTACGAAATCGGATCTTGTTCTTCGGGATATCGACTTGTTTGAGAGAATTCAGAAGAAAGCAAAAAGCGTCCTGCAGATGACGTTGACGATAGCAGATGATTCTTTAAGCCATATTCTGGAACCCAACGTTTGCACGACTTCGCGGCGATATGAGGTGTTGAAAGCGTTTCAGGAGCGCGGCATTCCTGTGGTTGTCTGGATGACGCCGATTCTTCCGTTTCTCACGGATACGGAGGAAAACGTCAGAACTCTTCTTGCGTACTGCTTTGATGCGGGCGTGAAGGGAATCATTTGCTGGAACGCGGGAATGACCCTGCGCAGCGGTGATCGGGAATACTATTATCGTGCGCTTGACCGTTATTTTCCCGGCCTCTCCGAACGATATCGCAGGCAATACGGCAACGCCTATGAGGTCATCAGCCCGGACAACGCGAAGCTGATGCGAATCTTTCATATGGAATGCGAAAAGCACGGCGTGCTTCACGATCCGGACGACTGCTTCCGCTATCTTGCGGAACTTCCACAGCGGCAAACGCAGCTCTCGCTGTTTGAAGATGGATGCAATTCCATATGACAAAAATAAGCCCATGAACGATATTGCAGAAAAGAAACCGCTGTCCCGCGATCGGGAACAGCGGTTTTGTGTGAATGGAAATGATGGAAACTGCAGTTCAGTTCTGTCCGTAGTAGGCGTTTGCGCCGTGCTTACGGAAATAGTGCTTGTCCTGTAGCTCCTGCGGGGCGGGCTGCACCTTCGGGTTGATTTGTTCGGTGCGGTAGGCCATCTTGGCGCATTCCTCGAGCACGACTGCGGCATGAACCGCGTCGATCGGATCCTTGCCCCAACAGAACGGTCCATGGTTTTTGCAGAGCACCGCGGGCGTCGCATCCGGATCGATGCTAAGACGGTCGAATTCCGAAATGATCAGAAGCCCGGTATTGCGCTCATAAGCATTGGCGATCTCGGTTTTATCGAGACAGCGAAGACAAGGGACTGCGCCGTAGAAGTAGTCCGCGTGCGTCGTCCCGTAGCAGGGAATGTCGCGCCCCGCCTGCGCCCAACTCGTCGCGTAGCTCGAGTGCGTATGCACGACGCCGCCGATGTTCGGGAACGCCTTGTAAAGCTCGATATGCGTTGCGGTGTCGCTCGAGGGCTTCCATTTGCCCTCGACGCGGTTGCCGCCTAAATCCACGACGACCATATCGTCCGCGGTCATGCCGTCGTAATCGACGCCGGAGGGCTTGATCACGATAAGCCCCGTCTCGCGGTCGATGCCGGACACGTTGCCCCATGTGAACGTCACAAGGCCGTATTTGGGCAAAAGCAGATTCGCTTCAAGAACCTTATGTTTGAGTTGTTCGAGCATCTTACAATACCTCCGTCGCAAGTTTTTCGACCGGCAACGCGGTTTTGTAGGTTTCCAGAAACTTCGAAAAGCCCTGAATATCCCCTTCGCTTGCGGTCAGTGTTGCGGTTTTCGCATTTAGGAAGACCTTGTTGTCGAGATAATCGGCAAGACTTTCGCCCACGTCCTTCCGGATCATGTACGCGGCAAGAAGCGCCATGCCGTACGGTCCACCCTCGCCCGCAGTCTCCATCACCGAAACCGGCGCGCCGACCGCAGCGCTCAGCATCCGCTGCCCGACGCCCGGAGTTTTGAAAAAGCCGCCGTGCCCGTAGAGTTTGTCGATCTGCACGTTCTCGGCCTTGGTCAGAATGTCGAGCCCGATCTTCAGCGTCGCAAGAGCGGACAATAGGTGCGTTCGCATAAAGTTCGCAAGTGTGAAGGAGGCGTTTTGCTTTCTTGCAAAGATCGGACGGCCCTCGTCGAGGTCCGTTACGCCCTCACCGGAGAAGTAGTTATACGACAGCAGCCCGCCGCAGTCGGGGTCGCCCTGTAAGGCAACCTCAAATAGCTTCGTATACAGTTCGCCCTTATGCACCGGCGTTCCCATCAGCGCAGAGTATTCCGAAAAGAGGTTTACCCATGCATTGATATCGCTCGTGCAGTTGTTGCAATGCACCATCGCAACTGGCGCGCCTGCTGGGGTTGTGACCATATCGATCTCGCGATGCACACCGAGAGGCTTGTCCGTGACGATCATGGCAAAGTCGCTCGTGCCCGCCGAAACGTTTCCGATTCTGACGCGCACGGAGTTCGTCGCCGCCATGCCGGTACCCGCATCGCCCTCGCACGGCGCGACGGGGATGCCCGCCTGCAAGGTTCCGGAGGGATCGAGAAAGCGCGCGCCCGCTTCGGTCAAAGTCCCTGCGTTCTCGCCCGCGACAAGCACCTTCGGAAGAATGTCTTTCAGCGAATACGGCATACCGGAGATCGTGTCGAATTTTTCGAGCATCGCCGCGTCGTAATCGTTCGTATTGCTGTCGATCGGGAACATACCGCTCGCTTCGCCGATGCCCATCACCTTTTCGCCGGTCAGCCGCCAATGGATGTAGCCCGCAAGCGTCGTGAGATAGGCGATATCTTTCACATGCGCTTCGCCGCTCAGGATTGCCTGATAGAGGTGCGCAATGCTCCACCGCTGCGGAATATTGAACCCAAACAGATCGGTCAGCTTCCGTGCCGCTTCACCGGTGATTGTGTTGCGCCAGGTGCGAAACTCGGCGAGCTGCTTGCCGTCCTTGTCGAACGGCAGATAGCCATGCATCATGGCAGAAACGCCGAGTGCTCCAACGGTCGTCAACTCCTCGCCGAATTTTGCTTTCACATCGGCTTTGAGGTTTGCAAAGCATGTCTGCACGCCTGAATGGACCAGTTCCATCGGGTAGGTCCAGACGCCGTCGTTGAATTGGTTTTCCCACGTAAAGTCGCCCTGCGCGATCGGGTTATGATCGCGGTCGATCAGCACGGCCTTGATGCGCGTGCTGCCAAGCTCGATGCCGAGCGAACAGGTTTCAAGTTTCATTTGAGCTTCCATACAAGGTCCTTTATCAGCAGTTCGTTTTCGAGCACTTCCGGCGTGGTGTCCTTTGTGATATGCACAAACTCGATATCCATCATCCGCGCCCAGTCGCACAGCTGCTCCGCGGTTACATCATAGGACAGCACCGTATGGTGCGCGCCGCCGGCGGCGATCCAGCATTCGACGCCGGTCGCGAGATCGGGCATTGCGCGCCACATCACGCGCGCAACCGGCAGGTTCGGCATCGGCAGGATCGGCTTGACGGCTTCAATGTCCTGCACGATGAGCCACATCCGTCCGCCCATGTCAATCAGGGAGGCAACGATCGCCTTGCCCGCCTTGCCTTCGAACACGAGGCGGGCGGGGTCCTTCTCGTTCATGCCGATCCCGAGGTGGTGTGTCTCGATGCGTGGCTTGTCCGAGGCAAGGCTCGGGCAGACCTCGAGCATATGCGCGCCGAGCGAATACTCCTGTCCTTTGACAAGGTGATAGGTATAGTCCTCCATAAAGCCGGAAGCGCCGTTGCCGTTTTCACCCATGGCCTTCAAAATCGCGGACATGGCCGAAACCTTCCAATCGCCCTCGCCGCCGTAGCCGTAGCCCTGTGCCATGAGGTGCTGTGAAGCCAATCCCGGCAGCTGCTCCATGCCATAAAGATCCTGGAACGTATTCGTAAACGCTTTGCAGTCCTCACGGTCGAGCATCTTCTTTATGGCGATCTCTTCCTTTGCCTGATAGCGGATCGCGGCAAGGTTGTCGGTGGCGATATCATAGCTCGCTTCGTACTCCGCGACGAGCGCGTCGATCTCGGTTTCGGTGACCTGGTTCATTTCCTTCACGAGATCGCCGACCGCCCAGGTATTGACCTGCCAGCCGAGCTTAATCTGCGCCTCGACCTTGTCGCCCTCGGTGACCGCAACCTCGCGCATGTTGTCGCCAAAACGCATAACCTTCATGCTCTTACTGACCGCAACGCCGATTGCCGCTTTCATCCAGTCGCCGAGACGGGAGAGGACCGCTTCGTCCTGCCAGTAGCCCGCAATGACCTTGCGCGGCTTTCGAAGCCTCGCACCCAAAAAGCCGTGCTCGCGGTCGCCGTGCGCGGCTTGGTTCAGGTTCATAAAGTCCATGTCGATCTCGTCGTTCGGGATCTCGCGGTTATACTGCGTCGCAAGATGGCACCACGGCTTCTGAAGATCGCGTAATCCGTCGATCCACATCTTACTGGGGCTGAACGTATGGCACCAGGTAATCACGCCTGCACAGTCGGTTTGATAGTTTGCTTCGCGCACGACGTCGTATATCTCGGCATTGCTTTTTGCCGTAACCTTGTAGATGAGCGGATAGGGGAGTGCCTTGCTCATTTCCTCCGCCATTTCTTTGGCACGCGCGTCGACCGTTTCCAACACTTCAGGCCCATAGAGCTTTTGGCTTCCAACGACAAACCAGAATGAATATTGCTTCATTTCATGTCCTCCCATTTCCATTCATTATACCACCGAATGACCGGCTTGTCATCCTCCCATTCGATCGGCAGCCACACGTAACGCGCAATGCTTGTGTTCTCCGCGTGCCGCAAGAGCCTGCCCGAGAGCGACCCCATGGGGCGCACACTTTTATCGGGCTTAATGAGATCGGCGTGCCGATCGCCCGACATAGCCTTTTCGACGAGCTTCAAATACTGTAAACCCATCTTTTGCTGCTGCTTTGTCGGCTTCCACCGATCGGCCATGGCGATATATTTATCCGTGCCGGGCAGCTTTAAAACACAGGTGAACTGCGAAAAGAAGCTTGTGCCAAACGTGTCGTTTTCGCACGGATCGCCGAGATCGGTGTAATTCCCATGCCAATCGCTGAACACGCAGACCTTGCTTGGGTTCGGATAATATCCTGACGTGCCGGAAGTGAGCAGATAATGCCTGCCGTCATGACGGAAATACGTCGGCGCCTCGCGCGAAAACGGCGGATGCAGGTTCGTATAGTGCGCGGAAAACTCTCCCGTGACCTCGGTGTAGGTATCGGAAAGCGTTGCCGTCACGACCTCGAAATGCGGACGGTCGAAGAGAAAATACGCCTTCTTCGTCTGCTCGTCGATCGCAAGCGCAAAGTCGCCGGTGTCCATGTCGAGGGGCTTATAGATCTTATGCACAAACGTATACGGACCGAGGAAGCTGTCCGCTTCGAGTACCGACATAAACTGGCTCGTCGCGCCGCACATGATCTTGAGCCACGCAACGTACTTGCCGGTTTTTTCGCAGTAGAGAATATGCGGGCGATCCATCTGATAGGTGGGATGCAGGGGACTTTCGAGATCATCCGGCGTCGGCGGGATGATCAAGCCCTTATCCTCCCAGTTATAGAGGTCATGACTTGCATAGCAGCGCACGCCCCAGTGCCAGATGGTATTGCCCATGCCGCCCTTGGTCTTTTCCTTGTTCTCACCGTACCAATAGTAAACGCCGTTCTGTTCGCTGTAAAACACGGAGAACCCGTGCGCCTGAATCGGCTTGCCGTTTGTATCAAGCCATTCTTCGCCCGGCTTGAAGCTGTTATACATAAGAATCCTCCTTTTCAAAGGGATATATCAATCCCATCTGCCTGCGACATTCGTCCATGATCCGCATCACATCCAACGTCGCTTGATGCGGAACGAATCTGCTTTCGGTCAATCCGTTTCGGATTTCTTCAGAGGCGCGATCAAATTCGTTCGTCATGCTTCCGTCACCGCAAACGATCTCATTTTTTCCGTGTTTTCGTTTTAACACGGCTCTGTTTGCATGGTGAAAAAACCGGATGGAAGTGCTTGCGTCCCTGCCGACGATTTTCATCTTCTCGAGGCCCTTATAGTCCACGATCGACACGGATGCGGTATACGTTTTGCCGTTTGGGAACGTCATCGCAACGTCCTCGCAAAGGTCGATGCCGTTTTCGAGTACGCCGCTGCAGTGTACTTTCACGGGATTTCCGAACAAACGGTACAGATACGCGATCAGGTACACCCCTACGTCAAGCAGCGCGCCTCCGGCGCGGTTGGGGTCGGTCACGCGAGGCGCATACCCTTTGCTGTTCAGATGATAGTTGGCGACGACCGTCTGAATCTC
>ONLX01000129.1 GCA_900318765.1 uncultured Eubacteriales bacterium
ACCTCTTCCAACTTGGCAGAAAACCGGACCTCGCCGCCGAGGGATTGAATCTCCTCCCGCATCGTGTGGACAACGGTCCGCAGACGATCGGTTCCGATGTGCGGCTTTGCAAGGCGGGCGATCTCCTCCGGCGCGCCGCAGGCGACAAGCTGTCTCAGAACCCCGTCGATTTTGGCGTCCTTGATGCGCGTAGTCAGTTTTCCGTCCGAAAACGTTCCCGCGCCGCCTTCGCCGAATGCAACATTGCTCTCCGGATTGAGCGCGTTTCCGTTCCAGTACGACTCCACGTCCAGCACGCGCTGTTCGATCGCTTTTCCTCGCTCAATTACGAGCGGCGCGTATCCGTTTTTGGCAAGCTGCCACGCGGCAAACAGTCCGCCCGGTCCGAGCCCCACGACGACGATACGCCCGTTTTGCGGTTCGCTTCCGAAGGCGAATTTCTCTTCCGGCTCCGCAGCGACCGGCTCGGTATCCAGTCGTTTATCGCGCAGCAGACGCCCGGCAAGGCGCGCATCCAAGGTCGCTTCCGCATGAACCATCAAGCAGATATCCCGCTTTTTTCTTGCGTCGACCGCTTGACGCACGATCCGCAGCCGAAGCGGTTCTTCCGCCGGGATTCCCCATTTTTTTCGACACAGCGAAAGGAACGCCTCATCTGAGGCGTCCAATTCGCGTCGTATATTTCGAATCAGGATGGTTCGTTCCATTTGGTTTCGTTACTCCGCCGTCTTTTCAACGAGCGCAACCGTGATCGTCGGCTGTACCAGCGTTACCGAGATGCCTTCCGAATGCGTATCCAACGCAATCTGCAAGGCAATCGTGTGTTCGCCCGCGCCGTATCCGGTCAGATCGGCCGTTACGGTCAGGTTCGCTGCCGTAAATGCATCCAGACGTTTGACGGTCCCTGTGACACTGACCTCGGTTTCCGTCGGGAAATCTTCTCCGCGCTGCAACGCGCCGTCAAGTCCGCGAACCGCAATCGGCACCGTCAACGTGCGCGTTTCCGTTTTTTCACTGACCGTCAGCGTAACGGTTACGGAATCGGATTCCCCGTCTCCGGTTGTAACACCGTCCGGAAGAATCAACTTCGAAAGAACCGATTCACCCGTCATGTTCGGAAGCGCCGTAATCGGCTCCGTCTGAATTGTGTTCAAAGCAAGCAGCGTGCTCCGCTCACCGAACAGCGTAACGCTTCTGCGCGAGAGCGTATAGGCATAATCATACCCATCGGCAATGCTGATCTCCGGCACAATCTCCACCTCGCGATACGCACGGATCGTAACCGGAACCTCAAGCGAATAGGAATCTCCGCTGTCATCCACGATGTTATCCACTCCGACGTTGCTGCTGTTGTAGAACAAGATCGGGTATACGCCGCTGTACTCACCCGCAAGCGTATCGGGATCGCTCGTCGGAAACGCGCCAAGGTCAATTGTGACAACGCCCCTTGCGATCTGATCGACCAGCGACTGCATACCGGACACCGTAACCGTAAAATGATCCTGCGTGCTTGCGCGGAACCCGGTCGGCAGCGATCCGGTAAACTCAACGGAAACGGGCAGAGCATTCCGCGTGGAAACGCGGGCAATCTCAACGCTGACCGTGCTGCGTTCGACCGAAGTGATCGTCCCGTAACCGGAACGGATCGTGGAAGAAACCGTCAACGGCACAACTTTGCTGGATTCATCCTCGTCCAAAGACAGGGCACGGTCGGAAAGATCGACGGTGCATGTGATGCGGGATGCGTCCAGCTCGCTGTGCTTGCCGATGGCGCACTGCACGGTCACATCCGTCGTCCCAAGCTCGCGCGAAACGAGCATCAAGCCTTTTTCGGTCAGCGTGCTCTCGCCGGTCATTGAGATCGGGACATCCCGCACAACCTTCGTATACTCAGGGTTCTCGATCGTCAGAACGTATCCCCAAAGCATGATCGCAAACAGCAAGGAAATGATTTTCAGCGGAATATTTTTGGTGATCAGATCTTTGAAAAACCGACCGACGGCTTGAAAAATCTGTTTGGCACTCGGAAGCTTATTCTGCATGGCTTGCGCTCTCCTTTCTGCGCGGACGGTTCCAGGGCATTACCGTCAGATTATCGGTCAGCAGACCTTTGAGGAGATCGTTCAGCGCTTTTTCATCGAGGTATCGGATCAGCTTGCCTTCCCTGGCAACGGAAATTGCGCCGGTCTCTTCGGAAACGACCAGGACAATACAGTCCGAAGCGGCGGAACATCCGATCGCAGCGCGATGGCGTGTTCCGAGCTCCCGCGCGACCTTGGGATCATCCGACAGCGGCAAGAGGCACGCAGCGGCAATGATCGTAGCTCCGCGGACGACAACCGCGCCGTCATGGAGCGGTGTTTTCGGTTCAAAGATATTTTCCACCAGCGCGCCGGAGAGGATTGCATCAAGCCGCGTTCCGGTTGCCGCTATATCCTCCAGGCCCGTTTTCTGCTCGAACACAAGCAGAACGCCGATGTGTCTGCGTGAAAGGCGCAGAATCGTTCGTGTCAGATCCTGAACGATCTGCTGCCGTTCAATGTTTTCGGAGAGGAATTTTTGACCGAGTCGTTTCGTTCCGCTGCCGAGTCGCTCAAGCATGCGGCGAAGCTCCGGCGTAAACAAAATGAACAGAATGACGAAAATGGTACCGCTTGCCAGAATCCCGTCGAGCACCCAGGAAATCGTATTCAATCCGAACAGTCTTCCGAGAATCGACAGCAAAAACAGAAGCCCGACGCCCTTTAAAACCTCATTGGCGCGCGTGCCCTTCGTATAGCTGAGCAGTTTATAAACCAGGAACGTAATAATCAGCACATCGAAAATGATGCTGGCCAGTCCGCTCGGTTGTTTCAGTACGTTGAAGATGGTTCGCAATACATTCTGAATATCCGTCATGCAAATCGCCTCACTCAAAAACCATTGGCAGTACTATCATCGTAAACCATAAGCCGTACCAAAGTCGTCACTTTCATTTGAACTTTTTATGAACAAATTATGACGTTCTTTCAATTCTCATCCTCGGGCTTCTCCCGATACAGAACGAACTTCCGCCCGATGCATTGAATGACCTCCGCTCCGAGCGTTTCAGCCAGTCGCCCCGCCGCTTCACGCGCCGTCAGCTCGCTTGTCTCCAGAACGGACAGCTTGATCAGCTCTCTCTTTTTCAATGCAGCATCCACGCCCTCGATCAGCGCATCGGACAGGTTCTCCTTTCCGATCTGAAAGATTGCGGGAAGCGTATTCGCCTGTTTGCGCCATTCGGCGCGCTCTTTTCCTGTCATATCGTCTCCCTCATTCCGTAAATGTAAAGTCCCACTCTCCGAGCACGATCGTATCGCCGTCCTTTGCGCCCATCTCCCGCAAAGCGGAGATGATACCGAGCTTGATCAGCATCTGCTGGAAACGGCGCATCGACGTTTCATCGTCCGGATCGGTCGTATCGAGCAACCGATCCACATCGCCGCCCTCGGCCACAAACGAACCGTCGTCCTCGCGGTGGATCCGAAAGCCCTGTGCTTCCGTACCGAAATCAAGCTCCGCTTCGTCGTACACGCGAACCGGCGGAAGCGTATCAAGTTTCCCAACGATACAATCGAGCATCGCGTCAAAGCCCTGAACGGTCGCCGCAGAAACGCCGAAGACCGGAACCCCGATCGGTTCCAATGCCGTCCGAACGCGTTCCAGATTCTCTTCGGCATCCGGCAGATCCATCTTGTTGCAGCAGACAACCTGGGGAAGCTGCGCCAAAGCATCCGAAAAGCCCGCCAACTCCGCGTTGATCTTCCGATAATCCTCGAGCGGATCGCGCATCTCGCTTCCGGAGACGTCCAAGACATGCACCAGAATTCTGGTGCGCTCGATGTGCCGCAGAAAATCGTGCCCGAGTCCTGCGCCTTCTGCCGCTCCTTCAATTAGCCCTGGGATATCTGCCAGAACAAATGCCCGTCCATGCCGCTCCGCTACGCCGAGATTCGGCGTCAGCGTCGTGAAATGGTATGCGGCGATCTTCGGTTTTGCGCTTGTCAGAACGGAAAGAATGGTACTCTTGCCGACCGAAGGGAATCCGATGATTCCGACGTCTGCGATCGTCTTCAGCTCAAGCTCCACCTGCCGTTCCTCGGTCTTGATGCCGTTCTGCGCAAACCGCGGAGACTGATGGGTCGGCGTCGCGAAACGCGCATTGCCTTTTCCTCCTCGTCCGCCGCGCAGCACAACCCGCTGCTTGCCCGGTTCGCTCATATCGGCAAGAATGCTGCCCGTTTCCACATCGCGAACGACGGTTCCGACCGGAACCCGGATGAAGAGATCGTTTCCATCCTTGCCATGCTGCAGCTCTGCGCGACCGTTTTCACCGTTTTCCGCGCGAAAATGCACGGCACGTTTGAACGCAAACAGCGTCGTATCCTGCGGATCCGCGACAAAAATGATGCTGCCGCCCTTTCCCCCGTCGCCGCCGGAAGGACCGCCTTTGGGGACATATTTTTCGCGGTGAAACGCCGCGCATCCATCGCCGCCATTTCCCGCCTTGATATAGATTCTCGTCTTATCGATGAATTGCAAAATCGCATACCTCCTTGAGCGTGCAAAGATCGCACTTCGGACGCTGCGCCGCGCAAACCTGTCTCCCGTGATAGATCAGCCAGTGATGCGCTGCGGACCAGTCCTCCCGCGGGATATTTTCCATCAACTGCTGCTCCGTATGCTCCACGTCCTTCGCCTCGGCAAGCCCGATGCGATTTGTTACCCGAAAGACATGCGTATCGACGGCGATTGCGGGAATCCCGAATGCGTTGGACAGCACGACGTTTGCCGTCTTCCGACCCACGCCGGGCAGCGCAGTCAACTCCTCCATGGATTGCGGCACTTCCCCGCCGTACCGATCACAAAGGATTCGGCTCATGGCAAGAATGCTCTGCCCCTTTGTGCGAAAGAAACCGCAGCTGTGAATATACGGTTCCAGCGTTTCATAGTCGATTGCCGCAAACGCCTCCGGCGTGTTGTACACCTGAAACAGTACGTCCGTGACTTTATTGACCTGTTTATCCGTGCACTGCGCGGAAAGCATCGTCGCAACCAACAGTTCGAACGGTGAGGAAAAATGCAGCGCGGGTTTTGCGTCGGGATACGCTTCCCGCAAGAGCCGCAGCGCCTCCGTTCTGTTTTCCGCAGCAAGCATCATATCCGGATCGCCTCAATCGCGTACGTTGCGGCAACCGCGCCGTCCGCACAAGCCGTTACCACCTGTCGAAGCGGTGTGTTGCGAATATCGCCTGCGGCAAACACGCCCTTGATGTTCGTTTCCATACGCTCGTTCGTCAGAATGGAACCGTCCGGCGCAAGAGCGACCTGGTCCCGGACCAGCTCCGTCCTCGGAACGATCCCAACCGCAACGAACGCGCCGTCGGTTTCCAGTTCGGAGAGTTCTCCTGTCTTCGTGTTCTTCAGCTGAATCGCCCGCAGCTTGTCCTCACCCAAAAAAGCCTCCGGCGTGCTGTTCCAGACGAACGTGATGTTCTCTGTTTTTTTGGCAGCATTTGCCAGAACCGCACTCGCACGAAGTTCATCTCGCCGATGCACGACGTAGACCTGCTTGCAGAGTTTGGAAAGATACAACGCGTCGGAAATCGCCGTATCGCCGCCGCCGATCACCGTTGCCGTCCTGCCGCGATAGAACGCGCCGTCGCAGGTAGCGCAGTAGGAGATTCCCTTGCTCGTGAATTCACGTTCTCCGGAAATGCCGAGCGCGCGCGGCGATGCGCCCATACACAGAATCACTGCTTTGGCTTCGAACGTTTCTCCGGAGATCAGCGTGATTTCTTTCTTTTCATCCGTCAGCGAGAGGGACGCCACGCCGCTGTATTCCGGTTCTGCGCCGAACTGCCTGGCATGCTCCTCAAACATCGCAGCAAGCGCATACCCATCCGGTCCGGTTGAAATACCCGGATAGTTTTCAATACAATGTGTCTTTACGATCTGTCCTCCCGCGAACAGTTCCTCCAGCAGCCGGACCGAAGCCCCGCCGCGTACAGCATACAGCGCCGCAGCAAGGCCCGCAGGGCCGCCGCCGATGATAGCAATATCCGTCATTTAACCTCCCGATTCGATCCTTATGTAGTCGGAATCACCTGCAGCAAGGGGTTCACATGATAGAAAAACCCGCCGAGCAGCGATTCATCCAAAAACGATTCCAGGCGCGGAACCACTGTCAGCGCAACAGGAACAAGCAGAAACAGCGCATATACAAGCAGCACGCCGTGCAAAAAGCCGATGCCGCAGGAAAACGCCGCGTCATACCGGTTCATCACCGGGAACCCTTCCAAGGAAAAATCGATGATCCGAAGCGCCCATCCCACGACGAAACGAATCACAACAAACAACCCGAACATGGAAAGAATATTGATGACCACATCCACAATCGTCTGATTGAAGTAGTCGCCGAGCGTAACAATGCCTTTATCGGCATACGCGAGACGCCGGATGTTCTTTCGCACCGCATCCCCCATCGGAATCGGCATGTCCGCCCGATCCACAATCGCTCGGATCTCCTCCTCGGAAACGTCGGCGGCAACCGCATGGACCTGTTCCACGCTCGTGGTGCTGACATATTCGTATCCTTCGAAATAATACAGCATCCCTTTATACACGCGCTCGGAATGTTGAATGATGCCCGCTACCGCCGGAATCAGCAGCAGCGCAAGCAGCAGCGATACGATGGTAATACCGAGATTGATCGCAGCATAAATCGTCCCGCGGTAATAGCCTGCGAGAACACAAAGGGCTATGATGATCAGGATCGCAAGATCGACCAAAGCAATGCTCCTTCCTTCAATTACGATACGGTTGCGCGATAAACCGCAGTATCGGTAAACAGTAAAAACGATGATTCTGCCGGGATGACCGATGTCGGTTTCACATCCAGCTCCAGCGTCAGCTGCGATTTGCCCGCGTAGGTATACTCCTCGTATGCGTCTTCCGTTACGATGCAGACGCGATTGTTCTGCAGGAAGGCCGATACGATCGGAGACGGCATGAACTGCTGCAGAACCGTCGCCCACGCTTCATCGGACTGCGACACGGTCAAGAGCCGGAACAAATGGGTTTGTTCGCCGGCATCCGTTTCGGGCAGCGTAACAAAGTACGCGCTCGACCGATCCTCCGACTCTTTGCAGGCTACGATGCGGCTTCCGTAAATACTGACCCGCGCGCGCTCCGAAGAAAATCCGTCCTCCGTCCGATCGTATCGCACCAGATCCTGTGTTCCGATCAGATAAAGGCAGCTTCGCGTCATCATCACATCCTCGATTGTTTGATTGTAAAACGAGGCAGAATAGAAGATCAGCGCGCCTTCACGGTCGCAATTATAGACGCGGACAAGCGATTCCTCCGAGAACTGATTGACATCCACCGTAGAAACCCACAAGAGCTCCGTGTCGTCGGCTTCCAAAAAGCCGAATGCCGTGACTTCGCCGCCTGCGATCGGAATCGTTGCGATGACCTGCGTCGTCGGTCTCGCCAATGCATCTACCAGCAGAATACGGGAATCCCCGTATTGATTGCGATACAACAGCGCCGCATAACGCCGTCCCGCACGGCCGGAAAGGATCGTTTCTCCGCCGCCCATGACGAAGGCATCCTGTCCCCAGATCTGAGCAGAGCTGCCGAGATACAGAAGGCGAACCGATGACGACATATCGTATCCGTCGGCATCGACATACAACTCAATCTGCTCGACATGCGTCGAATTGTTCGGATCGATCGATACGTAATGATTCGGCGTCTCGTAAAACACAATTCCGTCGTTGACGCGATACGTCCGCCCCGGTTCGATATCCGTTCGTTCCAGTTCCAACGAAACTTCACGATTGCTCAGGGAAACCACGATCGGCGCCAAAATCGCGATCGCTACAATGAGCACGGCAGCGAGCAGCAGATAACTCCGCTTGATTCCGCGCCCGAAGATCTTGATTTCTTCTTCCCCGAGCTTTTGCAGCCGTGCTTTGATGTTTTCCCAAAAATCTCTCACGTTTCGTGTAACCCTCTGATCGTTTCCGCTTTATCTCTGCGGGACGCGCATCTTCAGCGCGTGATCCAGAATGCGGAACGATACCGGCGTTCCCGGCATCCGTTCCCCGTCCACTTCAATGCGCGATTCCGGTTCGCATACCACCGAGCATTCGCGCTCTTTCCGATAGGTCACATACCGTGACCCGAGATGCTTCCCTTTCAAAAACTTCGGCAGTACCGACAGTACGCCAAAGAATCCGACGTCATGCACGATACAAAAATCGAGCAACCCGTCCGACGGATCGGCATTCGGCGTCACTTCCATTCCGCCGCCGAAAAACCTTCCGTTTCCCGCCGCAATCAACAGCACATTTTCTTCATACGAGCCGTCCGGAAACGAAATCGTCGACTTTCTGAGCTTCATGTCAAAAATCGCTTTCAACAACCCGCGCAGATAGGCCGTGCTTCCGTTTTTGCATTTGGGCTTATACGCTTCCGTGTAATCCAGCACATCGACATCAAATCCAAATCCGGCAACATTCAGGAACACCTGATCATTTGCCATGCCCGCATCCAATAACCGCGTCTGACCGCCGAGCAGCGTCTCCACAGCGGCTTGCGGATCGGTCGGAATTCCGAGCGCGCGTGCAAAGTCATTCCCGGTGCCGCAGGGAATCAGGCCGAACGTTGCGTTCGAATGCACAAGCGGCAGCGCCGTCTCCCGCATGGTGCCGTCTCCTCCGACGGCAACGATCAGATCGTATCCTTCGTCCAGCGCGGCTTTGCTGAGCTCGGTCGCGTGGCCGGGATAGGCGGTTTCCGACACCTTCGGCGAACATCCTCTCGCTTCGAGCAGGGAAATCACCTGCTCTATGGTTTCCTTTGCTCCGCCGCTTTTGGCGATCGGATTACAGATCAGACAAATTCGTTCCATGATGCCCCTTTTTTGCATACCAGTCTAATGGTATAGTATCATAGAAACGACTTTCGGTCAAGGGATTCGATGGGACCGAAATGCGTCATTGCTGTGAATTTCCTCGCCGAAATCACAGAAAAAAACCGTCTTCTTTTCCGCATTCCATTTGAAAAATGCACATTCGTGCGAAGGGATTGCAAACTTCTTGAAACATTGCCCTAAAATAAGAAAAAAGTCCTTGCAAAGAAAAATCTCCTATGGTACACTATCTTGAATCCGGCCAAACACGATTTGGATCAGTATAATGAAGGAGAAACAAAATGGCACAGTTTGAGATGTTGGAAGGCAAGAAAGCGAAGCTGACGATTACAGTCGCCGGCGACGTGTTTGAGAAAGCGGTTGACGCCGCGTACCATAAAACTGCGGGCCGTTATTCGGTCCCCGGTTTCCGCAAGGGCAAGGCCCCGCGCAAAATCATTGAAAAAGCGTACGGCGAAGGTGTATTTTATGAGGATGCGTTTGACGCAGTCTGGGGAACTGCATACGACGCGGCGATTGCCGAGCACGATCTGGTCCCGGTCGATCAGCCCTCTCTCGATATCAACAAAATCGGTCCGGACGGCGTTGAGTTCGTTGCGGTCGTTCAGCTGCAGCCGGACGTAACGCTCGGTCAGTATCAGGGCGTATCCGTCCCGAAAGCCAACCTGGAAGTGACGGATGAGGACGTCGATAAAGCGCTTGAGGACGAGCGTGAAAAGCAGGCGCGGTTTGCCGATGTGGATCGCGCAGCGGAAAACGGCGATCGTCTCCTGCTCGATTACAGCGGTTCCGTGGACGGCGTGCAGTTTGACGGCGGCACGGCAGAGGATCAGACGTTGGTTCTCGGTTCGGGTGCATTCATTCCCGGATTTGAAGAGCAATTGATCGGTACGAAAGCCGGCGAACAGAAGGATATCACCGTTACCTTCCCCACCGAGTACCATGCCAAAGAGCTTGCCGGCAAAGAAGCTGTTTTTGCCTGCAACGTGAAAGCGGTTCAGGTGAAGGAGCTGCCCGAGATCGACGATGATTTTATCGCGGATATTTCCGAGTTTGATACGGTTGCCGAATGGAAAGCCGATAAAAAGGAAAAAATGATCGAGGAGAAGCAGCGTGCCGCAACCGTCGCCCGTGAAAACGCAGCGCTCAAAGCAGTCTGTGACAACGCGACCGTTGAAATTCCCGAAGTCATGATCGATCGTCAGGTAGATTACATGGTGCGGGACCTCGAGTATCGTCTCTCCGGCAGCGGTCTCGACATGAATACCTACTGCCAGTATCTCGGCACGTCCTTGGATGAGATGAAGAAGAATTTCCGTCCGGAAGCCGAAGAACGCGTGAAGATGCAGCTCGTACTCGATGCGGTGATCAAAGCGGAAGCGCTGACGGTCAATGACGAAGAAATCGATGCGGAAATCGATCGCTATGCAGAAGCGAACGGCATGGTTTCCGAAGATCTGAAGCCGCGTCTTTCCGAGGACGACAAGAACTATTTCAAAGAGCGCGCAACCGTTGACAAAGCGGTTCGCCTGATTGCCGATTCCGCCGTCGAAACATCGGAGGAGGCATAACCGCATACGCTGTTGCGTATGACAAAACGAAAAGGAGGGTATCCGTATGAACCTGATACCGATGGTCGTTGAACAATCCGCGCATGGAGAACGCTCATTTGACATTTACTCCCGCCTGCTGAAGGATCGTATCATCTTTTTGGGCGGCCCGATTGACGATGACGTAGCCAACCTGGTGATTGCACAGCTGCTGTTTCTCGAAGCGGAAGACCCCGATAAGGATATTTTCCTGTACATCAACAGCCCCGGCGGATCCGTTTCCGCAGGCCTTGCGATCTATGACACGATGCAGTATATTCGCTGTGAATGTCAGACGATCTGCGTCGGGCTCGCCGCAAGCATGGGCGCGTTCCTGCTGGCCGCCGGCGCAAAAGGAAAGCGCCGCGCGTTGGAGAACGCCGAAATCATGATTCACCAACCGAGCGGCGGCGCGCAGGGGCAGGCGACCGAAATCCGCATTCATGCGGAGCAGATTCTGAAGATTCGCGACCGGTTAAACAAGATTTTGGCCGCGCGAACGGGACAGCCGCTTTCCGTAATCGAATCCGATACGGAGCGCGACAACTTTATGGACGCCGAACAGGCCCTGCAATACGGTCTGATCGACGAAATCATCCAACCGAGGAGATGATCGAATGGCAACAAGAGACAAAGATAATTTCGACAAAGTGCGCTGCAGCTTCTGCGGAAAACAGCGCGGGCAGGTGCGAAAGCTGATCGCCGGTCCGAACGCCTATATCTGCAATGAATGTGTGGAGCTTTGCCGGGAGATCGTTCAGGAGGATATGCGCTATGAGCAGCCCGAAGCTGCCGAAGCCGAACCCGCCGTCCAGAAGGAGATCCCGAAGCCTGCCGAGATCGTTGCCGCTCTCGATGAGTACGTAATCGGACAGAAGGCTGCCAAGCGAGCACTGTCTGTCGCCGTGTACAACCACTACAAGCGCATCCGTCTCCAGAAGAAGGACGACGAGGTGGAACTGCAAAAGAGCAATATCATTATGCTCGGGCCTACGGGGTGCGGAAAAACGCTGCTTGCGCAGACGCTTGCCAAAGTGCTTGACGTTCCGTTTGCCGTTGCGGATGCTACTGCGTTGACGGAAGCCGGTTATGTCGGCGACGATGTGGAAAATATTCTGCTCAAGCTGATTCAGGCTGCGGACTATGACATCAAAAAGGCCGAGCGCGGCATCGTTTACATCGACGAAATCGACAAGATTGCTCGAAAAGGCGAGAACGTTTCGATCACACGGGATGTATCCGGCGAAGGCGTACAACAGGCGCTCTTGAAAATTCTTGAGGGAACTGTTGCGAACGTTCCGCCGCAGGGCGGTCGCAAGCACCCGCAGCAGGAATGCCTGCAGATCGATACGACGAACATCCTGTTTATCGTGGGCGGCGCATTCACCGGGATCGACAAGATCATCGAAAAACGCAGCGGCAACAAGATGATGGGCTTCGGCGCAGAGATCAAGACGTACGAGGAGAAAGACATCGGCACGATTCTGAAGGACATTCTGCCCGAGGATCTGCTGAAATTCGGTCTGATCCCTGAGTTCGTCGGCCGGGTTCCCGTCATCGTGACGCTCGAAAACCTTGACGAGGCCGCGCTGATCAAGATTCTCACCGAGCCGAAGAACGCGTTGACGCGTCAGTACCAGCGGCTGTTCGAAATGGACGGCGTCAATCTGGTTGTGACCGAGGACGCGCTCCGCGAAGTCGCCAAGAAAGCGATTGAGCGCAAAACCGGCGCCAGAGGTCTGCGCGCCATTATGGAGGACGTGATGCTCGACATCATGTACGATATCCCGTCGCTGACCGGCGTGACCACCTGTGAGATCACCGGGGAAACGATCCGAAAGGTCGCTCCTCCGCGTCTGATCCGCGAAGGTGATGCCGAACCGCCTACGCTGCCTACGCCTCGCAAGCGGAAAACCCCGGCAAAAAAAGCAGAATAATCGATTGAAAAAGAACCGCAAAGCGCGGTTCTTTTTCGTATTGCTTTTTGGTGAAAAGTCCGATATACTTGCTGTATCGAACCGTATTTGGGAGGCAACATGATCAATCTTGATTGGATGCAGGAAACCGTCGAACAACTGCCGAAAGGGGCATTTCTGATGGTAAAAGGAAACCCGATGACGATCGGTTGGGGGCAGTTCGGCGTACTCTGGGGCAAGCTCTGCGCAACGGTTTATGTCCGTTGCAGCCGCTATACGCATACCCTCTTGGAGGATTGCGAAACCTTTACGATCAGCGTTCCCGCAAAGGGAACGATGCAGCAGGAGCTTGGCTATTGCGGAACGCGCTCCGGTCGGGATGGAGACAAATGCAAAGCCATCGGTCGAACCCTCGTTCCCGCATCGTTCGGCGCGCAGGATGGGCTTTCCGGCTGCCGATATCAGATCGAGTGCCGCATCCTGCACCGCAGCGTGCTCGACGAATCCGCAATCTCGGACGAAGCACTGAAAAACCGTTATTATCCTGCTGGTGATCTGCACACCATGTTCATCGGCGAAATCCTCGGCGTTACGCAGGCAGACGTATGAAACCGATTGCTTTGATTACCGGAGCATCCGGCGGAATCGGAGGCGCAATTGCAAAGGCGCTTGCTTCAGACGGATACGCGCTTGCGCTTCAATACCGATCCAACAGGGAGGCGATTGAATCGCTCATCCGCTCGCTTCAGCCCGACACGCCGTATCTGCCGCTTGCGTGCGATCTCAACGACGCTGCTGCCGTCGAACGCATGATCGAGACCCTGCACCGCACGTTTGGGCGGCCATCCGCAGTGATTCATGCCGCCGGGATTGCGCCGCGGCAAGCGCTGTTTTCCGATACGGATGATACCATGCTCTCCGAAGTATTTGCAACCAACGCGTTCGCGCCCATGCGGCTGACCCGTATGCTCGATGGGGATCTGCGCGCTTTGCAAGGAAGTGTCGTGACGATCTCCTCCATGTGGGGCGTGACGGGCGGTTCGTGCGAAACGATCTATTCCGCATCCAAGGCTGCGCTGATCGGGTTTACCAAAGCCCTCGCAAAAGAACTTGCTCCGTCGGGCGTCCGGGTCAACTGCGTTGCGCCCGGGTTTGTTCAGACCGCTATGAATGCGCATCTTTCGGAGGAGGACGTCGAAGCGTTCCGGTTGGATACTCCGCTGCAGCGGCTCGGAACGCCGGAGGATGTTGCCGAAGCCGTTCGGTACCTTCTGAAGGCGCAATTTGTTACCGGGCAGGTACTCTCGGTCGATGGCGGAATTGTGATATAAACCAACAGCTTTTTTACGAAAAACGTTATTTTTTATAAGAAAAAGGCTGTCCGGCAATTCAGAGAGCCTGCCGGACAGTCCGAAAATGTGTATCTGTTATTCTGCGATAAAGGCCGCGCCGAAGATGCCTGCATCGTTTCCGGCCGTCGCAACAACGATATCGGTCGGCTGATCAAAGAACGTCTTCTTCTGCACGTTCTCCCGGATCGGCTTCATAATGAACTCCCCTGCAGCGCTGACGCCCCCACCAATGGCAATTCGCTCCGGATCGAGCAGGTTGATGACCGACGCAAGATAGGAGCCGATATCATCCACATACGCGTTGACAATCGCATTCGCGAAGGGATCTCCGGCTTTCGCAGCATCGATCACCATCTTTGCGCTGCTCCAACCATACGCCTTGCCGTCCTGAACGAGACGCGTTGCCGCGCAATACGCTTCGGCACACCCGTCGTTTCCACAGGTGCAATGCCGCCCGCCGTTCACCAAAATCGCATGACCCGGCTCTGTTCCGTTGCCTCTTCCGCCGCGGAACAACGTTCCGTTGAAGATAAAGCCACCGCCGAGGCCCGTCCCGAGTGTAATCATAAAAGCATTGCTGCAGCCACGCAGTGAACCGACCCGATGCTCCGCAAGCACTGCCGCGTCCGCATCGTTGATCAGGAAAACCGCTTTGTGCAACCGTTCTTCCAACGCCTCCTTCAACGGTGTATTCGAAAAGCCGAGGTTGAACGCGTTCAGGACGATGCTTGCCGTTGCATCAATGCTGCCCGGAACCGCGACGCCAACGCTTTTCACCGGTTCCGTCTCGCCCTCTTCCAGGGCCGCAACTAGCTGCTCACAAGTGGAAAGCACCTTTTCAAAGTCCTTATCCTGCGGGAAGGGCAACGACCCCTTTTTCAGCAGGACGCCTTCGTCGGAAACAAGCCCTGCGGCGATATTGGTTCCGCCGATGTCAAATCCGATTTTCGCCATGATTATTCTCCCGTCAATTATTTCTTGCATGTATGTTCAGCCTTCTGCCCGCAATCCAACGATGCATAGGCCGTTCCAACAAATACGTCGTTGCAATCGCAACGCCAAACGCAAGCACAAGCGCTTCCATATTCAGCATCCACTGCGTCTGCACCCCGAGCGCTGCAACGTCCGCTCCGGACTTGCATCCGAATGCGATTCGAAGCTGAACGATCAGAAACTGATGCCAAAGATACAGATTGTAGGAAACCGCAGCAATGCTCTTCCAGACCGGGTTCGATAGCAGCATTCGAATCGGCCGCATCGAAACGCACATGCCAAGCGTAACGCCAAGATACAGCAACGACAGCGGATACCGATACGTCAACTGCCATGCCTGCAGAGATTTCGTCTGCGAACAGTCCCGGAAAAGGAACCCGATTCCGATCAACGCGCCGACGGCAACTGCGGTACCGAGCAGGGACAGCGGAATCCGCGATCGGTTCGCACGGTTCGCAAACCAGACGTACAGGAACGCCCCGAGCATTCCGTTTGCGAAAACGGGCAAAAACGTTAAAAACCGATTCACGTAAAAGGACAGGTCCTTTTGCTGCAGGCAAAACAGGAAGGTGAATGCCAATCCGCCAACCGTCATGCCCAGATATGTCAGAAACGGTTTCTTTCGGAACGCAGCGGCAAGCAGCGGAAAGATCGCATAGAACAGCATCTCGATCACGACGGTCCAAAATACGCCGTTGATTCCGCTGAACAGGTACGTATCCGGCCACAGCATGAACGTAAAGGTCAGATGCGAAAGGAGATCCTTGCAAAGAAACGCCGGCTTTCCCGCATACGTTCCCTCCGCCAACGCAACGAAAAACATCACGAGCACTGCAAACACATAGCTCGGAACGATCCGCGCAAGCCGCTTCCGATAGAACGTTCCGACCGAATCGATCGGACGCCCCTCGAACAGATACCGAGCATGCGGAAGAAACAGCACGAATCCCGAAAGGAGAATCATGCAGTCAACGCACAGGTATCCGCAGCGCCGGATCGCGTTTACATCGAGCGTCTTAATCCCGAACACTTCCAAAAAAGGCGTCGGGTAATACGGCATCAACCAGGTCTGCTGCCAAAAATGGAACCACAATACGATCAGAATCGCGATAGCCCGAACCCCATCGAGCACGCCGATATGATCCGTGTCAAAGGAAAAGACCTTTTTCCTGCATTTTGCATGTTCCATACAGACATTATACTCGACTTGTCCGTTTTTTTCAATCACTTCTTATAAGAAAATTCCATTTTCTCTGCAAGGTACAAAAAGAGCGAAACGGTTTTCCGTTCGCTCTCCTTTGTTTTCGGTTGCTTCGATTCAGAAAATGATCGAAATGTTTCCGTGCAGAACGATGCGCAGAATCCCGATGATCACGAGGTGCGCAGGATAATAGATATAAAACAGCCATTTGGTCCCCGGAACGCGCCTGCCGCGCTCACCGTTGTACTGGGCAAGAATCGGAATGGTCAGGAACGTGAAGAGCTGCAGGACGCCATACAGTTTATCCAGGAAGAAGAAATAGACGATAGCATACATCAACGTCCATACGACGAAATCGATCGCTTGCTTCTTGAAATTGCCGCGATGCTGATACAGGAAGAACGGGCACATCATGGCAATGCAGGACCAATCCGAAGGAAACGTGATCAGGCAAAGGATCGGGATCGACAGATACTTTGCCCATTGGGGTATTTTCTCATTCCGAAAGATCGCAATCAATACGACCGCCCACGCAAGCGACCACATGACGCCGGTCTGGTTGAAAAAGCTCCCGTTGGAAAACGGCAGAAACGGAATCCCGAACGCAAAGTTGTACGCAAAGTGCGAGAGAATTGCAAATACAAACAAGCGTGCAGCATACTTTCGGATGTTATGCGTATAGTGACAACCTTCCGCAATAAAGAACCACATGATCGGGGCCGTCAGCCGTCCGATGATGTGAAGCGCAAATACATACCAAACCGCCTGCGTTCCCGGGAAGAAAACCCACGTCAGGTGGTCGATTGTCATCGCAATGATTGCGATCAGCTTAATTTGGTTGCCGTTCAGGTGTTTCTTGCGCACTTCCATTTTTGATCCCCTCCAATCTCATTTTGCATTGATTGACCCACGAAAAGTACATCTGAATATACATCTTGCCGAATTCCACGGTCATTTCCCAAAACACCGCATTCATCGGGTCCTTCAGTCGTTTGGAATAGTCCTCCACCTTCGGCGGTTCATTCTGAAACTGCGTCAAAAAATCGATTCCCATATCCTCGAGCTGAGAAAAATACGCAATGTTCTCCTCAAGGCTTCGCTCCCCGCGGAAGAACGTTTTCATCAGAATCGGAATTCTGGTCACAAATTCCGTGTTGTCCTCAACAAGCCATCGGTTCAGCTCCGCTCTGCCGCTCTCAGTGATGGTAAAAATCTTTTTATCGGGTTTTCCGATCTGCTCTACAACCTCATCCGTGGCCCAACCGTTGCTTTTGATGGTTTGCAGTTCCCGGTAGATCTGGCTGGTCTGCGCATTCCAGAAATAGCTCAAGGAATCCTTAAATGCTTTATTGATCTCATACCCTGTCATGCTTCCGTAGTTCAGCAAGCCTAAGATGCCGTGTTTCAGCAAGTTCCTACCCCCCTCTATTCCACAAATCGAATATAGTATAATTCCACTTGTGGAATATGTCAAGCAAAAAAAAAGAACCGTCAGAGGGGCATCCCCGTCCGACGGCAGTTCTTCCGTTTTCCTTCGTGAGCAAAGCTCGATCCGTAGCGCTTTTCGAAAGCACTTACTCCCATTCGATCGCGCCGATGCTGTCGAGATACTGTTCGCTGTACTCGAGATAGTCGTCCACAAACCGCATACAGTACATTTTCTGATCCGGGAACTCCTTGGTCATCGTTTCGAACAGTGCATCAAACGCTGCGTCGTCATCGTATTCCGCGCCGTCGTTCACACCGCTCTTTTCCATGAATTCCTCATCGAGCGCCATGACCCGCGTCAGCATCGCATCGAGCACGTCGCTCGGCAGAATCAAAAAATCCCCTTGTTCCGTAAATTTGTTTAAGATAAATGCCTTTGCGTTTTCCAGGCTGTATTCCTCTTCCATATCCTTCTCCTTTTTTGTTGATACGGATAGTATAGCACGGAACGCGCAATCTTTCCACCCCTATTTTTGCAGAATCCGGACGAGTGGGACCTCTCCGCCGTATTTGGCCATGCCGGCGAGCAGTTCTTCCTCTCCGATCAAGCCGATCCGCTCGCCCCGATCTCCGAGCACATGGACCATTGTATAGCGTCCGGATCGAATTTGCTCCATGGCCGTCTGTACCGTTTCCGTTCCGCTGAGCACAACCAAAAATACTTCCATCGCCCCTCCGCGATACAACGCCGTCCTGTGTTGCAGAATGCGCGGCACGCCGGACCTGCGCGCCTCAAAAAGGCTCTTCAGGCTCAGGAGCATCACGCCGGCCGGAAAGAGCAGAACGGTCGGTTCGAACCGATGCAGGCAAATGAGCCACAGGCCCCCGCCAATCAACAGAGCGCAGCCCAAAACGGTGATACACATCATTGTCGCTCGAACGCGCCGCTCCGGGATTCGACGGACGAGAATACTGTTTAGAATCCGCCCGCCGTCAAGCGGAAAGATGGGCAGCAAGTTCCAGATTCCCATCCCGAGATGCATCTTCAGAAACGGCTCCGAGACGAAACCGCTTTCGGGGCGAACCCACAGCCACAGAGTGATCGCCGCTGCCGAAACAAAATTGGCGAGCGGTCCGGCAAACGCGATCACGGATTCGGTACGCACATCGCAAAGCGGTTCCATTCGAATCGATGCGCCGAACGGAAGCAGCCGCAATTCCTGCACCAGAGAGCCGAACCGTTTTGCAACCAGCAGATGGGCCGATTCATGAACCAAAAGGGTTAACCCTGCAAGCAATGCGGTCGGAAGCGGCGTGAGCAGCAGCACAAGAACTGCTGCCGCGACCGATTCCGGCGTCAGGGTCAGATCGGTATCCCCGATGCTACACAGACGCATGCGGGTTCCGGATGGTCAGATCAAAATACTCGGACGGATCGAGCGGCTTTCCGTTTTGTTCAATGGACAGGTAGATGCTGCGGCCGACAGGCACCGTCCCCAGCACCGCGTCCGCTTCAACCTGTTCCCCTGCCCGGACTGCAAAGGATTCGAATCCGTAGAGGACGATCTCCATTCCGTCCTCCCCTTGGAGCCGAAGATAATTGCCGTAGCGCTCCTCGGTTTCCGTCAGTACAACGGTTCCGCCGAATCCGGCATGGACGTTCTCCTCCGCTGCGGTAAAGCGCACCATCTGCCGATCGCGCAGCAGTTCGACGTCGTTTGTGGCAACCGGAGCCGCCCATTTTTGTCCGACATTATCAACAAATCGCAGCGAACCTGGCGCATCGGAAGGTACTGCCTCATCCATCGATTTACTGACCGTCACGGCTTCCGTCTGTACCGTCCCGGTTCCGACCCGAATCGCTAGTGCGGCAAGTAACGCAGCCACGCAGACGCCCGCTTTCCAGATGGTTCCCTTCGGAAGTCCCGCACGCTCCTTCTTGGGCGCGGCGGACTCGACATGAAATGCCGTTACCGTTCCGACGGTGTTCCCGTGTATTTTCATTTCCTCCAATTTCATACGGCAGCCTCCCTTCGCGGGCGTTTTCTCCCGCCCCGATACCAAACTGTATGCGAATCTGCCCGATTTCATGCATCAAAAAAGCTCCCCCATAGGGGGAGCAAAAAGACAGTCGCTTATTTTACCGGAACCTGCGTTGCCGCAACGTAGGGATAGTTCTTATCGACTTCGATATCCTCAATGCGCCAGTTATCGGTATACGGCGTCTTGCCGGGAATGATCTCGACGCGGTTTTCGGGAACCGGAGCGAGCTTCAAGTTGGCGCGCACGTACTGCATTTCCTCGTCGTCCTTACGGCCCTCGCGCACCTCGCAAAGCGTATCATAACAGATGTTGTAGAAGATCCAGCGCGCATCCGGCACCGTCAGACGGACGCAGGCGTGCGATGCCTTCGATCCGAGGCTGTTATACACATTCTCCTGATAGGTACTGAGGTCGGACTTGGTATACAGTACCGAATGGAAATACGTACGGCTGCGGATCAGAGACCAATACTGCGCATATTCCCGGCTGACCTTGAATTGCCCGAACCGGATCTTGACCGGTTCCATATGCCAATCGCCCTGCCGCGTCTCGGACCCGACGCGCGTGCTGCCCGTTGAGCAGAGCATGTACCGTACGGGAACCGTATATTCTCCGTTCTCATCCTTCGAATACACCGCCACGATCTGCCAGAGCAGATCCACAACGATCTTGTACGTATCGGGCGGGGGATAGTATTTCGGAAGGATATACATACTTTCGTCCTTCGGATCCGCCGTGTTGATATCGTCAAAACTGCCGACCAGCTCTTCAAAGCTCATATTCACAGTCGGAGCATAATAGGAAAAAGGAATCTCCGTGGGCAACGGCGTCGGCGTCGGCAGCGGTGTTGCCGTCGGCGTCGGCGAAGGAATCGGCGTGAAGGTCGGCTCCTCGGTGGTCAAAGTAATCTGCGATTCAATGACCTGCGGCGTGGGCGCTGCGGATACGGCAGGCATCGTTACCGCAACCTCATCCGGCTGCTGCGCGGTGACGGCTACGGCTGTCTGCTGCGTGCACCCCGCGGAAACGATCGTCAGCCCCGCAAGAATCCCCGCAATCCAATGTTGCAATTGTTTTGGAAATGTCCTCATATATTGTTATTTTATCACATGCTCATTTTTGCGTAAAGGCGCATTTTGCGGCAATTTGTAAAACTTCTGCGAATTCCCGCTTCGATCGAAAAAAGCGGGCCGCGGCCCGCATCGATTCTCAGGTCTTGATAATGAACTTTTCCCCGCACTTGGAGCAGGTCACGCGAATCTTCCCCTTGTTTTTCGGGACGCGCAGCTGCTGACGGCATTTGGGGCAGCGGATATAGCGATGCGTCTTCCGATTGTTCCAACGCTCCTTCCAGGATTCCCACTTGCGGCGCAGCTGATTCTTTCGGTAAACAAACTGCGTATTCTCCTTCTGCCGCTTATAAACGTTTCGTGAAAAGGCACGGAACAGGCTGTAAATGAACAGTCCGAGCCCGCATGCATAGGTCACCCAATACAGAATCCGAAACACCAGGGCAACCGTCTCATTTCGACCGATCGACCCGGAGCTGATGATCGTAAACACCAGCGCAATCAAAACAAGGACGAGACCTGCGCCGTTGCAAAAACGGCTGAATTCATCTACGCCGTTTCTGCCTTGCATGAACCGAAGCAGACGTTCCCGAAATTTCATATTCGTACCTCCCGTAAATCAGTAGAAAAGATTGAGCAGCGGAGCGCAGATACAACGGCCGAATGAAAGCAGTATGAATCCGATGAACATCCAACGCAAGACGTTGAACAGTCCGCTCTGTGCACGAAATGTCTGCCGATTCTGCTCCCGACTGTTGAATTCGGTATCCCAACCGAACGGTTGCTCCTCTTCCTCCCGTTCCCGGCCGGTATAGGACCCGCCGTAATAGCCGTTGCCGGATTGTGTATAGGAGCGATTCCCGCTGTAATACCGATAGTAATTGGAAAACGGATCGCCGGCATTGGATTGCGAATACGCGTTCTGCGTCTGCGATGCCCGGTAAGCCTCCCGCTTCTCCGCCGTTTTGATCTGATCATACGCAACGTTGACTTCATTCATCCGCTGCGTTGCGGTCGGGTCGTTTGGGTTCAGATCGGGATGATATTTCTTCGCAAGCTTGCGATACGCAATGCGAATTTCATCGTCCGTAGCGGTCTCGGGAACGCCGAGCACGGTATAGGGATTCTTTGCCATAGGCGCTCCTTTCCGATTACACTAATAGGTATCTTACGCATTTTTTGACGATTCGTCAATGCTTTTCACAGGATTGTTTCAATTCGCTGCCCAGTTTTTCACAACCCGTTGTTTTGGAAAAGGAAGCGGCTTTTTTGCCGCTTCCTTCGCACCTTTTCTCAATACATGCCGCCCATTCCGCCGTCGCCCATTGCGGGTGCAGCAGGTTCGGGCTTCGGAATATCCGCAACGATGCTCTCCGTCGTCAGCACCATCGCCGCAACGGAAGCAGCATTCTGCAGCGCGGAGCGCGTAACCTTCGTCGGATCCACAATGCCTTTTTCGGCCATGTCGCCGTACGTATCGGTCGCCGCATCGTACCCGTAGCCGACTTTCTTCTCACGCTTGATGTTCTCCACCACAACGGAGCCTTCGACGCCTGCGTTTTTCGCGATCTGACGAACCGGCTCTTCGAGCGCACGGAGCACGATCTCAACGCCCGTCTTCTTATCGCCGGTGCAGCTTTCCGCATACTTCTTTACGCGGTCGCTGACCGACAGCAGCGCAACGCCGCCGCCCGGGACGATGCCCTCTTCCACAGCGGCACGGGTCGCTGCCAGTGCGTCTTCCATCCGCATCTTCAGCTCTTTCATTTCAACTTCGGTCGCAGCACCGACGGAGATAACCGCAACGCCGCCTGCGAGCTTGGCAAGGCGCTCTTGCAGCTTCTCACGATCATAATCGGAGGTCGTCTCCTCCATCTGCGCACGAATCGACTTGATGCGCGCCGCGATTTCAGCCGGATCGCCTGCGCCGCCGGCAATCACGGTGTTTTCCTTATCCACCTTGACCTGCTTGGCAGTACCGAGCTGATTGATCGTCGTCTCCTTGAGATCCATTCCGAGCTCATCGGAAATGACCTGACCGCCGGTCAGAATCGCAATATCCTGCAGCATGGCCTTGCGGCGATCGCCAAAGCCCGGTGCCTTGACCGCAACACATGTGAAGACGCCGCGCAGTTTGTTGATCACGAGCGTTGCCAGTGCTTCGCCCTCGACATCCTCCGCAATGATGAGGAGCTTTTTGCCGCGCTGTGCGATCTGCTCAAGCAGCGGAAGAATCTCCTGAATGTTGCTGATCTTCTTCTCGGTAATCAGGATATACGGATCTTCCAGAACCGCTTCCATCTTATCCGTGTCGGTCGCCATATATGCAGAGCAATACCCGCGATCGAACTGCATACCCTCAACGATATTCAGCTCCGTCTTCATCGTCTTGCTTTCTTCAATCGTGATGACGCCGTCCTTGCCGACCTTCTCCATCGCGTCGGCGATCATCTTGCCAACTTCTTCGTTGCCTGCGGAGATGGAGGCAACCTGCTCAATAGCCTGTGTAGACGCGACCGGAACGGAAAGCTCGCGCAGTCCTTCCACCGCCTCATTCACCGCTGCCTCAATGCCTCTGCGAACGACCATCGGATTTGCGCCTGCCGCTACGTTGCGGAGTCCTTCGTGTACCATCGCCTGCGCAAGAAGCGTCGCCGTTGTTGTACCGTCACCCGCGACGTCGTTCGTTTTGGTTGCAACTTCCTTCACAAGCTGCGCGCCCATGTTCTCAAACGCGTCTTCAAGCTCGATTTCCTTTGCGATCGTAACGCCGTCGTTCGTAATCAACGGGGCACCGAACTTCTTCTCCAGAACAACGTTGCGTCCCTTCGGTCCGAGCGTAATCTTCACGGTATCGGCGAGCTGATTCAGACCGCTCTCCAATGCCTTTCTTGCGTCTTCACCGTATTTCAATTGCTTTGCCATAGATCCGTTTCCTCCGAATTCTTATTCTACGATGGCGAGAATATCGCCCTGTTTGACAATGATATACTCCTGGCCGTCGAGCTTGACTTCCGTGCCGGCATACTTCGTATAAACAACCTTATCGCCAACCTTCACGACCATCTTGACTTCTTTCCCGTCCACAACGCCGCCCGGGCCGACTGCAACGACTTCCGCCGTCTGCGGTTTCTCCTTGGCGTTCCCCGCGAGCAGGATGCCGCCCTTGGAAACTTCTTCCGCCTCGATATTCCGGATCACGACGCGATCGAACAATGGATTGAATTTCATCTTAAAAACCTCCTGTTTTTGCTTTAGCACTCCGTTCTTTCGAGTGCTAATCATTGTTCACATTATAGTCCCAAAGATAAGGGAAGTCAATCGGGGAATTGAAACGAAGTTGTGAACTATGCTGCCCTGTCTCCTTAGGGCCGACTGCAAGTGCGTTCTCTCCCTCTTTATTCGGTTTTTTCAAAATTATTCGATTTTTTCAGAAAATAATGCTTGCAATACGGTTGACAATATGGTATACTTTCATCCGTTCGTAAAGTTTTTATGCGAATGAATCTGACAGGGGGTGAAATGCTTTGGCAAACATCAAGTCCGCAATCAAGCGTGCCAGAATTACGAAGGACGAGAATCTTCGCAATCGTATGGATAAATCCGCTCTGAAGACTTCCATCCGTCGGTTTGACGAATCCGTTGCCGCGGGCGACAAGGAAGCGGTTGAGCAGGCATATCTGAAGGCTGTTAAGACGGTTGATCAGAGTGCTTCCAAGGGCGTTATCCACAAGAACGCTGCGAATCACAAAAAAGCACAGTTGGCAAAGAAACTTGCCGGTCTGAACGACTGATCCCCGCATCGGATAAATTCTGAACGTGAAGGCTCCCATCTCGGGAGCCTTTTTCTTGCCTGCTTTTGTCGATTTCCTCTTTGCAGAAAGCCTCCTGTTTGTTATAATACAGGAAGCGGAGGTGTTTGCTATGATCGAATCTGAAGTATTTGGTACTTTTAAGGACGGCTCACCCGTCACACGGTATACGATGGTCAATCGCAGCGGCGTTCGCGCTTCGGTTCTGACGCTTGGCTGTACCCTTTATTCCCTGACCGTTCCTGCGGCCCACGGAGAAATCGACGTCGTTCTCGGATACGATACGCCGGAGGAATATGCAGCCAGGCGAACATACCTCGGCGCAATCTGCGGCCGGTTTGCAAACCGAATCCGGGGCGGAAAATTCCGGCTCGGGCAAAAAGCATATACGCTCGCCTGCAATGATGGGCCGAACCATCTGCACGGCGGTCCCGACGGGTTTTCCTTCCGAAACTGGGCCGTAACGGGTACGACCGAACAGTCCGTCACGATGACGCTGTTCTCCGCAGACGGCGATGAAGGGTATCCCGGAAATCTGACCGTTTCCGTAACCTATGCGCTGGACGATGACAATTCCCTGTCGATCCGCTACGAAGCCGAGTCGGATGCGGATACGATTCTCAACCTGACCAACCATACCTACTGGAATCTGAACGGTCAGGGCAGCGGAACCGCGCTCGGGCATACGCTGCGCCTCCCGGGATCGTTCTATTGCCCGTGCGATCCGAACGGATTGGTCACCGGCGAGTTGCTTCCTGTGGAGAATTCGCCGTTCGATTTTACGACGGAGCATACGCTTGCCGAGCGGTTCGATGAGCCCGACGCGCAATTAAAAAACGGAACCGGTTACGACCATTGTTATCTGTTGGACGGGCAGGAACCGATCGTTCTGAAAGGCGACAAAACAGGGATTGCGATGGAGATCACGACCGATATGCCTGCCGTTCAGCTCTATTCCGCAAATTTCCTGCATCCGCAAGGAGGCAAGGGCGGCGCTGCTTATGCCGAGCGCGACGCTGTATGTCTCGAAACGCAGCAGGTGCCCGACGCCCCGAACAACCCGCAATTTCCGTCCGCGCTGCTGAAAGCCGGCGAGCGCTTCATTTCCGAAACCCGGCATCATTTCATCTTTTAAGGAGTTCCTATGATCAGCGCATATCCGCGCCCGCAATTTCGCAGGGACAGTTATTTCTGCCTGAACGGCACATGGGAGTTTGCCGTTTCTGCCTCCGATACAATTCCCGCCAAGTTTCCGGAGTCCATCTGCGTCCCCTATCCGCCTGAAGCGCCGCTTTCCGGAATCGGACGGCGGATCGGGCAGGACGAGACGATGTTCTACCGGCGCACCTTCTCTCTTCCGGAGAACTTCTCCAAGGGGCGGATTCTTCTGCACTTCGGAGCGGTCGATCAAAAATGCGAAGTGTTTTTGAACGGACGTTCCATCGGAACGCACGAGGGTGGCTATCTTCCGTTCACGTTTGACATTACGGATCAGTTGCTAATGGAAAACGTGCTGATCGTGCAGGCGAAGGATCCGTTGGATCATGCATATCCCTGGGGTAAGCAGCGCGTGAAAAACGGCGGGATGTGGTACACGCCCTTTTCCGGCATCTGGCAGACGGTCTGGATCGAAAGTGTTCCGAGATCGTATTTGCGTTCCCTGCGAATTACGCCTGCGCTCGATCGGATCCGATTGGAACTGTTCCCAAATGAGCCTTCCGTCCGAGCAGAGACCGAGCTGACCGTTGAAACGCCGGACGGTCCGCTGCATTGGACCTTTTCGGAATCCGTTGTGACGGTTCCGATTCCCAATCCCATCCTGTGGACGCCGGAGAACCCGCATCTCTACCGCATAACCATCCGGTACGGTGAGGACGTTGTTGCCGGTTATTTTGCGCTGCGCACGCTGTCGATCGGCACGGTTGACGGGATTCCCCGCATCCTGCTGAACGGCAAACCGTATTTTTTCCATGGGTTGCTGGATCAGGGGTATTGGCAGGACGGTCTATGCCTGCCGCCGGACGATGACGGTTACGAGCGGGATGTTCGCTATGCAAAGTCGCTCGGATTCAATATGCTGCGGAAGCATATCCGCATCGAACCGCTGCCCTTTTATGAAGCGTGCGATCGGCTCGGAATGATCGTGTTTCAGGATTTTGTAAACAACGGTCCGTATCGGTATCTTCGCGATACCGTACTGCCCACGATCGGTTTTGTAAAGGCAAACGACCTCAGACGCCGCCTAACGGATCGGACAAAGACGATCTTCAAGAACACGTTGGCCGGGACGGTGCATCATCTTTACAACTGTCCCTGTATCGCGTATTGGACGATTTTCAACGAAGGTTGGGGGCAATTCAATTCGGACGGCATGTATGCGTTGCTGCAATCGCTCGACGAAACGCGCATCATCGATTCCACGTCCGGTTGGTTCTGGCAATCGGAATCCGATGTGGACAGCTATCATCTCTACTTCAAGCCACTCACGCAGTTCGGCGGAAAGCGTCCGCTCGTGCTCTCCGAGTTCGGGGGCTACTCACACAGCGGGAACGGTAAGCAGTACGGATACAAATTTTTTGAAACGAAGGAAGCTTATCGCAGCGCGATCATCTCGCTCTATGAATCCAATATTATCCCTGCCGTGAAAAAAGGTCTTTGCGCCGCAGTTTACACACAGCTGTCCGATATCGAGGAGGAGCAGAACGGTCTGATTTCCTATGACCGATCCGAGCAGAAGGTGGACGCGGCCAGGATGCGTTTGCTTGCCCAAAAACTGCGGATCGAACCGTACGAATGATGCTTCAGAACAAATCACATAGCTCCGAAAGCGCGGCAATCGTATACGCGGGAACCTCATCCAACGTGCGAGGCTCATGATATGCACCGAGCCCACGCAGAATGCGAACGGTGTGCATTCCCAATCGGTTGGCCGGCGCAATGTCGTTGTCCAGTCGGTCACCGATCATCGCCGCGTTCTGCGCCGAGCAGTGCGCCTGTTGCAGTGCATAGCGGAAGATCGCAGGGTCCGGTTTGGCAACACCCGTTTCCGCAGAAGCGACGATCTGCGAAAAGCAGGTAATCAAGTTCCATCCTGCAAGGCGCTGCTCCGTTCCCGGATTCTGGTTGGCGATCACGCCGAGCCGATACCCGCGCCGTTTTAGTTCGTTCAATGTCGGCGCTGCGTCGGGATAAGGCACCTCTTCTTCGCTGTGCCACGGTGCCTTTTTCAATTGGAAATACGCAATGGCCGCTTCGTCCCCCGGGAGGCCCCGCCGAATCATCTCAAAGCGTTTTTTGCAATACGCCTCTTTGGAAATGTTCGTTCCGGCGATCATCTCGCGAATTCGGCGGGCGTCCGCTTTCGTTTCATCGATCAGTGTGGAGCCTAAGTCAAAAAAGATCCATTCGATTGTTTGCAGCATGATGGGAGTCCTTTTTTCAGAAGAATCGTCGTTGCAATGGAAAACACAGCCCGAAATTGCGGCTGTGTTTTGGTCGTTCTCTCAAAAGAGAATTTGTTACGCATCCTTGATGCGCTCCCAATAGTTGTCGATATAGTACCTCATGATTGCCTTCCTCGTCACAATCCCGATAAACATTCCGCGATCATCGACAACAGGTACAAAATTCTGGTTCGTAGCCGTTCTCAGAAGGTCTTCCAACCCGGTCATGACCGTGACCGGCGGGTTGAAGTCCGTTCGCATGACGGAGAGCATCGGAATGGTTTCCCACTCTTTGGAATTCTCGGTTTTCAAAATCCCGCGAAGCAGGTCTCCCTCCGAAACGCTGCCGATGTAGTACCCCTGTTCGTCGATCACCGGGACGGCCGACCGGCCGGATGCGTTCAGTTTCTCGATTGCCTGACGAAGCGTGAAGTCTTTCTCGAGGACGCAAACATCGCACTTCGGCGTAAGAAAAAACAGAAGATTCATTGCATGCTCCTTTCTGTTTCTGTTGGTATTATACCAAAACTTTACAAAAGAAGCAACCGTTTCGGAAACTCTTCACGGGATTGTTACAATTGAATAAAAGCGGACTGCCGCCTTCGCAGCAGGCCGTTCTTTCAAGAATCCTCTCACAGGCTGACCATCGTTCCGCCTTCCTGCCGGACATTCAGTACATGGCAGCACCCCGCGCCGAGAATGTGTTCCAGTTCTTTGCGGAACGAGTCCAATTGCTCATTCGGAACGAATGCCTGGATGGTTCCGGCAAATCCGCCGCCGTGAACGCGATATGCGCCCTTGCCGGCAAGCAGCTGATCGGTCACCGCAAGCGCGACCGCCATGTTCTGGTGCCTCGTCTCTCCGTTCGGAACGACATTCTGCAGCAGATTCCAGGACGAGCGTCCCGAAGCCATGACTTCCGCAAAGTACGCGTCAAGATCGCCTGCCTGCAGCGCGGCAATCTCCCGCGTGACGCGATCGTTTTCCGCAAAAAAGTGCATCGCGCGCAGTGCGGCACGATCGCCGCAAACGTCCCGCACAACATTCAGCATCGAAAGAAAATCCGACTCGCTTACTTCCCGCAGGTATTCCTTTCCGAGCAGCGTTGCCACCGCCTTCATATCGCGCGGGATTGCCGCGTACTCATCGGTCAGATTCGCATGGTCCGCGCCGGAATCGATGATGCAGAGCGCATAACCGCTCTCCGCAAAATCGAATCGGATTCGTTCAATAACCGGATGGTCCGGATCGGCAAAATCGATTCCGATGATGCTGCCGACCGAGGACGCCATCTGATCCATCAGCCCGCAGGGCTTCCCGAAGTACATGTTCTCGGCATACTGCGCAATCTTGGCAATCTCCACAGCGGAGACTGCGCCGCCTGCATACAGATGGTTCAGTGCCGTTCCGATCATCACTTCAAACGCCGCCGAGCTTGAAAGCCCGCTTCCGGGCAGAACCGTGGAGCAGGCATAGGCGTCAAACCCGTTGATCTTGTATCCCATCTGAACAAATCGCGCCGCAACTCCGCGAATCAGCGCAGCGGTTGTTCCCTGTTCATCCTTCTTGGGCAGCAGATCCTCCAATGAGATTTTCACGAGCGGGTACCCCTCCGACTGCACGCAAATCTCCCGCCGATCATTCGGCGAAACCACAGCCGTCGTCACCAGATCCACCGCAGCCGCAAGCACGCGGCCGTGCTGATGGTCGGTATGGTTTCCGCCGAGTTCCGTACGCCCCGGCGCAGTCGCAAGATAAAGCGGTGACCTTCCGAAAATTTCCTCAAACCGTGCAATCAATCGTTCCTGTTCCATATTCCGATCATCCTCCCGCTGCTTTGATGATTTCATGATACCCCATCCGGTTTCGTTCGTCAATCCCGCAACACGGATTTTTCAAAAAGGAACCGGTCGATTTTACACGACGAGCTCTGTGCAACCGAGAGTGGATTGCGATCATTTTGAAAACACATTTTGAATTTTACATTTTTTTGAAAAAAGGGGATGTCAATTCTTTGCTTTTGTGTTATGATACAGATGACACATGAAACAGACTGTGTCAGAAGGAGTGAAGCAATATGCGTATTTCGATTAGCGGAAAGAATTTGGAGATCTCCTCCTACATGCGTGAGGTCGCCGAGAAAAAGTTGTCCAAACTGGATCGGTACTTCCCGCAGGACACCGAAGCGCAGGTCACCCTCTCCGTGGAAAAGAGCCGTCACATCGTGGAAGTTACCATTCCGCATGGCAACCGGCTGATCCGCGCAGAAGAAGTTTCGACCGATATGTATGCTTCTCTGGACAATGTGCTGGACAAATTGGAAAAGCAGATCGTCCACCATCGCACACGGCTCGAAAAGGGACTTCGTCAGGATGCGTTCATCGGACTTCCGGTTGAAGAGGAAGACGAGGAGCGCGGTCCGCACATTGTGCGCTACAAGTCGTTCCCGTTCAAGCCGATGAGTGAAGAGGAAGCCATGCTGCAGATCGAACTGCTCGGCCACGCATTCTTCGTTTTCGAGAATGCGGAAACGGGTGACGTCAATGTGCTTTATAAGCGCAAGGATGGGAACTTCGGCCTGATCGAGCCGGCAAAATAATCGCTCCGAACGAATGCTCTGCAGGGCAACCTGCAGAGCATTCCTATTCATAAATCAAAAAGGAGAACCCACACATGAAACGATTGTTATCCGCGCTGCTCTGCATTCTGATGCTTTTTGCCTTCGGCTGCAGTACAAGGAACGAGACTTCCGATGATCCGAATCTCGGCGTCTATAAAGCAACAACCATGGAATACCTCGGCGTAACAATCGACGCAGCAGAGCTATTTGAAGAAGGTTTTTCGGTCGAGCTGAAACCAAACGGAAAATGCGTTCTGAAAGCGGACGGTGAATCCAGTTCCGGAAAATGGTCGCTAAGCGGCAATCAGTTTACGCTGCAGGGCGGCGGCTTGGACTGTACGGGAACGTTGGAGAACGGTCAGATTCATCTGCAATACGATGAAGACGTCGTCATCACGCTTGTCAACGAATCCTATCCCGCCCCGGAGCAAATTGCTCCGGCCGTTGCAGAGTCTGCAGAAGCCCCGGCGCTTTCTGAGAGCCCTGCCTCCCCCGCCCCGGACGCTTCCGAGGCCGAGCAATTGATCGGCAATGCAATTCTTCTGAATTACATGAATGTTGCCATCACGGAGTTCTATATCTCCGATGATCCGGACGATTGGGGCGATTGTCTTTTGAAAGATGGAGAAACGATTGAGGCAAAAACGGAGGATCAAATCGCGTTCTACCCGATCTGGTTTGATGAGATCAGCGGTGCTCCCGGCAAGTATGACGTAGGTCTTTACGATGCCGAGAAATGGAATTATGATTTCTATGACGTCACCATTGAAACGGGCGATTATCTGATGGTTATGCCTCCGGAGGATGGCTATGCCGTTCTGCAGGTCGTTCATGCAGACGGAATGTTTGATCTATATCACGGAGAGTATTACCTAGGTGAAACCCCCTCGGACTCCGATTGAGCCGAAACCCGGTCCTGAAACGCAAAAGGCGGCGAGATGCTTCTCGCCGCCTATTTTATATGTTTTTGATTCAGCAAATCGGAAGATATGGCGTTGCGTTGAGGTCGAGATCGGACAGATGTCCGTTCATCAATAGATAGTAGCCCGCCGAGCCGATCATGGCAGCATTGTCGGTACAGTATCTGAAATCCGGGCAACAGAATCGAATGCCCTTCTGTTCGCACTTCCTTTGCAGCATCCCGCGCAGATTGCGGTTGGCGGAAACGCCGCCCGCCAGGGCAAGCGTTCCGTCCGCTGCGCGAACGGCTTTGTCCGAAAGAATCGAATTGACCGCATACTGAAAGCTTGCCGCAACGTCGGCGCGATTGACGGGCTCTCCCTTCTGCTCCGCCGTGTGCAGCGTATTGATAACCGCCGTCTTGAGCCCCGAAAAACTCATGTCGAATCCATCGCCCTCATTGAATGCGGAATGGAACCGGATCGCTTTCGGATCCCCATCCTTTGCAAGCTTTTCAAGTTCCGGACCGCCCGGATACGGAAGTCCGAGCACGCGCGCAACCTTATCAAACGCTTCGCCCGCCGCGTCGTCCCGCGTACAGCCGATCAGTTCGCATCGATCGTACTTTGCAACGCGTACGATATGGCTGTGTCCGCCCGATGCAATCAAGCAGGTAAACGGCGGTTTCAGATCCGAAAACGTCAGATAATTGGCGGCGATATGGCCGAGGATATGATTCGTGCCGATCAAAGGAAGCCGATGCGACAACGCAAGCGCTTTTGCAAAGCTTACGCCGACCAACAGTGCGCCGACCAACCCCGGTCCGCAGGTTACGGCAACGCCATCGATCGTGTCCAGCGTCATCCCCGCATCCGCAAGCGCCTGTTCCACTACAATCCCGATCTGGTCCACATGGTTTCGGCTCGCAAGTTCAGGTACGACGCCTCCGAACCTGCGATGCAGCGGAATCTGTGTGTAAACCACATTGGACAGCACGTCCCTCCCGTCTCGTACGACGGCGGCTGCTGTCTCATCGCAGGAGGTCTCAATCGATAGCAGCGTCGCATGACCGCTTTGCATCAACCCGGTCGCTCTTTGCTGCGCTTCTTCAAAATAGGTCATGTTCAGGCGCCTCGTCTTCTTCCTCCGGTTCCGTCTTCAAAGTCAGATCGATTGGTTCAAAATCCGCAAAGGGAACCGACTGTTTTCGTGCCGATTTCTGTGTTTCCGCTGCTTCGGGTTTTGGGGCCGCAGGAAAACCTTCTTCCGATTCTTCGGCCGGTTCATTTATTGGTTCCGGTTCGGTGGTTTTCTCCAAAGCTTCCTGTTCCAGTTCTTCGGGCGTCTTTCGAAGCTCTTCCATCAGCTTTTTCTTCTGTTCCAGAGAAGCGTTCTGCAGCCGGTGCTGCAAAACCAGATCCGGCGCATCCTCCACCGGCACGAACCGTTCCTCTTCCTCTACCACGCGTACTTCCACAAGATCGCTGCCCGCCTGATCCAGACGTTTTCCGCGAAAATAGCAAATCAGCCCTACGCCGAGCAGCGCGACGATCTCGACGGCAAAAATGATTCCCGCGCGCAGCACAAGCGGCAAGAACAGCTCGTCCAGCATCCGGATCATTGCATAGTCCATGCCGAAAACCCAGTTCAAGCTGTTGTACGCTTCGAGCGTCATGCCCCCGGACAGAAAATCGATCAGCGAAGACGGGAAGATGATAAAGTGGAAGACCGTCCAGAAGCTGTTGAAATCTCCGATCGCCCAGAGCCCTGCAGCGAGGATCACCCCAGTAAATACAAGTGTCCCGATGAGCAATCCGGTTCCGATTGCGCGAAGCCGCGTATTCTTTTTCCCGAAGAAGATGATTCCGACAAGCAATCCGAGAGCAATCGCGATGGACAGAACGGCCATCACCGTCAGCGTGCTCCAGAGCGCACGCACCTCCTCCATATGGATGACCTCCTTCGGATGATAGAAGAGATCGTCCACGTCCTCGCCGTTCATCCGCACGGAAACACGGATATCCGCCCGGTTCCCGCGCATATAGTCGAACAGCGCCTTGGTCGCGTACGAAAGATCGGGAATCGTCATCCCCATCTCCTGATCCGTACCGAGACGTGTATACTCATCCTCGATAAACTCGGTATCGTTCAGCATCGCGGACACGCCGAAAAAGCTGACGCCGAACAGCAGCAGCACAGCCGCCAGCGCAGCAAAGAACCGGATCGCTCCGGTCTTTGACTTTTTCGCAGTCGATTTGGTTTGTTTTTTTGCTTTTGTCTGTTTCATTCTTCAGGTTCCTTCCGGTAGAACGCATTTCCGCCGACAAACTCCCGCAACAAGCTCGTGGGCGGGATCTCATCCTCCACCGCGGCATCGCGGATATAGTGCAGGAATTTGATAATCCGAAGCACTTCGTCATAACAGGGACTGTCCGGCGTCATCTCCCGCAGCAGCGGATAGATATGCTTTTTCAGCACGCACAGCTCATAGACGAGCGCGCTGTTTAAAATCGCGTCCGCGCTCTCCTGATACGGGAAGATCCACCGCTGCTCGCCGCGTTGAACGCTCTCCCACATTCCGAGCGTCCGCTCAATGGATGAGCCGCGCGTAAGATAGTCGCGCACCATACGGCGCAGAAGGCGAACGTCCGTCGACGGGATGCGGTTGTGGTTATCGAGATTGATCGTCGTCAGTGCGGAGACGTACAGCTTGAAAACGCGTTTGCGGTCGATCGACGGCGTCAACAGCGCAGGATTCAACGCGTGCAAGCCTTCGATGACCAGAATCGAATCATCCTTCAACGTCACGAACCGACCTTTGTACACGCGGGACCCGGTTGTAAACTCAAACGTCGGAACTTCTACGGTCTCCCCAAGCAGCAGCGCTTCAAGGTCGCGATTGAACTGCGGCACATCGATCATATTGATATGCTCATAATCGATCTCGCCGTTCTCGTCCGGGTGTACATACTTCCGATCGATGTAGTAATCATCGAGCGACAGAAGAATCGGGGTCTTTCCGAGCACGCGCAGCTGCGTGGCGAGCCGGTTGGCGCTCGTCGTCTTCCCCGAGCTCGAAGGTCCCGCAAGCAGGACCGCTTTTGCGCCTCGATGCAAAATCTTCGTCGCAATCTCGGCAAACCGGCGCTCGTGCAGCGCTTCGTTCACACGAATCAATTCGCGCACTCGGCCGCTCTCCACCATGGCGTTCAGATCGGAGACCGTCGTGCAGTGCATCAGCTCGCCCCAGTGCTCACTTTCCTCGAACGTCGCCGCAAGATGCGGAGCATAGACGTACCGAGCGGCACAATCGGGATTCTTCTGCATCGGACGGAGCAGAAACAGCCCGCCGTCACGGTACTGAAGATCAAACACGCTCGCAAACCCGGTTGACGGGCACATCTCGCCGTAAAAATAATCCACGTAATCGCCGTGCTGATATACGTCAAAATACGTAAATTCACGCCAAAGCAGCAGTTTCACCTTGTCGGACTGCCCATCGCTCTCGAAAAAGTCGATCGCTTCGGCGATACCAAGCCGTTTACGCTCAAGCGGATAGTCCGCTTCAACGATCCGGCGGCACTCAGCGCGCAGCCGCTCCACGTCCTCCTCAAAGAACGGTTCGCTGCCGTGGATATCGATATCCAATCCCGCGCCGACCGCGTGGTTCACGCGCGCGGTGAGGTTCGGAAACAGCGAGCGCATCGCCAAAAAGAAGACAAACAGCAGCGTGCGTTCATAGACCGCCCGCCCGCGCGGTTCATTGTAGCGAATCAGCTTGATTTTTCCTTCGCCTTTTCGGATCGCGCGGCGCATCCGCGGCGTGGAGGGCGATTCCTCCGTATCCGATTTGCGAACCGGAACATAATTGAGCGTGAAGACCTCGCCCGCTATATCCGCAGCGAGCGGACGCGTCGCGAGCGAATCGGAATCCAGACCGAGCCGTTGAACCAAATCGAAAAGCCGATCGCCCGGCTGTGCCTCGATCCTCTGATCATCGATATAAATCTGCATACGAGGTTCCCCTTTCAACAGAATCTGCCGAAAACAGTATACCAAGAATGTTGAATTTGAGCAAGGGAACTCTTGACGAGTTCACAAAAAGCTCATATAATAAGCACGTAAAGGGGAGTAGCACCGTGCATGCTTGCACGGGGTCGTTCGCGTCATCACGAACCGTACGGTTCCGCGGCGACCGGATATCGCGAGACTTTTATGCATATTTTGAATGCATAAAAGTTTTTTTCTTTTATGCGGAAAGGAACGAAAAATGGTATTTTCATGGAACGGACTCTTCACTCCATCCCTCTGGGGAACGCTGCTGTTCTTCGCAATCGGCCTCGGGCTGATCTGCTTTGCCGGCGATAAGTTTGTCGATGCAGCCGTTGCGATTGCAACGCGGCTGAAGATTCCGCAGATCGTTGTCGGCGCGACGATCGTTTCCCTCGGAACGACACTGCCCGAAATCCTTGTTTCGACCACGGCCGTGCTCGGCGCTGCACAGTCGCCGGATATCTGCTTCGGCAATGCGATCGGCAGCATCATCTGCAACACGGCGCTGATTGCCGGTATCGGGCAGCTGATCCGCCCGACGCGCGAGGCGAAAACGAGCTCGATCAACTGGCGGCTGTCGTTCTTTGTTCTGACGGTGCTCGCCATGTTCGCGATGCTGTTCTTCAACAGTCTCACGCTGCCGCGTTGGTTCGGATTCATTCTGCTCGGCGGATTCGTTGCGTACGCAATCCTTTCGATCAAGCTCACGAATCGCGACGATGCGGAACCGGTTGAGAGCCTTGACAAGGTCATGAAAATTCCGGTTGCTCTGATCCTGCTTGTCGTAACCGCCGCAGGGTTGTTCCTCGGTGCGAACCTGCTCGTCGATAACGGGCAGATTCTTGCCGTTGAGTACCTGCACGTTCCAGAACGCGTTGTTGCGGTCACGATGATTGCGCTCGGTACCTCGCTGCCGGAGCTTGTGACGACCCTGACCTCCGCAATCAAAGGGCGGGAGGACGTCGGTCTCGGCAACATCATCGGCGCGAACCTGTTCAACCTGCTCGCTGTCATCGGCATTCCGAACGCGCTCGGCGGCGCCATCACAGCTTCTCCCTCCGCGGCATACATTGATCTCCCGATTGCGCTTGCCGTCATGCTGATTCTGATTGTTCCGATGATGATTCGCAAAAAGGGATCGCGGCTGCAGGGCGGCCTTCTGCTGCTCGGATATATCGCGTACTGCATTTATTCGTTTGTCGCGGCCTGACAAGCATTCCATCAATCCATTGCCGATGGGCAGCCTGAATTACGATTTCAGGTTGCCCATCAGTTGCATCAGCTGCAAAATTTTGTCCATGTCCGGCTTCTTCTGCCGCGGTTCCTGCGGGAGCGGGCGCATGGGATCGTCCTGGCGAAGCGGATCGAACGGCGGCGGAGGCGGCGGCGCGGGCGGACATGGCTGATCCAAACGTCTCGCCACTTCGCGCACCCAGTCCTGCGGAAAGCTCTCGGCCAGCATGGAAAGGTACCCGCGCAGCCCGTAGCGTCCGCGCTCATTGCGAACGGTCTCACCGAGCAGAACGGCTGCTTCGGTCGTTTTCTGATCCGGCGGATTCGGCTGTAAATAAGACATACGACACCTCCTGTCATTCCATTGTATGCAAAGCGCACCAAATCCGTACCCACTGCATACCATGTTGCGGAGGTGATTGAATGCTGCAGGACGACTATGAATTCTACCGATCCAAATCCAAGCGGGAGCTATTGGAAACGCTGGCAAAGATGACGCAGGAGCAAAAGCAGAACGGAACGCTCGATGCAGCGTCCATGGAGGAAACCTATCGGATGCTTTCGCCGCTGCTTGATAATCGGCAAAAGCAGCTTCTCCGCGCCCTGATCGACGAGCTGAAGTAGCAAAAGCCCGCCCGGGCACCCGGGCGGGTTTGATTTCAAAATTTTGCTTCGTTTATTGCAGCTCTCTCTGTTTCTTCTTTCGGTTCTTCGAAGCGAGAACGATTGCAATGATCACGAGCGGCGGAACCGTAACCAGAACGAATGCCCCGATGATCCCAAGCAGCAGAATCTTCAGATCTGGCGCGCTGTACGGAACCGATCGTTCCACCATGCGGCCGCAGACGAGGCAAGTTCCGATCTCAACGCCATCCTGTGTTTGCGTCGGGTTGGACAGCGTCCGCCATTCGGCAACGATATGCTTTTCCACGCTCGTGCGCTCTCCGCAGCTGCATTCGCGCCAATGCTCGACGTTATCGCTCAAATAGGTTTCCCCGAACACATGCCGGTGCTGATCCGCGGGCTTTTCGGTCGGCTGATCGACTGCGATCGGTGCTTCCGTGGCAACAGGCGCCGTCGTAACAACCGGCTCTGCCGTCGGCGCGGGCGTTTCATGCGCTTCTGTTGCCGGAGCAGCCGTAGCGGGAGCAACCGTTACCGTGCTGTTGGCGGACTTCACGGTCAACGAAGCTTTGTTCGAATACACTTCCTCCACCGGGGTCGAGAATCGGCAGGTTACTTTCCAACCGTCCAGCGAGGCGGGAATCTTCGTCAGTTTCAACTTTTCACTCGATGCGCCGGAGAGTTTCAACCCTTTGAAATGGCTTTCCGCCTGCTTTGCGTCGACACGCTCACCGTCCTTTTCAAAGAACCAGCGGCAGGATTCGGAATTGTCCGCCCGAGCGATGAACAGACATCCTTCTCCCTCCTGCACCGTCTCCTTGGTCGGATGCTTCGTGATCTTGATTTCCTCGTATACAACGACCGAAACCGTCGTCGTAAACTTTTTCTCCTTGCCTTCGGAATCCGTCAGCTTGGCGCTGACCGTCACCTTCTGCTTGCCCGCTTTGGAAAAGGATTTCGGGGAATAAGAAAGATAGGATTTCGAAACCGTCTCCTTCGCGTTGCCGCTCGGAGTCGTTTGATTCGCAACAATCACCATGTCGGCCGGGTCAAACGATTCTCCGATCAGGTAGTTCGTCCTGGACGGATTCTTCTTGACGGAAATCGAATTGGTCCACGCCGCAGGCGCGTCGCCCTTTTCACTGTCCGGAGTCTCTACGATCGGTTCGATCGACGGCTTGACCGTCACCTGAAGCGTGGTGCTGAAGTCCTGATACGCGCCGCTCTTTCCGACAATGCGTGCGGTGACCGTCACGGTTTTGGTTCCTGCCGAAGTAAACGTCTTCGGTGAATAGCTCAAAAGATTTTCGCCCAACGTGTTGATGGTTACGGTTCCGTCCGAATGCTCGACGTATCCGCGAACCGCGATGCCGCTCGGATCAAAGCTCTCTCCCACATAATACGACATCTTGGTCGGGTTCTTCGAGACAAAGATCGACGTATACCAAACCGAAGGCTCCGCGCCCACAGCCGGCACCAGCGCAAACAGCAGCAGCATCGCAAGCGCAGCAGTCCAAAAACGCTTCCGGTTCATTCCCAAATGCTTCATTCCATTACCCCTCCGAAAGAATCATGTTCAGCCGGCTCGCGATTTTCCAATAGAATCGAAGTCTTTCCTTCCATGATCATTGTATAAATTCAGCCCTGTTTTGTCAAGATTTCCCCAACAAAAAAGCGACCGGATCGGTCGCTTCCATTCCTATTAGGATTCCGTCTGCTGCGCAGGTTGCTGTCCGCTCGGCTTTGCGGATCTGCGGTTTCGATTGCGCCGCCGGTTGTTCCGCTTCTCTATCGGCTTCGCCTGCTCGGATTCGGTTTGTGCAGAAGTTTTTTCCTGCTTCGGAGCATTGGACTTCGGCTTCTGTGTGCGCTTTTGCGTATTCTTCTTTTCGCCGTTTTGTTCGCCCTGTTTGGAAGGCTGTTCCTCTTGGCGCTGCTCGTTCTGCTTGCCGCTTTGCGGCGCGCGCCGCTGCCGTTTGCCGTTTTGCTTGCTTTCCAGCTTCTGTTCGGGCAGCTGATTTCCTTCGACGGCTTCAGCGGACCGCGCAGGCTTTCGATTGCGCATCGGTTTTTGCCCGTTTTCCCGCCGTGCCATGGCCGCAAAATCTTCCGTCTGCTCACTCTTCTGCGCTGCATGGTCAAGGGCAATCTGCGGAATCGGCTCCCCGACAGGGCTCAGATGCGTATAAGGATACTCCCGCACATCAATCGTACCGTCTTCCATCGTCAGCCGCACTTTGGTGCGCTCGGTAATCGCGTTGTTCTCCACAACCGTTCCGACGCCGTCAATCGTATTGATCTCCTTCCCGACCCGCGGCATGACCTTCTTCATCTCTTCATAGACGTTCTGTTCATACTGCAGGCAGCACATCAGTCTGCCGCAAAGGCCGGAAATCTTCGTCGGGCTCAGGGAAAGATTCTGTTCCTTCGCCATTTTGATCGAGACGGGGCGGAAATCGTCCAAAAATGCGTTGCAGCATACCGGCCGTCCGCATGGACCGAGCCCGCCGAGCATCTTTGCCTCATCGCGTACGCCGATCTGCCGAAGCTCGATTCTCGTACGCAGCGAGTAAGCAAGGTCCTTGACAAGATCGCGGAAGTCGACGCGCTCATCTGCCGTGAAATAAAACACGATCTTGCTGCCGTTAAAAATGTATTCCGCATCCACGAGCTTCATATCGAGCCCATGGTCCCGGATCTTTTGCTCGCAAATCGCGAATGCTTCCGGTTCTTTTTTCGCATACTGCTCGCGCATCCGCCAATCCTCTTCCGTCGCAATCCGGATGACCGGCTTCAGCGGTGCGACGATCTCGCTCTCGTCCACCTCTTTCGGCTCGCCGGAAACATTCCCGAATTCCAACCCGCGCGACGTTTCAACGATCGCTCCGTCTCCCGCATGGAACGGGAGATCCAGTGGATCGAAATAATAGATCCGTCCGCTCGTTTTAAACTTGACACCGATGACTTTAACCATATTCCATATCCCTCACGGTAACTTACAAAGCACCCAGTCCAACGTCTGGGAAGCGGTTGCCCGGTAGGTTAGCTGTCGCTTCCCGTCGAGCAATGTAGTTATCATACCTTGAATCTCGGAGGTTGTAAAGCGCTCCGATAAATTGTTTACAAGTGGTTTGCAATCCGGATTGCGCAGTTCTTTCCACCCGATCCGAACGTGCAACGCATCCGAAAGAAGGTCGAGCCACACATCAAAGAACGCATCAACCGCCTCCGCGCTGACGCGTGTTTTCTTCCGCGTCTCCCCGGGCTCCTCCGCCTCGATCCGGGTACAGAGCGTCGCCGCTTCCGGGAGAGGACGCGTCCCGTTGCAATAGGCGCTCATGCATGCGATTGTGCCCTTTCGGAACGCGATCGCTTCCAGCTCCGACGCTTTCAGCGCTCTCCCGTAAACGCCATCCGCTCTGCGCGCGCATTGCTCTGCCGTCGCCGCATCTATGCCGCGTTCCCGAAGCCGTTTTGCAATCGCTTCCCACGGCTCGGTCTCGGCGCGAAGGATCATGCAGCGGGACAGAATGGTCGGCAAGATGCCCGACTCCACGCCCGTCAAAAGTAGCAGCGTGTCCGCCGGCGGTTCTTCCAACGTTTTCAACAGCACATTCTGTACCGCGACCGACATCTGCTGTGCATTCAACAGAACAATACAACGCCTTCCGCGCTCAAATGCTTCGGCATTCAAGAGGCGCAGAATATCGCGCATCGGGTCAACCGCATATTCCGATGCTTCGAGATAAAACGGACAGCTGTTTAGCCGTTCCACATCGTCCGTATGCAACAGATACCTTGCCGCCGCACGCCGCACGTAATCCGACCGATCGCTCTCCGGCGGTCCGGCAAACAGAATCGCGTGCGGACATCTGCCGTCTTCAATCAATTGTAAGCGTTCATCGTCCGTCATGGATTTGCTCCTCAATGAGCTCCCGCAGCCGATCGCTGCCCGAAAGAAACAGCGTCCGAAGCTCTCCGTCCTTCCGATATGTCACAGCAAATGTGTTTTTTCTCGAGCCGACATACGTCCGCCCTTCCGAAATCGCGTGCTCGTCGACGCCCACCGATACGATCGCTTCGATCGGTACCGTGAACAGGTCCTTTGTTCGGTTGCCTACAACCTGCGTCACAAGAAACTGCGAATCGGATAGCGTATAACGATAAGAAACAATCCGAAACCGATATATGAGATACCCTCCGGCTAAAAGCACCCCATAGAGCGAAAGCTGAAAAATAATTCTCAAAACGCCGAATCGGTCGGACAGATAATGCGACAGCGCGATGCATCCGATCGCCCCGAGCAAGAGCAGCACAAAAAGAGCCGCGTCGGATCGAATGATCCTGCGTTTGGGCTCGCTCAGTTCCGAATAGGGTTGTTTCAATTGCATGTCGCTCATGTGTTAATTTTACATCAAAAAAATGGTTCCGTCAATCAATCAAGCGCAATTCAGAGAATTTTTAAGAATTTAATAGATTTTCCATATTATTTCCTTATAATTTCAAATATTTGTCTTTGCAATTCAGCAGCGGAACGGGTAAAATAAATCCCGCATCCAAACAAAGCATATTCCTCAGTAGCTCAATGGCAGAGCATTCGGCTGTTAACCGAAGGGTTGTAAGTTCGAGTCTTACCTGGGGAGCCA
>ONLX01000029.1 GCA_900318765.1 uncultured Eubacteriales bacterium
GAGAGGGAGGAAAACCGGTTCATTTGCGGCATAGAATCAAAGAAATGGCACGCATAATGCCATTTCTTCCTACCGATATTTCTCTGCCTTTTTTTGCCGCAAATGGTCTGAACCCGTTATGGACAGTCTGAAGCCGCGAAAAAATCGCGGCTTTTTATTGACAAAGGCCGTAAGAATTGATACATTTATATTTCGGGAATCCATAGAATTTTGAAATGAACGAGGGAGCGGAATGAGACAGAAGTATTACATCACAACAGCGATCGCCTATACCTCCGGCAAGCCGCATATCGGCAACACGTACGAAGCGGTTCTGGCGGACGCGATTGCGCGCTTCAAGCGGTATGAGGGGTACGATGTGTTCCTGCAGACCGGAACCGATGAGCACGGTCAGAAGATCGAGGACAAGGCGAAAGCGCAGGGCATCACGCCGAAGGAATACGTCGATCGCGTTGCGGGCGAAATCAAGGCCATCTGGGACCTGATGGGAACGAGCTATGACAAGTTCATCCGCACGACGGACGCCGACCACGAAGCACAGGTCAAAAAGATTTTCAAACGCCTCTATGAGCAAGGCGATATCTATAAAGGCTATTACGAGGGCATGTACTGCGTCCCGTGCGAATCGTTCTTCACCTCGTCGCAGCTGAAGGACGGCAAGTGTCCCGATTGCGGCGGAGAAGTCAAACCCGCGAAGGAAGAAGCATACTTTTTCAAGATGAGCAAGTATGCGCCGCGCCTGATTGAGCACATCAACACGCATCCGGAATTCATTCAGCCCGTTGCGCGCAAAAACGAGATGATGAACAACTTCCTGCTGCCCGGGCTGCAGGATCTGTGCGTATCGCGCACATCGTTCACCTGGGGAATTCAGGTCGATTTTGACCCGAAGCACGTTGTTTACGTTTGGCTCGATGCGCTCGTCAACTATATCACCGGCATCGGCTACGATTGCGACGGCAATTCGACCGAGCAGTTCAAGGCGCTTTGGCCGGCGGACCTGCATCTGATCGGCAAGGACATCATCCGATTCCATACAATCTATTGGCCGATCTTCCTGATGGCGTTGGATCTTCCGCTGCCGAAGCAGGTATTCGGGCATCCCTGGCTGCTGCAGAGCGGCGGCAAGATGAGCAAGTCGAAGGGCAACGTACTATATGCCGACGATCTTGCCCGGCTGTTCGGCGTGGATGCGGTGCGCTACTTCGTTCTGCATGAAATGCCGTTTGACAACGACGGCGTGATCACCTGGGAGCTTCTGATCGAACGGCTGAACGCGGACCTTGCAAATGTGCTCGGCAATCTGGTGAACCGCACGGTCTCGATGTCGAACAAATATTTCAACGGCATCGTAAAGCAGACCGGCGCAGAAGAGCCGATCGATGCGGAGCTGAAGGCCGTTGCGGTCGGGACCGCCGAAAAAGTCGTGCGCGACATGGAAGAGCTTCGCGTTGCGGATGCTCTGACGGATGTGTTTGCGCTGTTCCGTCGCTGCAACAAATACATCGATGAGACCGCGCCGTGGACGCTTGCCAAGGACCCCGCGCAGGCGGATCGGCTTGCCGAAGTGCTGTACAACCTGACCGAGAGCATCGCGATCGGAGCAAACCTGCTGAATCCGTTCCTGCCGACGACGGCCGCCAAGATTCTCGCGCAGCTGAACGACGCGCCGCGCGCGCTTGAAGCGCTGAACGCGTTCGGAACGTATGCATCCGAAACGCGCGTCACCGAAACGCCCGAAATCCTGTTTGCCCGCATCGACCCGAAGGTGCTTGCGCCCGAGATCGAAGCGATCGAGGCGAAGCAGCGGGCGGCGGCCGCGCCGAAGGAGACTCCGAATTATGCGCCCGCAAAGCCGGAGATTGCGTATGAGGAGTTCGAAAAGCTCGACCTAAGGCTGGCCAAGGTTACGGCATGTGAAGAAGTGAAGCGCTCGAAAAAGCTGCTGAAGCTGACGGTCAGCATCGGAACCGAAGAACGCACGGTTGTTTCGGGCATCAAGAACTGGTATCGGCCCGAGGATCTTGTGGGCAAGACGGTCGTGCTCGTCGCGAACCTGAAGCCCGTAACGCTGTGCGGCGTGGAAAGCCACGGAATGATCCTCTGCGCCTCCGATCCGGAGGACAAGGAGCTCGCGTTTGTAACGCCGGAAAAGGCGCTGCAGGCGGGATTTACGGTGCGCTGATGAAGCTGTTCGATACGCACGCGCACCTGCTGGATGAAGCATTTGATCCGGATCGGGATGCGGTGATTGCGTCGCTGCCCGGGCAGGGCGTAGCGCACGTGATGGAGTGCTGCTGCGACGAGGCCGGAATCGATCGCGTCATTGAGCTTGTGGAACGCGTCCCGTTCTTCTATGGCAGCGCAGGCGTACATCCGCATTCGGCGGACGAATGGTCGCAGGACACCGCAGCGCATATCACTCGCGCGCTGCAGCACGAGCGCATGCTTGCCGTCGGTGAGATCGGATTGGATTATCATTACGATTTTTCCCCGCGGGACGTGCAGAAGCGCGTGTTGGATGAGCAGCTTTCGCTCGCGAACGAGCTGAACCGTCCGGTCATCCTGCATGACCGCGAAGCGCACGGCGACATGATGGATCTTTTGCGGGCGCATAAAAACGGGTTGAAAGGGATTATGCATTGCTTCTCGGGCAGCTATGAGCTCGCGAAGGAGTGCATCGATCTCGGATTATACGTTGCGTTCGGCGGCGCGTTGACGTTTAAAAACGCGGTCCGACCGATCGATGTTGCGCGGCGGCTCCCACTCGATCGATTGCTGATCGAAACGGACTGTCCGTATATGACGCCGGTTCCGTTCCGCGGACAGCGGAACGATCCGGGGCGGATACACCTTACTCTGGAAAAGATGGCCTTCGTTCGGGGGGAAGAAATCGAATTGCTGGCCGACGCGCTGTATCGGAACGCGCTGAATGTGTATGAAATCGCAGAACTCTGATCCTCGTGATGAATTGCTCAGGCGACGCAAATGCGTCTGTGACCCGGTATGCATCTCCGAATGGTCGATCGTACGGGAAGTAGGCGACTGCTGCGTCATCTATTGCCGTGTCTGCCATCAGGCGTGGTACACCGCAACACAATATTCCGATTCGGTGGAACGCGAGATTCTCTCGGAATACCGTTGGCGGAGGATTCGCAGTTCCCCGGGATACCATGTCCGGGAGGACGTTGAAATTTTTGAACAGTAACCGATCAGACAGGAGAGAACGATGGTAGTTTTGGATGAATATAAGATGCAGCTCGGCAGTCTCAACGAGACGCTGCAGCTTGCGCATAAACAAATGAATGCGGACGCGCTCCTCGCGGAATGCAAAACGCTGGAGGATCAGATGAGCGCGCCGGATTTCTGGAACGACGTGGACAACGCGAACAAAGTCTCGGCTCGCGTGAAGACGATCAAGAACAAGCTCGACCGGCTGCAAAAGCTCGATACGCAGAGCGAAGACCTGGCTACGCTGATCGAAATGGCCGAGGAAGAAGACGATGAGAGCCTGCTCGACGAATTGAAGTCCGAGCTGAAGGATTACGACGAGAAAGTCGGCGCGCTGCGGCTTGAAATGCTGCTGAAAGGGCCTTATGACAATTCGAACGCGGTGCTTTCGCTGCATGCGGGCGCCGGCGGAACCGAAGCGCAGGATTGGACCGAAATGCTCTACCGGATGTATACACGCTACTGCGAGCGGAAGGGCTGGAAGGTTACCGAGCTCGATCTTCTGGACGGCGACGACGCCGGCATCAAATCGGTGACGTTTGAGGTTGAGGGAGAGAATGCGTACGGCTACCTGAAAGCCGAAAAAGGCGTACACCGGCTCGTTCGAATCTCTCCGTTCGATGCCTCGGCGCGGCGGCATACGTCGTTCTCTTCGCTCGATGTTACTCCGATTTTCGACGATGATACCGGCGATATCAAGATTGAGCCGGACGATATCCGCGTCGATACCTACCGTTCCGGCGGCGCAGGCGGTCAGAACGTCAACAAGGTTTCGAGCGCAATCCGCATCACGCATCTTGCAACGGGCATCGTCGTTCAGTGCCAGAACGAGCGGAGCCAGCTGCAGAACAAGGAAATGGCCATGCGCATGCTGCGCGGCAAACTGCTGGAACTGCAGGAGCGCGAGCGCGAGGAACAGATGGCGTCGATCAAGGGTGAAATGAAGAAGATCGAATGGGGCAGCCAGATCCGCTCCTACGTCTTCCAGCCGTATACGCTGGTCAAGGATCACCGTACGGGGGAGGAAAACGGCAACATCCAGTCCGTCATGGACGGCAACCTCGACAACTTCATTTCCGCGTATTTGACCATGTCGTAAGACAAAAACGGTTCCTTTTCCGTACGGAAAAGGAACCGTGTTGTTTTTCAAAGCCGACCGATCAAACGCAGCGCTTCAGGATATCGCCGATATCGCCGTCGATGCAGACGGAATACGGCTCAAGCCGCTTCGGACAGATCGCTTCGCCGTAGTTGATGCACGCGTAGACTGCTTTTGGGTTCTCCGCCGTCAGCGCCCAGAACGGATATTTGATGATGACCGGCGTGTTCGCGCCGACGCCGAGCTCAAGATAC
>ONLX01000057.1 GCA_900318765.1 uncultured Eubacteriales bacterium
GAAGCGCTGACGCTGCTTTGGCACCCGAACCTCCAGGACATCCTGCGCGCCGCGCATGCGCGCATCGTCGAAAAACACGAGAGAAAAAAATAAGCTGTTCCGTCTCGGAACAGCTTTTTTATGGAATTATTCGGGCAGGAACAGGGCGCGGATCGCTTCGGAAACGTCTCCGACGCGAACTGCGCGAAAACCGCCCTGCGTGAATTTACTGCGGGCGGGAAGCAGAATCGTCGTATACCCGAGCCGCACCGCTTCGCGGATGCGCGTATCGAGCTGCGAAACCGGGCGCACCTCGCCGGTCAGTCCGACCTCGCCGATCAGCACGGTCTTGGAGGGCAACGGCTTTTCGAGCACCGACGATGCAAGGCACATCGCGGTCGCCAGGTCTGCGCCGCGATCCAACACGCGAAGGCTCCCTGCAATGTCGCAATAAACATCCTTATCGGAGAGCTTCAGCCGCGCCTTCCGCTCCAGAACGGCAAGCAGCAGGTTCAGCCGGTTGTAATCGAGCCCGATCGCCGTTCTGCGCGGCGAACCGAACGCGTTCGGACACAGCAGCGACTGCACCTCACACAGCAGCGGCCGCGATCCTTCGAGCACGCAGGTGAGCGCGCACCCCACCGCATTCTTGCCCGATACGAACAGCGCGGAAGGATCGGTAACCTCTCGCATGCCGGTATCGCACATCTCAAACACGCCGAGCTCGTTTGTGGAGCCGAAACGGTTCTTGACCGCGCGCAGCAGGCGCAGCCCTTCATGCCGCTCGCCCTCAAAATACAGCACCGTATCCACGATATGTTCGAGCACGCGCGGCCCGGCGATCGCGCCGTCCTTGGTAACGTGCCCAACGATCAGCACCGCCGTTCCGGTCTCCTTCGCAAAGCGCGTGAGCACAGCCGTCACCGCGCGCACCTGGGAAACGCTGCCCGCGGCGCTTTCGGCGGTTTCGGACTGCATTGTCTGAACCGAGTCGACGATCAGTACGGCGGCTTTCTGCTCCTTCGCCTGCTCGATTGCGTTTTCAACGCTTGTCTCGCAATAGAGCAGCGGGTCGCTCGTTACGCCGAGCCGGTCGGCGCGCAGCTTGATCTGCGAGCGGCTTTCCTCGCCCGATACGTACAGCACCGTACGCGATTTGGCCAGTTCATCCGCAACCTGCAGCAGCAGCGTGGATTTTCCGATCCCCGGATCGCCGCCGAGCAGCACGACCATTCCGTCCACAAGCCCGCCGCCAAGCACGCGATCCAGCTCCCCGATTCCGGTGGAGCTGCGCGTTTGCGCGTCCGCCGCTACCGATTGCAGCGGCACCGCGCGGCTGATCGCCGCAGTTCTCCGCTTCGGAGCGACACGCTCCTCCTCGACGAGCGTATTCCAACTGCCGCACTGCGGGCATTTGCCCATCCAGCGCGGCGTCTCGTATCCGCATTCTCCGCAGACAAAAACCGATTTTTCCTTCATAGCCGGATTCCTATTCGATGATCATGTATTCCGAAATGTCCTTATCCCGCCACGTAACGTCCATCCAGATCAGGTATCGTTCCCCTGCGCCGATCAGCATCGCCAGCTCGTCGCGCCGAGTGGTGCAGAACGTCGTCCCGTCCGCGGGAAAATACACATAGTTGCGCTCATAGCGATTGAACGCAAGGAACGTATCTCCGATCCAGAAGTCGATGACTCCGGTCGCAACGGTCGTTACGCCGTCGTCCGTCACAAGCATCAGGTCGCAGTCCTCGCCGTGATTTCCCGAAAGATATGCAAGATACGTCCCGTTGCACTTCGGGTCATGTACGTACGTGCCCGTTTCGATGACGCGCTTTTCGTTCGTTTCGAGCGTCCACGCAACGAGCTTCCCCTCCGGGTTGACGTAATAGAGCGTTTTCCCGTCGGTACACGGCGTGGAGAGCGCGTACTCGCTGTTGTCGTACAGCTCCAGCGCAACCGACTCCAACGTGTTGAGATCGCAGGCGAACAACTTATCGCGCGATTGCCCCGTGCGCTCGAGCCACACCGCAACGTCTCCGATCAGCACCGGCTGCGGCATCCCGACATGCACGGTCTTGATCGCGGCGGCCTGATCGGTCACACGATTGTAGGCAACGATCCGCCCGCCTCCGGACGCAGTCGCGTCGAGATAGACAATCCAGCGATCATTGATTGCAGGGAAGCGGATGCTCTTATACCGCAGTGGAAGAGCCATGAACGAGCGCGTATCGGTTGCGGGATCGAACGCAACCAGCCGCGTAAACGACGCCATGCCGTCCGTCGCATAGTTTCCGGCGACGAACCAGATCGTGCCGTCATATACCACGGGGTCGGACAGATACTGAAATTCGGGGACGACGATCTCGTGCTGCACGGCGGTGAGGTCCGCCGAATAGAGCGGATGGTCCCTGGCGGGATCGGGCGTCGGCGAAGGGGTTGGCGTGGGGACGGGCGTTGCGCCGATCGGCGTCGGCGTCGCGAACGGGGAAATGCCTTGCGCGAGATTGCGCGAAAGCGGATAAACAAAGCGAATCAGAAACCAGACCACCCCCGCGACAATCGCAAGGCCGACCAGAATCTGCAGATAGGGCGCGATGCGGAACTTGTTCAGCCCGCCGCCGCTGCCCGTGCCTCGGTACCGCCGTTCATGTTTCATATTTCCTATTGTAAACGATTTTTCCGCGCGGGTCAAGAAAAGAGCACCGGGCAGCCGTTCGGCCGCCCGATTCTTTCGTTTTTATTTCATTTATTCGCAGCCGATGACGACGCTCGTCTGTGCGCCGATCACAAGCCGCGTCCCGGTCAGGGTCGCATCCTCCTGCCCGATCACAGCGCGAAGCTCCTTGATGACGCGATCCGTTCTCGTCGAAAGATCGACGGTCTTTGCGCTCATCGATGCATTGTGGAACACGAGCACCGTTGAACCGTTGTACGTCGCCAAGAATCCGCCTAAGTCCGATGCGTCCGCTTTCAGCGCTTCATACGTGCCGCGGGCAATCTCCGGATTCGCGCGGCGGATCATCAGCAGTTTCTTATAATAGGTAAAGAGGCTCGTTTCGGTGCGCATCTGCTCCACGGCCGTCGTGCTGATCTGATTCTTCTTCTGATACGTCGTCCCTTCCGGGTCCTGAATCGTATCCTCATCTCCCCAAACCATCGCAAGCCGCCGGTTTGCGTCGGTATTGGCGCTGCCGCGCGAGCCGCGCATGCCGAGCTCCTCGCCATAGTAGATGAACGGTGATCCGGGGCCGAGCAGATACAGGTTTGCCGCCATCTGCATCGAGCCGGTTGCCACGGTTACATAGCCTGCCGCGCGATCGGTGTCGTGATTTGCGATGAACGGAACGATCGTTGCGTCCTCCCGCAGCGTCTGAACCTTGTTCAGATACGATTCGACGTACGCCGTGTAGCGATTAACGTTGCCGCGATTCGCAATCTCCGCAATCAGGCCGCCCTTATCCGCCATCGTGAAGTTGAAGCAGTTCATCGCGGGGTAATACCGCTCGGTCACGCCATCGCCGTCCCAAACCTCCGCCACGGTGTAAAGATCGGGATTGATCACCTTCAGTTCGTCGATGTACCAGATCCAGAAGTCCTGATTGGAATCGTGATCGCCGAAATAGAGGTACTTTGCGGCGTCGAACCGGAAGCCGTCCACGCCGAGCCCGAGGTAATACTTCGCAACCGCAAGCACGGCCTCGCGCACAAGCTCGTTGTCGAAATTCAGTTCCGGCATCCCGCCGTCGAAGTTGCATTCATAGTAATGGTTCGTGCCGGAAAGCTGCGCAAAGCTGCGTCCCGCCGGGGCACGGTCGGTATCGCCGTCGTACCAGGTATAGAAATCATAGTAGTCGCTGTCCGTATCGCCCTGCCGGTGCGCCTTTAAAAACGTCGTGAACCACTGGTTCCTGCGGCTCGTATGATTGATCGGGAGATCGAGAATCAGCTTGACGCCGCGCGCATGGCATAGTTCCACCAATTCGACCAGATCCTCGGTCGTTCCGAACGCGGGATCGACGGTATAGAAATCGGCCACATCGTATTTATGATAGGACGGCGAATCGAAAATCGGCGTCAGCCAGATGCCCTCAATCCCGAGCGATTTGCCGGAATCCGGATCGCCGTCGTTCAGATAATCCATCCGGTTGATGATGCCCCTTAGATCACCGATCCCGTCTCCGTTCGAATCGGAAAATGAGCCGGTGAAGATCTCATAAAAGACACGGTTGTTGTCGTTCGGAATCGCGGCGGCCTTGTATGCCTCGCCCGATACGACGAATTCGCCGGGAACGGCCGTAGGCTCCGGCGTTGCGGTCGGCGCCGGGGTGTAATCATCGGGCACGGGCGTCGGCGATTCATCCGTCCGGATGGGCGTTTTGCAGCCGGTCAGCAGCAGCGCGGCCGCCAACAGGAGCAGAAGCAGTTTCGAAAGCGCTTTCATGTGCGGTTCCTCCGATATCTTGGATTCGGTTTCATGGTACAATA
>ONLX01000073.1 GCA_900318765.1 uncultured Eubacteriales bacterium
ACAACGAGAACTCTTACACCTCGCAGATGGTCCGCACCATCAAGTACTTCGCCGAGCTGTAAGCAAACGCCATGCAAAAGCCGCCCCATCGGGGCGGCTTTTTTTTCACCTTTTATTTGATAAAAAATTATCAAAAAGGGCTTTTCAAATGGAAAGTGAGGTGATATAATATTATCGTTAAAAGGAGGAAGGCGGGATGAAGAACCGAACATACATAGCGATCGATCTCAAATCGTTCTATGCATCGGTCGAATGCATCGAGCGCGGGCTGGATCCGCTGAAGGCAAACCTTGTTGTGGCGGATGCTTCGCGCTCGGAGAAAACGATCTGTCTTGCGGTTTCGCCGTCGCTGAAAGCGCTGGGGATTCCGGGTCGGCCGCGTCTGTTTGAAGTTTTGGAGAAGGTGCGCGAGATCAACGCGGGCCGGGCGATGCGCAGGCGGCTGACCGGAACGTCCATCTATGCCGAGGAGCTGGAAAAGGACCCGTCGCTCGCGGTCGACTTCATTGCGGCAAGACCGCAGATGTCGCATTATCTGGAGGTCAGCTCGATCATTTACCGGATCTACCTCGATTACGTCGCGCCGGAGGATATCCATGTCTATTCGGTCGACGAGGTGTTTATCGACGCGACGAGTTATCTTCCGATGTACAAAATGGATGCGCGGGGATTTGCGTCCTTTTTGGTGCGCGAGATCATGGAGCAGACGGGCATCACCGCTACGGCGGGCATCGGGACGAATCTGTACCTTTGCAAGGTGGCGATGGACATCGTCGCCAAGCACACCGCGCCGGATGAAAACGGCGTTCGCATCGCGTCGCTGGATGAGCAATCCTATCGGGAACGGCTCTGGGCGCATACGCCGATCACCGATTTTTGGCGGATCGGACCGGGATACGCGCGCAAGCTTGCGGCGCACGGCATGTTTACGATGGGGGACGTGGCGCAGCTATCGTTGGTGCGCGAGGATCTTTTTTATGACCTGTTCGGCGTGAACGCGGAGCTGTTGATCGATCACGCGTGGGGGATTGAGCCCTGTACGATCCGGGAAATCAAGGCCTATACGCCGCAGGCCAACAGCCTTTCCACGGGGCAGGTGCTGGCGCGTCCCTACCAAAACGCCGAAGGCGCGCTGATCGTGCGGGAAATGGCGGAGGTGCTGGCCATGGATCTTGTGCGAAAGGGGCTGATGACGGATCAGGTGGTGCTTACGGTCTGTTACGATACGGAGAACCTGGCCGATCCGGCGCGGCTCGCCGCTTACCACGGCGCAGTGCATACGGACCATTACGGCCGCAGCACGCCGAAGCATGCGCACGGGACCGAGCATCTCGGGGGATTCACATCGTCCGCAAGCGCGATCGGAGCGGCGGTCATGGCGATCTATCAAAGGACCGTCGATCCGAACCTGACGATCCGGCGCGTGTTCGTGGTCGCGGGGCGTGTGCTCCCGGAGGGGCAGCTTCCGCAGAAACCGCCGCGGCAACTGGACTTGTTCGGACTTGCGGAGGAGGACGAACGGCGCGAGCAGGCGGAGGAGGAGCGGCGGGATCGCGAAGTCCGGCGGCAAAAGGCGATCCTGAAAATGCAGCGCCGATACGGCAAGAATGCGATTCTGAAGGGGATGAATTTGCTCGAGGGCGGCACGACGCGCGAACGCAACGAGCAGATCGGAGGACATCGGGCATGAGCGAAACGGACCGCTATGCGGACCTGCTGCATATGGAGCGTCCCATCTCCCAAAAGCATCGGCCGATGGAGCGAGGCAAGCGCGCGGCACAGTTTGCGCCGTTTGCGGCATTGTCCGGTTTCGAGGATCGGATTGCGGATCAGCGGCGCATCGGGGACCGGTTCCGAAACGATGAGGACCGGCGGGAATCGCTCGACCGATGGCTGACGCAGCTGCTTGCGTCCCCAAACCCGCCGCCGATTATCGTTACGCATTTTCTCGCCGGGAAGCGCGAACGGGATGGGCGGATCGTCGAAACGGTCGGAGTTCCGAAACGTGTCGAATGCGGAGCGCTGCTGCTCGGCAGCGGCGAGCGAATCCCGTTTGCGTCGATCATCGATCTGGAGCCCGCAGAAGAATGAAGAAGGCTGTTCCGAAGCGAATTCGGAACAGCCTTTTGGCGGTCAGGCGTGTTTTTTTCGGGCGGATGGCCAGATGTACTTGTTCAGAACCTCAATCACCATGAATCCGAGCACGATGCCGAAGCAGGTGAGCACAAGGCTGACGCCGCGCTCAAGCGCGAAGGTGTAGTCGGATGTGACGAAGCCGTACATCATATAGTAGAGCGACGCGCCGGGAATCAGCGGGATCGCAGAGATCGTCTGAAAGATCGTTGCAGGGGCCTTATGGACGCGCGCCATGATCTGCGCGAACAGCGCGGATGCGGCGGAGCCGAGCAGCGTCGCGAAAAAGACGCTCGGCAGCAGCCAATGTGCGAGCAGGTAGATGCCCCAGGTCAGCACCGCGCCAAGCGCGCAGGAAAGAATCTTGTATCCGCGTACGCCGAACCACAGCGCGAACCCGACGCCGGCGGCCGCGCAGGAGAACAGGGCAAGCACCGGATTGGGGTTGATGGACAGCGCATCCGATTCCCCGCCGCCCAGAAGCAGCAGCGGGAGCGCAATGCCGAGCGCGATTCCGACCGCGCCGATGAAGGATACGGTGATGTTCATCACGCCGGAGAGCGTATCGAGGTGGACGAGATCGCGGACGCCGTTCGTGGTGCCGAGCCCGCTGATCAACAGCATCACGACGCCGATCGTAATGTAGCCGATGTGATGCCCGAATCCGAACCGTACGGACAGCAGAATGAACAGTTCTCCGAGAAGGGAGATCAAGAAGTTCAGGATCAGCGGATTCGATTCGCGCTTGGAGAGCATTCGGACCAGAAACGTGATCAGCAGCGAGGCGCAGGCGGCCACAAGCGCATCCATCACGTCACAGTGGAAGAAAACGCCGAATCCCGCGCCGGCAAGCACGCCGGCAACGTATTGCAGCCAGATCGGGAGCGGTTTTCGCGCGATGATCCCGTTCAGAGCGGCGGAGAGGTCCTCCGAGGAGGGCGTATCTGCGCAGGCATGGCGGCAGAGCGCGTTGAGCCGGTCGAGCCGGTCGAAGTTCACGCCCGCGCCGCGGACGTGCCGGATCTGCGTCAGGATGGTTCCGTCCGGCGCGGTGACGGTCGCCTGAATGTTGCTCGGCACAACCCAGATGTTGCAGTCCGTGAAGCGGTACGCGGCACACAGACGATACAGGCTGTCCTCCACGCGGTGCGTTTCCGCGCCGCTCTTGATCAGCTCCGCGCCGATGTCGAGGATCAGTCCGAGAATGTTTACGGATTCCATAACAGCCTTTCTCCTGCGTCAGAATCGAACAGAATAAGAGGCGCATCCGCCAAAATCAGCGGATGCGCGGTGAATGCTTGCTCAGAACAGCTTGATCGAATCTTTGTGCTTCAGCGGCTGGATGTGCCAGATCTCCTCGGCATACTGCGTGATCGAGCGGTCGGAACTGAACTTGCCGGCGGAGGCGGTGTTCATCAGGCACTTCTTGCCGAATGCGCGGCGATCCTGGTAATCGTACAGCGCGCGGGTCTTGGTGTCGATGTACGGGAGCAGCTCCTGCAGCACGAAGTAGTAGTCGGGCTTCTGCCAACCGCTGCCGAACAGCAGAGAGCGGTGCAGATCGGCCAGAACGCCGGTGCCGTTGTCGTCAAACGTGCCGTCGATCAACGAATCGAGGACGCGGCGCACGCGCGGCTCATAGTCGTAAATGACTTTCGGGTTGTAACGCGGACGCAGCGCGTTCAGGTCCTGCACGCTGTGACCGAAGATGTAGTTGTTCTCAAGGCCCGCCTGCTCAACGATCTCGATGTTGGCGCCGTCAAAGGTGCCGAGCGTGACTGCGCCGTTGAGCATCAGCTTCATGTTGCCCGTACCGGAAGCTTCGGTGCCGGCCGGAGAAATCTGCTCGGAAATATCCGCCGCGGGAATGATGTGTTCCGCATAGGAGCAGTTGTAGTTCTGCACGAATACGACGCGCATCTGATCCTGCATATCGGGATCGGCGTTGATCTTCTTGGCGATCTCGTTGATGAACTTGATCACGGCCTTGGCGCGGATGTACCCCGGCGCGGCCTTTGCGCCGAAGATGAATGCGGTCGGCGTGAAGTCCTTGATCCGCCCGTCCTTGATCCCGTAATAGATATCGAGGATCGCGAACGCGTTCAGGATCTGACGCTTGTACTCATGCATCCGCTTGACCTGCACATCGAACGCAAACGTCTCGGGCAGATCGACACCCTCGCGCTCGAGGATGATTTTGCGGAGCTGACGCTTCTTCTCGGTCTTGATCGCAAGGAATTCGTCGATATCCGCATCGGTCATATGCTCCTTGAGGCCTTCCAGCAGGGAAAGATCCTTGAGCCAGCCGTTGCCGACGCGCTCGGTGATGTACTTGGAAAGCTCGGGGTTGCAAACGCCGAGCCAGCGGCGCTGGGTGATGCCGTTCGTCTTGTTCTGGAAACGCTCGGGATAGAGCACGTACCACGGATGCAGCACGTCATCCTTCAGAATCTGCGTATGGATCTCGGCGACGCCGTTCACATAGCTCGAGGCGTACACGGCCAGGTTCGCCATGCGGATGATGTTGTTCGAAACGATCGCATACGGTTCGCAGTCCATGCCCTTTGCCATGAGCTCGCCGCACAGCTTCGCGTTGATCTGATAGATGATATCGAAGATCTCCGGCAGCAGATCGCGGAACAGATCGACGCCCCATTTTTCAAGCGCTTCGACCATAACGGTATGGTTCGTGTAGCAGAACGTTTTCTGCGCGATGTCGAAAGCTTCCTCAAACGTGAGCCCTTCGTTCTTCAACAGGCGGATCAGCTCGGGGATCGAAACGGTCGGATGCGTATCGTTGAGCTGAATCGTCACGTACTTGTGGAACTCCCGGATCGGGCGATTCTCGCGCTTATAGCGATACAGGATGTCCTGCAGGCTCGCGGAGGAGAGGAAATACTGCTGCTTCAGACGCAGACGCTTTCCGGCGGGCGTCGTATCGTTCGGATAGAGCACGCGCGTGATGTCCTCCACGGCGTTCTTCTCGAGCACGGCGGAAGCGTATTCCTGGTTGTTGAACGACTGGAAGTCGAAATCCTGCACGGCTTCGCTCTGCCAGAGGCGCAGCGTGCCGATGTTGTTCGTGCCGTAGCCGATGATCGGCATATCGTAAGGAACGGCGCGCACGGTCTGATCCGAGAAGGAGACGAGGACTTCGTGCGAAGCGCGGCGGCGGCTCCAGGGATCGCCGAAGCGCTGCCAATCATCCGCCGATTCAACCTGGAACCCGTTCTCAAAGCTCTGCTTGAACAGGCCGTACTTATAGCGCAGACCGTACCCGTCGAGCGGGAGGTTCAGCGTTGCGGCGGAATCGAGATAGCAGGCGGCAAGACGGCCGAGGCCACCGTTGCCGAGCGCATCGTCTTCGATCTCTTCGAACATATTCAGATCGAGGCCCTTCTTTGCAAACGCAGCCTTCACGTCGTCCAGAATGCCGAGCGCAAACAGGTTGTTGTAAACGCTGCGGCCGGTCAGATACTCCGCGCTGAAATAAAACGCGCTGCGTGCGTGCTCATGGGCATGACGGCTCGTGTACCACGAATCGGCAATAGCACCCATGACGACGGTTGCCAGCGCATTGTGAATTTCCTGCGGAGTTGCTTCTTCGATTGTCGTTTGAAAATCTCGTTTGAGGACAAGCGCGATGTTGTCCATAATGCTCTTCGTCTGCATAATAATCTCCCTATCACTCATTTTCGCGTGGATTTTCGCATATTAAAGCATACAATCGTATTATAGCATACGCATTTCGCTTTTTGCGCGTCTTTACAGGGTTTTTGCGTAAATTTCTCGTAAAGGTCGGCCGCAAAAATTTACAGGATCTGGCAAGGAAAAATCCCCGAATCATCTTGTCGAATCAGAGGAAAACGTTTATAATAGGAAGATGATTTTTCATACTGAAAACAATGGGGAAGGTATGCGTATGAACGCAATCGGATATTACAACGGCACGATCGGTCCGCTCGAGAAGATGCAGATCCCGATGCTCGACCGCGCCGGCTATTTCGGAGACGGATGCTACGAGGCGTGCTTTGTGCGAAACGGAAAAGGGTTTGCCCTCGAGCAGCATCTGGATCGGTTTGAACAAAGCCTCGGGCTGCTTCGCATCGCGCCGCCGTGCTCCCGGGAGGAGCTGAAGGCGATTCTTGCCCGCTGCGTTGCCGCGTTTGACGGGAACGAAGCGCTTCTGTACTGGCAATGCTCGCGCGGCACGGCACTGCGGCAGCACAATTTCCCGGAGCCTTCGGTTCCCTCGAACCTTATGGTGATGGTCACGCAAAAAACGCTGCCGGAGGCATTCGGCACCGTGCGGTTGATGACGGCGGAGGACATTCGCTTTACGATGTGCAACGTCAAAACGCTGAACCTGCTGCCGAATGTGCTGACGAATCAGCTTGCCGCGGAGCGCGGCCTGGACGAAGCGATCTTTGTGCGCGACGGGATCGTGACTGAGGGAACGCATTCGAACGTACATCTGTTAAAGGACGGGGCGCTGGTTACGCATCCGGCGGATCGATACATTCTGCCGGGCATCACGCGGGCCCATCTGATCGCGATCGCAAAGCGGCTTGCGGTGCCGGTTTATGAAGAACCGTTCGCAAAGGAAGCGCTTTTTACGGCGGATGAAATCCTGATCTCGGCAAGCGGGGCGGGCGTTCGTTCGGCCACCGAGATCGACGGGATCCCCGTCGGCGGCAAGGCACAGGCGCTGCTATACGCGCTGCAGTCGGAATATCATCGGGAACTGACGGAAGAAACGCAGGCATGAGCGGAACGAAGAAGAAGCGACGCCTGCAGCGGATACGCATCGGAATCGCGCTGGGTGTGCTGCTGCTGGCGATGACCGTTACCGCAGCGCTGCTGTGGGCGTCGATCGCGTACTTTCGGGTTCGCCCGATCGTGCGTGCGGAGTACGGCGATCCGCTGCCGGACGTGACGGCATTCGGCGCGCGCGCAGAAGCGTATACGGAGCTTCCCGAAAAGCTGACGATCGGCCTGAATCGACTTCGGATCCGCCTGCGGGGCGGCGCCGAGCGAACGGTCTGGTTGCTGGAACGGGACACCGTTTCGCCGAACGCCGATGCGGTTGAAAAAACGATTTCCACGAAGGTGCGCTTAAAGCCCACCGATCTCATCGAGAACCTACGCGACGCGGACAAGGTCTGGGTCGAATGGGAACAGGAGCCGCCGTTCGGAACGGTTGGGACCTATCCGGTCACGGTGCTGCTCGAGGACGTATCGGGCAACCGCAGCCGGGTGGAATCGCTGCTTTCGATTCAGGTCACCGGCGACGGGATCACGATCGAGGCGGGGGATCCGGCTCCGGGCCTGGATGCCTTTTTGTTGGATGACTATTCTGTGACCGCGGTCGAGGGTTTGGATGACGGGACGCTGCATACCCCCGGCACCCATACGGTGCGGTTCACGATCGACGGGCAGGTGTATGAAAGCACGCTGACCGTGACGGATACGCATGCGCCGGCTGCGGAGCCGAAAACGGTGTTCGCCGCACCGGGGACGCAGCTGGAACCGATGGACTTTGTCGCCTCCTGCGTGGATGGGAGCGCGGTAGAAGCAACGTTTTTGAACGAGCCGGATCCCGATTCGCGCGATTTTCAGCAGATCGGCATTCGGCTGACGGACCTTGCGAAGAACACGACGGATCTGACCGCGGGCCTGCTGCTGACCGATGTGCAGCCGATCACCGTGGAGGCCGCAAATACGGCGCTGACCGCCAAGGACTGCTACCCGGAGGAATCGGACGTAGTGTTTTTGCAAACGTTTGTTCCGAATCGGGTCGGCACGTTTTCCATGCCGGTGCTCGTGAACGGCGAAACGGAGCTTGCCATTTTGGAGGTGGTCGATACGACACCGCCGAAAATCGTCCCGCGCAACGCAAAGCGCTATCGGAATCATCCGGTTGCGGCCGAGGAGCTCGTCGCCGTTTCGGATCTTTCGGAAACGACGCTCACAATGTCGGAAATCGACTGGACGCGGGAGGGCGAACAGAGCGTGACCATAACCGCGGTCGATACGAGCGGCAATCGGGCCGAAACAACGTTTTCACTGAAGCTGCTCCCCGATACCGAGCCGCCGAAGCTGTACGGCGTGCGGGATCGGAATCAATATGTCGGAGAGCCGGTCGCGTATCTTGCCGAGGTGTTTGCGATTGACGCGCTCGACGGCGAGGTGGCGGTGCAGGTGGATGCCTCCCGGGTCGATCCGAACAACGTTGGGTTCTATACGGTCACGTATACGGCGACGGACAGCGCAGGCAACACGGCGACGCAATCCTGCCGGTTTACGTTTACGCGGGCGGCGGTGAGTGAAGAAGCCTTGAAGGCGCTTGCCAAAGAAGTTGTGGAATCGGTGACGACGCCCGAGATGACGCGAACCGAGCGGCTCATTGCGCTGTACGATTACGTATATGCGCATGTGCAATACAACGGGTATTCGGATAAGAGCGACTGGCGCAAGGAAGCCGTGAACGGCTTGCAGAGGGGCGTCGGGGATTGCTTTACCTATTATGCGACGCTGCGCGCCCTGCTCGATGAAACGGATATTCCGTATATGAGCGTAACGCGCAAGGGCGGCGCTACGCGGCACTACTGGCTGCTTGTCAACGTCGGGACCGGTTGGTACCATCTCGACGCGAACAACAACACCGTCGCGCATTGGCGCTGCTTTATGTGGACGAACGCGCAGTGCGCGTACCCTGTGGGATTCTGGGCGTTTGAGGAATCCATCTATCCCGCGGTGGCGACCGAGCCGTTCGATGCGGCGAAGGTCATTGAACTGGAAAAGAACGGAACGTTGCAATAAGGATGGAACAGCGGACGACGAAACCGAACCGGAACCGAACGGTTTCCCGCATCATCGGCGGAGCGATTCTGCTGATCGGGGCGGGGCTGTTCGGCGTACTGCTGTATTTCGGCGTCACGTATTTCGGCTATCGGCCGATCGTCGTCTGGGAGTACGGCGAGGGCATCCCGGAGATCTCGGAATTTGCGCCGAACAAAGCCGCAAGCTATGTGGAACCGCCTGCGCAAAAGCCCGAAAAGGGCTGGCACACGGTCCGTATCGCAACCGAGGGGCGGGAGCGAACGGTCTGGCTTTATGTGCGCGATACAAAAGCGCCGGTGGCTTCAGGCGTATCCAAAACGATCTCGACCCGTGCGGTGCTCGAGCCGACCGATCTTGTTACGCATCTATCGGATGCGGACAAGGTCTGGGTCGATTTTGCGGAACGCCCGCCGTTCGGAACGGTCGGCACGTATCCGGTTGCGATCCGGATCGAGGATGTTTCCGGCAACGAGACGGTTGTTTCTTCCGAGCTTACGATCTGCGTCGCGCTTGCGGACGGGGTTACGATCGAAGCCGGGGAGGACGCACCGCCTGTACGCGCGTTCCTGTCCGATGCGTATACGCCCGAGGCGATGACCGAGATCACCGAAGCGATGCTGCATACGCCGGGTACGTATCCGCTGTCGGTTACGGTGGAGGGCGTTTCGTATGAAACGAAGCTGACGGTCGTCGATACGGCCGCGCCGGTCGTGAAGACGAAGACGGTGTTCCAAAAACCCGGAACGGCGGTATCGCCCGAGGACTTTTTGGCGTCCGTTTCGGACGGCAGCGCAACAACTGCGGTATTCCTGACCGCGCCGGATGAATCGCTGCGCGAGTTTCAGCAGGTTGCGATCCGCGTGACGGATGCGGCAGGCAACGCAACGGATGTGACGGCGGGCCTTTTGTACACGCATGCGCAGCCCGTCGTGATCGAAGCGCGAAGCTCAGCGCTGACGGCGGAGGAATGCCTCGAGGGCGTCGATTACACGGCGGCGGTTTTGGTGAAGGAATTTGTGCCGAACGCGATCGGGCTGTACGCGGTGTCGCTGCACGTCGACGATACGCCGGAGATCGCTTTGGTGGAGGTGCGGGATACGGTTCCGCCGGTCATCCAAGCCGGAACCGTGAACTGGTACATCGATCATCCGCTGGAGGCAACGGGGCTTTGCCGCGTTTCGGACGAGACGCAGACGTCGGTTTCGATCACGAGTACCGTCGATTGGACGAAGCTCGGAGAGCAGACGGTTTCGCTGCGCGCGGTCGACGAGGGCGGAAATGAAACGACGGCTTCGGTGCGGCTCGTTCTGAACGAAGATCACGAAGCGCCGGTGCTGTACGGAATCAAGCCGCGGTACTTCTATCTGGATGAAGCGATTTCCTATCTGGAGGGCGTTGCGGCGATCGACAATGCGGATGGGGAGATCGCGGTTACGGTCGATACGAGCGGCGTGGATCCGACGCGGCGCGGCAATTATACCGTCACCTATTCCGCGGTGGACGCGGCGGGCAACGCGGCTTCGAAGCGCACGACCATCACGATCAAAAAATCGACGACGAACAGCTCCAAGCTCGACAGCTACGTGCGCGAGGTCACGGGCCGCATCTTCAAAGAGGGCATGACGCTCGGCGAAAAGGTGATCGCCATCTACGATTATGTGTATACGCATGTCGTATACACCGCGAAATCGGATAAGACGGACTGGCGCAAGGAGGCGCTGCGCGGGTTCCGCTACGGCAAGGGCGATTGCTTCACCTCGAACTCGGTTGCGCGCGCCCTGCTCGAAGCGACCGAGGCGGAAGTGTTCAGTATGCAGCGCAAGAGCTTCAATACCAACCATTACTGGCTGCTCGTGAACGTCGGAACGGGCTGGTACCACTTCGACGCGACGAATTCGCGCGAGCACGGCTATAAATGTAGGATGTGGACGGATGAGCAATGCTCGGTCATGGGCCGCTTCTGGGGCTATGAAGAGGCCGTCTGTCCGCCGGTGGCAAAGGAACCGTTCGACCTTGCGGCTGCCGCAAAGGTCGAGGCGGAATGGATCGCGTCCCATGGGACGGGAACGGAGAACAACGAATGAAAACCATTTTGGAATTGTTGGATCTGCAGGCGATGCTGCGGCCAAAGAAGGTCGCTTTTTCGGACGAGACGGAGTCGGTCGCCTTTGCGGAGCTGAAGGAAAACACGCTGCGCATCGGTTCCGCGCTGCTGCAAAACGGCGCGAACAAAGAACCGGTGGCGGTTTTGCTGCCGCGCTCGGTCAAGATGCTCGAGGCCATGCTCGGCACGATGCGCGCGGGCTGTCTGTATGTTCCGCTCGATGCGGAGCTCGGCAATCTGCGCCTTAGAGCCATTCTTGAACAGGTACAGCCGCGGTTTTTCATCGCGGATGCTTCGACCGAAGCGCTTGCGCGTGAACACGGCTTTACGGGAACCGTGATCGACGTGGACGCTGCGATCAAAAGCGAGCCGGAGCTTTGCCCCCTTGCGGACGTGTACCGCAGCATTTTGGACACCGACCCCGCGTATATCGTGTTCACAAGCGGATCGACGGGCGCGCCGAAGGGCGTGGTCGGCAAGCACAGCGCAATGCTCGACTATGCGGATCAGCTCACCGAGGTGCTGCAGACGACGGATGCGGATGTGTTCGGGATGCAGGCGCCGCTGTATGTGGACGCGTGTCTGAAGGAGATTTTGTCGGTGCTCAAGCGCGGCGCATCGCTCTGGATCATTCCGAAGCGGCTGTTTATGACGCCGGTGCAGCTCGTCGCGTTTTTGAACGAGCACCGGATTACGACGATCTGTTGGGTCGTTCCGGCGCTGACGCTGATTTCGTCGCTGCATACGTTCCGCGAGATCGTGCCGAATTCGCTCAAAACGATTGCGTTCGGCAGCGAGGTGTTCCCGATCAAACAGCTCTATCTTTGGCTTCAGTACGTTCCCGCGCGGTACATCAATCTGTATGGACCGACCGAATGCACGGGCATGTCGTGCTGGTACGAAGTGAATCGCGCGTTTTCCGAGGGGGAGCGCATTCCGATCGGAAGACCGTTTGAGAATACCGAAATCCTTCTTCTGAACGAAGCAAACGAGCGCGCGCAGGAGGGCGAGATCTGCATTCGCGGCGTCGCGCTGTGCCACGGGTACTGGAACGATCCCGAGCATACGGCAAAGTCGTTTGTTTGGAATCCGCTGCGCCCCGAATATCCCGAGCGCATCTATCGCACCGGGGACCTCGGACGGTGGAACGCGCGCGGGGAACTCGAGTTCCTCGGCCGGATCGATCATCAGATCAAGCACATGGGGCATCGGATCGAGCTCGGCGAGCTCGAGGCCGCGGCGGAGAAGATCGAAGGCGTGTTTGCGGCCTGCGCGGCGTTCGATCCCGAGCGGAAACGGCTTGCGCTCGCCTATACCGGCGAGATTTCAAAGAGCGATTTGACGGCTGCGCTGCGCGGCGCGGTGCCCGAATATCTGCTGCCGAGCAAAACCGTCCGGCTCGACGCGATGCCGCTGACCGGAAACGGCAAGACGGATCGGAAAGCCGTCCATGCCGTCTGCTTCCCCTGCTGATCGAAAAAGGAGGACATCCATGGAAACCTTGTTGGAAATTTTATCGGAGCTGCATCCCGATGTGGACTTTGCAAAGGAGGAGCAACTGGTTGAGCGCGGCATTTTGGGCTCATTCGATGTGGTGATGCTCGTTACGCGGATTGAAGAGGAGTTCGACGTGGTGATTCCCGCGCGGTTGATTACGCCCGAAACGTTCCGCTCGGCGGCGACGCTGTACGAAACGATTGAGCAGCTTGCCGAGGAGGACTGATGCTGTTTTCGTCGTGGGGCTTTGCGCTGCTGATCGCGGTGCTGCTGCCCGTTTACTATCTCGTTCCGAAGAAGCTGCAGCAGGGCGTGCTGCTGCTCGCGAATCTCGTGTTCTACGCGTTTGCGGGTTGGTTTGCGCTGCTGCTGCTCGTGCTGACCGCGCTCTCGGCCTATGCGTTCGCGCGCGGCATCGGGCGGGTCTGGGACCGGCAGAAGGAAACGCTTGCCTTGCATCGGGACGACTGGGAAAAGGCGCAAAAGAAAGCCTGGCGCGAACAGATGGAAAAGCGCCGCCGCGTGCTCTTGGTGCTGTGCCTCGTGCTGCATTTTGGGATTCTGTTCGGCATGAAATACGGCGCGGGCGCGATCGGGCTTGTCAACAGCGTGTTCGGCACGGCGTGGGACGGCACACGGATCCTGCTCACGATGGGCGCGTCGTTCTATACGTTTTCCACGATGGGCTATGTGATCGACGTGCATCGCGGCAAGTATCCGGCGGAGAAAAATCCGCTTCGCGTGTTGCTGTTCACGTCCTTTTTCCCGATTCTCGTGCAGGGGCCGATCAGCCGGTTCGATACGCTTGGGGAGACGCTGTTTTTGCCGCACGCATTTGAGCGCGAAAACCTCGAAGCGGGCCTTGTCCGCGTGCTTTGGGGGTACGCAAAAAAATTGCTCGTCGCGGATCGGCTGCTGGTCGCGGTCAAACAGCTGTTGAAGTTTCCGGATACCTACAACGGCGCGTTCGCCTTTTTGGGCATGCTGCTGTACGCCGCAACGCTGTACGCCGATTTCACCGGCGGCATCGATATCACGATCGGCATCGGTCGGATGCTCGGGATCCGGATCGATGAGAATTTTATCCGCCCGTACTTTTCGAAGAGCATCGCGGAGTATTGGCGCCGTTGGCACATCACGCTCGGCGCGTGGTTCAAGGAATACCTCTATTACCCGGTTTCGGTCTCGAAGCCGCTGCGCCGGCTCACGAAGGCCGCCCGCCGGTTTGGGGACGGGTTTGCCCGGCGGCTTCCGGTGTATCTTGCGACGTTTGCGGTCTGGGCGGTCACGGGCATGTGGCACGGCAATTCGTGGAATTTTCTCGTATGGGGGCTTGCAAACGGCGTGATCCTGCTGGTCAGTGAGGAGCTTTCGCCGCTGTACGAGCGCTTCCACCGGCGCTTTTGGAGAATCGGGAAGACGTGGGGATACCGTGCGTTTACGGTGATCCGAACGGTACTGCTGCTCTCCTGTTTGCGCATGTTCGATTGCTATGCGACGGTGCCGGAAACGCTGCGCGCATTCGGTTCGATGTTCACCGTTTGGAACCTTCCGATGCTCTGGAACGGCGGAATCGCGTCGCTCGGGCTGAGCGGGGGCGATTATCTGGTAGCCGCAATCGGGATTCTTGCAATGTTTGCCGTTTCGATGCGGCAGCGGAGCGGGGCGCTCCTTCCGCGGTTTTTGAACCGTCCGCTTTGGGTCCGCCTCGGCGTGTACGGTGTTTTGCTTGTGTCGATTCTCGTATTCGGGTATTACGGATTCGGGTTCGACGCCGGACAGTTCATTTACAATCGGTTTTGATATGAAGAAGATTTGGAAGACCATCGGTATCTGGCTGCTCGCGGTTGTGCTGCTGATCGGAACGCTGTTCCTTGCCGGAAGACTCGTCATGCCGAAATACCAGTCCGTATCGATTGAGGGCAGTCTCACGGAGGAATATTACCGCGAAACGCTCCCGCACGACGTGCTGTTTATCGGCGACTGCGAGGTGTTCTCCAACGTTTCGCCGATCGCGCTGTTCAACGAATACGGGATCACGCCGTATATCCGAGGCTCTGCGCAGCAGCTCGTGTGGCAGTCGTATTACCTGTTGGAAGACGCGTTGAAAACGGACGCGCCGAAGGTCGTCGTGTTCAACGTGCTGGCGCTCAAGTACGGTGAGCCGCAGTCCGAGGCGTATAACCGCATGACGATCGACGGGATGCGGTTCGGCGCGGCAAAACTCGGCGCGATCCGCGCGAGTATGACCGAGGGGGAGGATCCGGTTTCGTATCTGTTCCCGCTGCTGCGCTTCCATGCGCGCTGGAACGAGCTCAGCGAAGAGGACGTTCGCTGCCTGTTTTTCAAGCAGCCGGTTTCGCACGCGGGATATCTGATGCGAACCGAGGTGCGCCCGGTGACACAGACCCCAAAGCCTGCGCCGCTGTTGGATCCGCACTTGCCGTCTTCGAGCATGGAATGGTTGGAAAAACTGTATCGGCTCTGCGAGGAGCACGGGATCACGCTCGTGCTGATGAAATCCCCGTCGATTGTGCCGCATTGGTACGATGAATGGGATGCGGATGTAACGGCGTTTGCAAACGAGCATGGGATTGCGTATTGGAATACGCTTTCAGAAAACGACGCGATCGGGATCGATTACGCGCTCGATACCTGTGATATGGGGCAGCATCTGAACCTTTCCGGCGCGGAGAAGCTCTCGCACTGGTTGGGTCGGGAGCTGAAAGCGCTTATGGAGCTTCCGGATCGCAGAACGGATCCGGCATACGAATCGGTCTGGGCCGAGAAAACGGAACGATATGAAAAGGAGAAAGCGGCAAAGACGGCCGCGGGAAACTGAGATGAAACGATTTGGAATCCTTGCGTTGCTGATACTTCTGTGCGTCGCGTGCGCGGCGCCGGGGCGGACGGAGACGGCGGTGTTCGTCGATCCGAATGCGGTGAAGGAGGGTGCTTACGGCGATCTGGCCTTCGTGGCGAACGGGTTTGCGTTCGGCATCTATGATCCCATGGAGACCGTGCTTGCGCACAGTACATCGAACGGTTCGTTTGCGGAGGTCAGCTGCGCATTCGAAGGGGAGGACGTGTATTACTATTTCAGCGGCTTTGAGGTCATGGCGAATACGATCGACGGCGCGGAGCGCGTCACGATGATCAATCTCACGGACGACACCGTGAAAACGCCGGACGGGCTGTACATCGGCATGCCGGAAGCGGAAGCGGCTTCCGTACTGCATGCGGAGCCGGACGGGAGCATCTATCGCACCGTGGACGGCACGGCGCAGCGCACCGTAACGGTGCAGGACGGCAGAGTGGCAGCGATCACGTATCTGCCGGCGGAATGAGTCCATTTTCCATGGAAACATGGGGAAAATAAAAGGGGAGGAACTACAATGGAACAGAATGCAGAGAACAAGAGCGCAATGGTTACGAGCATCGTCGGCCTCGCGCTGTCGTCGCTTGGACTTCCGGGCTGGATCGTTTCGGCGATCGCGCGCGGCAAGTGCAAAAAACTGATCGAAGCAGGAGAACCCGTTGCCGGCCAGCTGAAGGTTGCGAATATCCTTTCGCGCATCGGCCTTCCGGTTTCGATCGTGATGACGGTCATCTATGTCCTTTACTTCATCCTGGGCGTCGCCTTAGGCGTTTCACAGTATATGTAATCGACAACGCATTCGAAAAACCCGCCGGATCCGGCGGGTTTTTCCGTTGAATACATTCAGTTTCCGGAGAGCGTACGGACGGCGCAGACCAGAATGATGCGTGTTTCACGCTCCTCAAGGCTGCAGGTCGAAAGCGTCATGATCCGTCGCACCGAAGCGAGGTCCGTATCGGTCTGAATCAGCGAGATTGCGGCGATTCGCTCCAGATAGGCGTGCAGATCCTCCTCCGTGTCGTAGAATTCATAGGAATCACTGAACGCGGAAACGACGGCACACGCAATCGGATCGAGCCGGAAATCCCCGTTCGGCGTCAGAAAGTACAGATGCGGATGCGACGCGTAGAACGTTTGATTTCGAAAATCACGCAGCGTGGCGAACATGCTGTGATCTTTCATGGAATGGCCGAAAATCACCGTATTGAGATCGGTCAGGTTCGGATCGTTTCGAAAATCCATGAACAGCGAGCCGGAGGAATTGTATGACCCGTCGAACAGCCGATGCAGGTATGCCGCATTGTCGTCACTCTGCATGACCGGGTAATTGATTTTCGTGTCTTCGCAGTAGATCCAACCGACACAGTCACCGTTCTCCTGCAGCAATCGTTCAAAATCCACCGCGATCGGAGCAGTTCCCGCAATCCGGTCATCGTCGGGATCGGGGGAAGCGGATGGGAGTTCCGAATCAGACGGAACCGGTGTCGGAATGGGAACGGCTGCGTTTTTGGGAACGGGGGATGGCGTAATCAGGAAAGCGTCGGCAACGGAGCGGTACGTATCCTGCCCGATCGCATATTCGTGCACGATGGCGTAAATCCGATAGGCGGAGAACGCAACAATGCCGAACAACAGAAGGATGAGAACGATACGAATCACGGCAAACGCGGCGTGTTTGCGCGTCTTCTGCTGCTGTTCCATAAGCATCTCCTTCCCCGAAAAACTGAACAGATTATACCATCTTTTGCCCGTTCTGTAAAGAGCCGTTTTGCAAATCGGCCGGTCCAATTTCATCGACCCCTCACCCGATGCTTGCCTTTTTTGCCATGGAATGGTACAATAAGAAAAAGGAGGCGTATAATGAAACTGCGATCGGTTGCCGTATGGATGTTGCTGCTTGCCGTGCTGCTGGGCTGCACGGCGCCTTCGGGTACGCAGAAAACGGCAGCGGTTGCGACGCCTTCGGCTTCGAGCTATGCGGAACCCATCGAAGTGATTCTGACTGCGCCGGGGCCTCAGGAAACGACGCCCGAAGCGACGTCGATTCCGACCGCTTCCCCGGTTCCGACGCCGACGCCCGAGCCGACGCCGACTCCCGCGCCCTTCGTGCTTGCCCCGGTTCCCGCGCATCTGCGCGGCGCAAACGGGTTTGTGCAAACCCAAAAGGCGGGCGTGCTGTATTCCGAATCGCTCGCCCAATACGTTGCGTACGGAACGACGGGCGGCGAGCCCGCGTTCTATCCTTCGGATGAAGCCGGCCGCGTGGAGCCGCTTGCGACGCCGTATGAACGCGTCTGTACCGTGCCGGTCTATGCGCCGGAGGATGTTCCGGGAGCGGACGGCGATCGGATGCTCGCCGTGTATCTGCCGTCGCAGTCGGTCGTCGCGTTTGTAGCAAAGGACGGGGTGTGGACCCAGGAGCGTGTGATGATCTGTTCCACGGGCCGCGCCAATCACGATACGCCGACCGGCAAGTTCAAGATCTATCAGACCCATGCGTATCAGCTTTTGGGAACCGAGGATTCGCCGTGCTACGGGCTCTGGGCATGCCGGTTCCGGCAGCACCATCTGTTCCATTCGGTCCCGATCAGCGCGGAGGCGGGGCGCGATTCCGAGAACGGGCATCGGTGGATGAGCGCAGCCAAATACGAAAAGCTCGGTTCGGTCGCGTCGGACGGATGCATCCGGATGACCGTTGTGGACGCGAAATGGATCTACGATGCGTGCCAGAATCAGACGATTTCCGTTTGGGTGACCAAAACCGCCGGGCCGACGCCGACCAAGCCGCCCGCGCTGATCTACGAGGAGCCGTATATGAACAAGAAGGGATACGGTTGGGATCCGACCGATCCGCATCCGGAGAACCCCTATCACGCCCTCTCACAGCCGAAATAGACACAAGCGCAAAGAAGCTGCCGCAAAAGGATGCGGACAGCTTCTTTTTTTATACCCCGATCAGGCGGCAGAAGCCCGTTAGCAGCAGGCAGAGCAGCAAACCGAACGCGGTCGGGAGCACGGCGGCAAGCAACGTCATGGGGAGGCTCTGGGTCTCTTTGCGGATCGTCCAGAGCGTCGTTGCGCAGGGCCAATGCAGCACCGCAAAGAGCAGGAAGCATACCGCCGTCTTCCAGGTCCAACCGGCCTGTATCAGAACCGAGGCGAGCGCCGCTGCGCCGGACGGTTCGGAAAGCACCGTTCCCTGCTCATAGATCAGGAAGCAGATCGGCAGTACGATCTCGTTGGCGGGCGAGCCGAGCACGAACGCGAGCAGCGTCGG
>ONLX01000103.1 GCA_900318765.1 uncultured Eubacteriales bacterium
ATGAAACCGAAGAAAAGCATTCGTGAGCGGTTTCACGCGTGGGATGCGGACGCGTTCGATCTGACCGGGCTTGCGGCGGGTCCGATGCATCCGAAAAAGGAGTCTGCCGAGCTCGATCCGGTGCCGAAAGAGCTGCATCTGCCGATCGAGCGCGTGGAGCGGCGCGAGCTGAAGGCGTTCCGCATCGTCTATCCGATCCTTGCCGCCTTGTTCGGCGCGGTGATGCTGGCATTTCTGCTCGTCACGGTATTCGATCTGCCGCCGTTCGGCTCCGCGAACAACCCGACGCAAAACGAAGTGGTTGAGCGCTACGTCCGAGACGGTTTACGCGAGACCGGCGCGGTCAACATCGTGGCCGGCGTGATTTTGGACTATCGCGCGTTCGATACGCTCGGCGAATCGCACGTGCTGTTTACGGCGCTGACGGCGGTGCTGATCCTGCTGCTCGGCGAGGGCGAGTATCATCAAAGCACGGGCGTTTTATCGATGCAGCACGACCGCATCGTGATCACGACGGCGAAGGTGCTGGTGCCGATCATCGTGCTGTTCGGCGTCTATGTGATCCTGAACGGCCATCTCGGACCGGGCGGCGGCTTCTCGGGCGGGGCGTTCATCGGCGCGGGGCTGATCCTCTACGCGATCGCGTTCGATTATTCGCGGCTCGAGCGGTTCTTGAACCTCGGTTCGTTCCGGGTGATCTGCCTTTTGGCGCTGTGGTTCTACAGCCTTTCGAAGTGCTATTCGTTCTTTTGCGGCGCGAACGGGCTGCATACGATCTTTTCGCCGGGCGTGCCGGGGCGCATCCTGTCCGCCGGGCTGATCCTGCCGCTGAACGCGGCGGTTGGCATCGTCGTTGCGTGTACGATGTACGGCCTGTTCTCGGTGTTCCAAAGGGGGAAAATCTGATGGAAGGCTTCTTATCGCAGCTTTGGAACGCGCGCATCGCGATCGCGGCGGTGATTTTGTTTGCCGTCGGGTTCGTTACGCTGCTGCTGCACCGGAATCTGCTGAAAAAGATCATCGGGCTGAACATCATGGATACCGCCGCGTATCTCTTATTGACGTCGCTCGGCTTCATCGAGGGGCGGCTCTCGCCGATCGTGCTCGGTGAAAACACCGATCCGCTGCTGTACGTGAATCCGCTGCCGGCGGGACTCGTGCTCACGGGCATCGTCGTTTCCGTTTCGGTCACGGCGGTCATGCTGGCGCTGACGGTGCGGCTCTACGCCCGCTACCACAGCCTGAATCTGGACGACATCTACGCGATGGCGCAGAAGGAACATGGGGTGAACTGATGGCGTTTTCGGTCAATTTTCCGCTGTTTTCCATCGTGCTGTGCCTGCTGTGCGCGGTTGTTTCCTCGCTTCTTGGCGGCAGAGCGGCACGGATCGTTTCGCTCGCGCTTTGTGCCGCTGTTGCGGTTGCGTCGGCGATCCTTTCTGCGTACGGGGTTCGGATCGGGCGCGCCACCGAGTATCTGATGGGGCATTATCCGCACCCGTGGGGCAACGAGCTGAAGTTCGGCATTCTCGAGCCGCTGCTCGCCGCGCTGTTTGCGCTTGTGATGCTGCTCTGCCTCGTGGGGGGCAAGCGGCAGCTTCTGAACGATCTTGCGCCGAATAAGCAAAACTTTTACTACGTGATGTGCGACCTCGTGCTCGTTGCTTTGCTCGCGCTGTCGTACACGAACGACCTGTTTACCGGGTACGTGTTCATCGAGATCTGCACGATCGCGTCCTGCGGGATTCTGATGATCCGGCAGATCGGGCGGACGACGCTTGCCGCCGCGCGGTACATGATCTTTTCGCTGATCGGCTCGGGCTTGTTCATGCTCGGCGTGATTCTGCTGTACGCGATCACGGGGCATCTTCTGATGCCGAATCTCAAGAGCGCGATCGCGGCGCTTTGGGAAAGCGGTTCGTACCGGACCGTGCTGCTCACGGCGATGACGTTGATCACGTTCGGTCTTGCGGTCAAGAGCGGCCTGTTCCCGTTCCATTTCTGGATGCCGGATACCTATGGCTACGCGACGCCCGCCTCCGGCGGCATCCTGTCCGGCCTTGTGTCGAAGGGGTACATCTTCTTTCTGATCAAGGTGATCTTCTCGGTGTTCGGGACCGACGTGTTCTACGGCAGCGGCGTTTCGAACGTGCTGTACGTGTTCGGCGCGCTCGGCATCCTTGTCGGGAGCATCAGCGCCGCGCGGGAGAAGGACGTATTCCGCATGGTCGCGTATTCGTCGGCCGCGCAGATCGGGTATATCTACCTCGGCATCGGGCTTTCGCCGGCGCTCGGCGTGATCGCCGCCCTGTTCCATATTCTGACCCATGCGGTCACCAAACCGATGCTGTTCTTGTCCTGCGCCCAGCTGAAGGAAGCGACGGGCAGCCGCCTTCGCCCCGATTGGCGCGGGATGGCGCATGTCAACCGCATGGCGGGACTGGCGTTCACGGTCGGCGCGTTTTCGATGATCGGCATTCCGCTGACGATGGGCTTTGTCAGTAAGTATCGGTTTGCTTTGGCAGCCTTTGAGCGCACAGCCTTGATCGTGCCGACGCTTGTGGTACTGGCGCTCAGCACCGTATTGAACGCGTTGTACTTTGTGCGCGTCGTCGTCGCGCTGTACACAACGGACGGGCAAACGCGTCCGCGGATGCACATCTGGAACCATCCGGCATATGCCGTGAGCGCGATCGCGTTGATGGCGATGAACCTTGCCGCAGGCGTTGCGGCCGAACCGCTCGTGCTGCTTCTTGAGCGCGGGATCACGCTGTTGTAAAGGAGGACTGTCATGAACAAAGCCTTGCTTTCGATCCTTTTGCTGCTGCCCTTTTTGGGCGGGGCGCTTCTTTGCGTGCCGGCCCTTCGGAAAAAGCGCGCGGCAGACGCTGCGTTTTTGTGCGTTCTCGTGCTTGAAGCAATCGCGGTGACGGGGTATCTCTTCCTGCCGGACGCGAAGCTGTCCCTGTTCTCAATGACCGAGTCGCTTACGGTCGCCTTTGGAACCGACGGGATCGGGCGGCTCTTTTTGGCGGTCGGGGTCTACGGATTTTTGTTGACCGGCATCTACGCCGTCCGCTATATGGCGCACGGGGAGCGGCAAGCGTCGTTCTACGCGTTTTTGCTGTTCTCGCTCGGC
>ONLX01000059.1 GCA_900318765.1 uncultured Eubacteriales bacterium
ACTCGCATGAAACAATCGCCACTTTATCCGTCATATTGCACCAGCCCCTGTACCAAAGCGATCTCTTCCGCATATTCCTGCATCGATTCATGCGGCGTTTCAAGGCAGAACGGCAAGTCATGCAGCGCAGGATGATTCACAATCCGCCGAATCCCTTCTGTTCCGATTTCGCCGCCACCGATCGGCGCATGTCGGTCCTTATGCATTCCCAGTCCGAATCGGCTGTCGTTTAAATGCACAAACCGGAGCCGTTCCAATCCGATAACGCGGTCAAACGTTGTCAGCACACCATCGGGATCCTTTGCAATGTCATACCCCGCTGCAAACACATGACAGGTATCCAGACATACACCGACCGATGTTTTCCGATCCACGCGATCAATCAGTTCCCGAAGCTCTTCAAACGTCCCGCCGATCTCACTCCCCTGTCCGGACATCGTTTCCAAGAGAACGGTTCCGGTAAATCCATCATCCAGCAATTCATTCAGCAAAGATGCTGTTTTTGTAATACCGATCTCTGTGCCTTGGCCAACATGACTGCCGGGATGCAGATTGTAAAGCCGAACGCCCATCGTTTCCAAACGGCCCAGGTCCTCTTTCATTACGATTCGGGCAAACTCTGCTACTTCCGGGCGTTCGGCGCAAGGGTTCAACGTATAAGGCGCATGTACGAGCACCGGGGCAAACCCGTTTTTTTCGCAGTAACGGAGCAGTGCGGCAGCGTCTTCTTCATTCAATGTTTTGGCTTTCGATCCGCGCGGATTCCGCGTAAAGAACTGAAAGGTATCGGCTCCGATGGCTGTCGCCGTTTTTGCCATTTCCTCCAGTCCCTTCGAAGACGAAAGATGGCAGCCGATATGGAGTCTGCTCATAGATTTCTCTTCTGCTGCGCTTCCTTCCAAGCGCGTGCGCGTTCTTCAGCGTTTTTGGCGAGGGCAGCGCGCTTTGCCGCCTTAAAGTCCAGCAACGCCTGCCGTTCCGATTCCGGAAGAGTTGCTTCGAGCTGGACGCGAAGCGATTGTACCCGATCGCGCATCAGATCATTCAGCTTCTGTATCTTTTCGGAATCCGGCGCGCCCTGAATCATTGACCGAACGTCGATCGGCTCTCCGACCGCCATATAGACCGGATGAAAGAACCGATAATAGCCGTGGATATATACGGGATAGATCGGGGCTCCGGTCTGCAACGCCATTAAAGCAGTGCCGCCTTTAAACGGTTGAATCTCATCGTCAAACACAAACCGTCCTTCCGGAAAAACCAAGAGGCACTTTTCGCTCCGCAAGAGGTCCACACAGTTGTTGAAGCTCCGAATATCGAGCTTGCTTCGATCAACATCGACGAACAGCATTCGTTTCCGAATCCATCGTGCCAATCTGCCGGGACCAAGCACTTCCACCGCGGCAAGTGCATATAGCCTGCGACGCCAAAACGTCAGAATCAATGTTACGGGATCCATCCACCAGGTATGATTCGATACAATGATCGCTCTGCCTTGAATCCGAGGCATCTTTTTTTCTGCGTTGCAGAAGAGAATCTTCGGCGGCTGTAAAATATGAAACGCAGGAATCCACGTGAATTTCACAAAATCATATAACCAATACTTCGGATGAATCGCTCGAAGAATGGAAGACAGTTTCGACATGCGGAATGCTCCTTCCGATACAAGATCCCATTTTCTTTTTGATTATAGCATGAACCGTTTCCGATTGCAAGAACGATACTTGTTCTTAGTAATGTCACTTTTGGACCGTCATTCCCCATTGACCGGGATACATTTTTTATGTATAATATAAGAAAAACAGAAGTATACGCGGATTATTAAGAGAAAGGATCGTTTCATGGCGAGCGTTCTTGCGGTCTGCTTGAGCGAAAAAAAAGGGACCCCCAAGCATCCTGTTTCGTTTGTCTGTCTGCATTCCGATTATGGAATCGAAGGCGATGCGCATGCGGGTAATTGGCATCGGCAGGTCAGTCTGCTGGCCGAGGAAAGCGTCAATCGAATGCGGGAAAAGGTTCCGGATCTTCCGGTCGGCGCTTTCGGAGAAAATATTCTGACGGAAGGAATCGTTTTGACGAACCTGTCAATCGGGACGGTGCTTTCCGTCGGAGAAACCTTACTGCAGGTGACGCAGATCGGAAAAGAGTGTCACTCCGATTGTGCGATCCGAAGAGCCGTCGGCGATTGTGTCATGCCGCGTGAAGGAATATTTGCTGTCGTGTTGCGGGGTGGATTGATTCACCCCGGCGATGTGATCTTGATTCAAAAGGATAATGGATCGGAAAGGAAAAACTCATGAAAAAAAGCATCTTTGGTTTGATTTTGATGATCGTTCTGGTATTTGCGTTTGTCAGCGTTGCCGAAGCGGATATTCAAACTACGACGACGGAATCCACGCAGGAGCTCGAAGACGGAACCGTGATCGTGACGACCGTAACGGTTACGATTATTACGCCGGATAAACCCGAAGCAGAAGCTGGCCCCGTGCAGGAAGCCGATGCCGAAGAACCGACTGAGGAAGCGGAAGAAGCCATCGTTTCGGAAGAGGATGCTTTGCTGCCCGAATCGGAAGCTTCCGTAGCAGAAGAGCCGCTTGAGGAAGAACCGAACGAAGAAGCCTTCGAGGAACCTTCGGAAACGGTATCGGACGAAATCGATCAGCTCGATGCGCTGCGTCTTGAGTTGGAAGAACTGCTTCAGCAGGTCATCGGTTTTTCCGATTTTGATCTCAGCACAATCGATCCCGAACGGATCGCGGAGCAAGCGGCAGATCTGCATCTGGAAACCAATCTCGGCAATTTCTGTGCAGATGCATACCGGATTGTGACCGGATCGGATATCGCTTTTGTGAACGACAATGATCTGATTGCCGGATTGATTTCCGGTGAGCTCACTTATGAGGATTTGCTCAATGTGCAGCCTTCCGATAAAGCGCTCTGCCTGGCAGGGATTTCCGGCGACAAGATCCTGGATGCCCTTGAGTTTTCCGTCTCCAAACTCCCCGATGCGTTCGATGGATATCTGCACGTTTCCGGTTTGAAATTCTACGTCGATCTGAATGTAGAGTCCAGTGTAGAATGGGACGATCTGGGCGATTTTGTTGCTGTTTCAGGGGAACGCCGTGTCAAGAATGTGACGGTCCTGAATTCCGAAACCGGCGAATACGAGGCTCTGGATCCCGAAAAGGTTTACTTTGTTTCCGGTCCGGAAGATCTGTTGATGAACTGCAAAGACGGATACACGATGTTTACGGAACTCGTATACATCCAGACGGAAATTCCTTCCGTTGACCAGGCGCTCGTTCGTTACTTTCTGGAATATCTCTCCGGTGCTGTCACAGAGGACTATGCCGATCCGCTCGGAGAGGGCCGCATTACAATTGTCAATAAAGGAGAGGAATTCCCTGCAGATCTCGAAGGGGAAGCAAATGAATCTTCTGACGATGAAACGGCAGTTGATGAGAATGGGCTTGCTTCAGAGGAATCCGAAGCTTCCGAAGAACCTGTGACGGAAGACGCCGAGGAAGAAACCGAACAGTCGACCGAAACGAACAAGTCTGCTGAGGAGACACTTTCCTCCGCTTTGGCGCTCTTCTTGATTCAAGGCTGAATTCTGCTGATGCTTGAAGCGTCGTAATCATTCGATTCCGACGCTTCTTCTTGTGTGCAGCTTTTTTGGTTGATAGACAGAACGAAAAAACAGTGGTATAATTCGATTAAAAGATCGAAATAAGGAATCATATATGCATCAGAGATTGCCTATCATCATGATTGTATCCGGAATGCTGCTTTGTGCAGCAGCATTCGGATGCTCCTCGCAAACCGTGCCTGTAGAAGCAAACGTTTCGGCCGAGCCGAATGCTCCCGCACCGGTCATGGAAGTAACGGTTGAACTTACCGTTGCTCCAACACCGCAGCCGACGCCGACACCGACGCCATCCCCTACTCCTTCCCCGACTCCTACTCCATCGCCTACTCCTACGCCGGAACCGACTGCCACGCCTACGCCGGAGCCGCTTGGGCTTTTGGATTATACGCATGCAGATCTGTTTACGGACGGAGAAGCTTTGGAAACATCGGATTCCTATCGGGATGCGACGAAAAGCATCACGCTGACGCGATACGAAGGAAAAGAACGTACCGGCAATACGCTTGTATACTTTATTGCGGATATCTGGGTTCAGAACGTCGAAAGCATTCGGCGTGCCGAAGCAAAGGAACTGTTCCGACTTGGCGAGACCTCTCCGATTCGAACTTTGGCCAAGGAAAATCAAGCGATCGTTGCGCTGTCCGGCGACTACTGCGTTAAAAGCGATAAAGCTTACGTCGTCATAAACGGAGAGGCCGTTCATGACAGCGGTAAGTATACACGTGATATCTGCGTCCTGTATCGCAACGGCGTTATGGAGACGTATTCTCCGAAAGAGATTTCAGCGGATTTTATTGAAGCGCGTGATCCCTGGATTACCTGGAATTTCGGCCCGATGCTTTTGGATTCGGAAGGACAGCCGCTGGAGAAATACAATTACCCTGATTCCATCGAAGGAAGAAATCCGCGCTCTGCACTGGGTTACTATGAGCCGGGGCATTACTGCTTCGTCGTAATCGACGGTCGGCAGAACGGGTACTCCATGGGACTGTCCATTCCGGAGCTTGCCGAACTGATGGCTGAACTCGGATGCAAAGCTGCCTATAATCTGGACGGTGGAATTTCTGCGCAGATGACCTGGCGCGATGCGCTTGTAAACTCTCCGAAATCGTCGCGTTCCATTCGCGATATCGTTTATATCGCTGAATCGGAGGACGTCTCAGAACAATCCGATTAACCAGTATATCAGGCCGCAAACGACACCCGCTCCGATTCCATAGACCAGAACCGGTCCCGCAATCGTAAACATTTTTGCGCCTGTTCCGAGAATCAATCCTTCCGATTTGAATTCCATCGCAGGCGAAACAATGGAGTTTGCAAACCCGGTAATCGGGACAACGCTTCCCGCGCCCGCAAAAGCGCCAATCCGATCATATAAGCCGATGCAGGTCAGCAAAGCAGATATCCCGACGAGCAGGATCGAGGTCCAGGTCCCGGCATCCATTTGCGAAAAGCCGAGTACGCGTTCAAACAGATCGTGGATTCCCTGCCCAATGCAGCAAATGATTCCACCGACCGAAAAGGCCTTGACGCATTGCAAAAGCACTTTGCTTTTCGGGGCGGACTGTTCCACAAGTTTCTGATAAGCGGTCTGAGTAATATTCATGAGCGGCTCTCCTCACGTCGAGGCGGTCTATTGCGGATTTCCCGGTCGGACGGGACATTCTGTCCTCCTCCGCCATGCAGCATAATCGGTTGAAACGGCTGAATTCTGTTCATGGAATTCCCCCTTCTTGATTGATATGAAAAGTATGCCCGTTTGTTCAAGAAAAATTCATGAAAACATCCGAATTTCTGCTTGACACATTGGGGATGTTTTGTTAATATATTCGGTGTGCCATTGGGCGAAGTCTGTCACAGCCCCGATAGATGGAACCGAATGTCAGCAACTTTACAATTATTATGATTTATGGAGGGATCGCCATGAAATCCTATATGGCAAAGGGCGAAACCGTTGAGCGCAGCTGGTACGTTGTAGACGCGACCGATATGGTCCTCGGTCGTCTCTCTTCTCAGGTAGCAGCTATCCTCCGCGGCAAACACAAGCCCACGTTCACCCCGCATGTTGATTGCGGAGATCACGTTATTATTGTTAACGCCGATAAGGTTCGTCTCACCGGCAAAAAGTTCGATGAGAAAAAGTACGTTCATCACACCGGTTATCCGGGCGGACTCAAAGAGGTATCCTACCGTCACCTTCTTGAGAGCAAACCCGAATTTGCGGTTTATGAGTCCATTCGTCGTATGATGCCGAAAGGACCCCTCGGTCGCCAGATGCTGAAGAAGCTTCGCGTTTACGCAGGTCCGAATCATAACCATGAGGCGCAGCAGCCGCAGGCGCTGGAGCTCAAATAAGGAGGAAGGAAACTATGGCAAAGACAGCATATATCGGTACCGGTAGACGGAAAAAGTCCGTTGCTCGCGTTCGTCTCCTCCCGGGTTCCGGCAACATCACCGTGAACAAGCGTGATGTGGAGAATTACTTCGGTCTGGAAACGCTGAAGATGATCGTTCGTTCTCCCCTGGTTCTGACCAATACGCTCGATAAATTTGACGTCAGCGTCAACGTTTTCGGCGGCGGTACGACCGGTCAGGCAGGTGCGATTCGTCACGGCATTTCGCGCGCACTTCTCTCTGTGAACCCGGATTATCGTCCTGTTCTGAAGAAAGCGGGCTTTTTGACCCGTGATCCGAGAATGAAAGAGCGTAAAAAGTACGGTCTGCATGCAGCCCGCAGAGCGCCGCAGTTCTCGAAGAGATAAACTCTTTCGTATCAGCCAAGGCTTCCGTTTCGGAAGCCTTGTTTTTATCCCTTAATTGTTCAATACATCTTTGAGGTGCAGCTCTATGACAAACAATGAAATTCTGAACATTGCTTTGCAGCAGTCCGCATATGATTGCCATTGCCGTCCGGAAGATTTTCTGTCCGATCGGAACGTCGTTACGATTTCATCACCGAACCCGAATGCAAGAAAATATCTTCCGCTGCCGTTCTCATGCGACCTTGTTTCCTACGGCAACAATATCGTTGCCCAGGTAAGCGAAGATACAAAGGAGATCGTAACAGAATACATCAATCGATTTCCTTCTTACCGTTGTTTCGAAACGCCCGGCATCAATCGGCTGAACGATTTGCTCTCCCCCTTTGATCTGAAGGTCCGCTTTATGGCCGAATACTTTCTACCGGACGTCTCAAAGCTGAAAGAATTGGATTGCGGATTTGCGCTTCGCCTCTTATACCCGAAAGACTTTGCAGATTTCTATACCGAGCAGTGGCAGAATTGCCTGACGTTCGGCGACAAAGGAAGAGACGTCCTTGCCGTTGGGGCATATGACAACGACAAACTGATCGGTCTTGCAGGTTGTTCGGCCGATTGTGAACGTATGTATCAAATCGGAGTAGACGTTTTGCCGGAGTACAGAAGAAAAGGGATTGCCTCCGCTGTGACAAGCATGTTGGCTATTGAGCTTTTAAAGCGCGAAATTGTACCCTTTTATTGTGCGGCCTGGTCCAACATCAAATCCGTCCGCAACGCGATACGAAGCGGGTTCAGGCCCGCTTGGGTGGAGCTGACAGCCAGAGAGGTCAACTTTGTAAACGAGATGCTCAAATAAAAGCGATCGATTGTGGTGAAAAGAATCTCGCTTTTTTCGAAAAACATCTGTTTTTTCGGAACGTTTTGCTTGCAATCAAAGAGATTGCGTGGTATAATCAACGTCGCAGTTATATGTGGAGGAAAACAAATGAACATTCTTTATGGTATTATTCTCGGCTTGCTGGTCGCTGCTTCGGTTTTGATGTGCGTCGTCGTACTTCTGCAGAAGAGCAAGTCTTCCGGTCTCGGTGCTGCATACGGCAGCGAAACGAAAACGTTTTCTCAGCGTGGCAAAGCGGCAAGCAAAGAAGCCAAGCTGCAGAAAATCACTGTGATTCTCGCGATCGTTATTGCAGTGCTTGCAATTGCTTTGCCTGTGATTGCAATCTTTCGATAAGAACGATTTTTCACTCATTGGTAGACCGGGGCGATGAAAACAGATTCTCTGCAGGAACAGATGTTTTCATAGCCCTTTTGTTATCCCGGAAGAAAGGAGTGCGCAGCTATGCCGGTACACAAAGGAATCAAGATCGCAGCCGTGAATCGCAAAGCGCGCCACGACTACTTCATTGAGGATACATACGAATGCGGGATCGAGTTGGTCGGCACCGAAGTCAAATCCATTCGCGGTGGTCAACTGAACCTGAATGACAGCTATGCGCAAGTGAAGAACGAAGAGCTGTTCCTCTATGGAATGCACATCAGTCCATATGAGCAGGGAAACATCTTCAACCACGATCCGTTCCGGACGCGTCGGCTGCTTGCCCATAAACGCGAGATCCGCAAACTTGCGTCTTTGCAGCAAGCTTCGGGATACAGTTTGATTCCGTTGCAGGCATACTTTAAGAACGGACGAGTCAAAATAGAGTTGGCCGTTGCAAAAGGCAAAAAACTGTACGATAAACGCGCAAGTATTGCCGAGCGGGATGCAGAACGTGATGTTGAACGCAATTGGAAAGCACTTTCCAGGTAATCTGACATGCTCGTTCGCACGGTTTCTCTATTTACAGATTACAAAGCACATGGCGTTTCTGCTCCGAAACAGGCAGCTTCGCTGACCGAATATGTACTTCCCGCCTATGGCGACGTTCGAAACATCCTGCGGCCAGCCATTCTCATTTGCCCTGGCGGCGCGTATGCATGGGTTTCTGAACGGGAGGGCGAACCGGTCGCTTCCGTTTTCAATGCGGCCGGATATAACGCTTATGTGCTGAACTACACGGTTGCGAAAAACGGTTCTTTCCCCTGCGCTCTTATGGAAGCGTATGAAGCGATCCGCTACATTCGATCCAACGCAAAATCGCAGCAAACCGATCCGGACCGTGTTTGGATCTGTGGATTCTCTGCAGGCGGGCATCTTGCTGCATCAACCGGCATTCTTTGGAAGCATCCGTTCACTGAAGAACTCGGTTATTCAAAAAAGGAATATCGACCGGATGGAATGATTCTCGGATATCCGGTCATTTCCGCAGGAACGTATGGGCACAAGGATTCATTTCGGAATTTGCTCGGAGAAAGGTACTGTGATGAACTGCTGTCGATGAATTCATTGGAGCAGCAAGTCAATGGCGCAGTCCCTCCCACCTTCCTCTGGCATACTGCTGCGGACAAAAGCGTTCCGGTGCAGAATACGCTGCTTCTTGCAGACGCTTTGACAAAAAACGGTGTGGAAACAGAAGTGCATATCTATCCGCGCGGTGCTCATGGACTTTCAACTGCACGTTACGATGTGCTTTCACCGGGTCGGTTTGATAACGATCCATACATTAAGAACAGCGTATCGACATGGACGCAAGACGCCATACGCTTCATCCGTGCCGATCGATAAAAGTTGTTCCTTATGGGGGCGAAATGGTTTCGACGGGGATCACGAGAACAGGATAAGCGAGCCGAAGCCCCGTGCTTCGTTAAAAACGGGAAATTGTCTAAAATAACTGACAACAATAACTACGCACTCGCCGCTGCAT
>ONLX01000052.1 GCA_900318765.1 uncultured Eubacteriales bacterium
GCGAAGGTGGAAGGATCGAATTCGCTGTTGTTGATCGCGAGATCATACAGGTTCTTGAAGTTCGGGACGAATTCGCCGGTGATGGTCGCCGGGCACTCGGTCCAGACTTTGCCTGCCGCGCGCTCTTCATAAACGTAATCGAGGTTGATCATATGGCCGGTGAATCTCCAGCTGGAGGAGCCGTCCATATCGGAGGACGTGAATGCGTCGAAACCGAGTTCCGCAGCACGGCCATGGATGTCTTCAACGACCGCCTTCAGGGTCTCGAAGTTGGTGATCTCGTCGAGCTTATGGCCGGCTTTCTCAAGCAGGTCCACGTTGACGATGATGCCGTAGCACTCATAGCAGTAACCGATGGAGCAGAGCTTGCCGTTCGCATCGTAGAGGTTGTACGCATCGGTGTTCAGTTCGTTTGCAATCTTGGTGCCGGTCAGATCGAGGCAGTAGTCCGCCCAAGTCTTAACGCCTTCCTGGTTGCCGACGATGAACAGCGTCGGGGGGTTGGACTTGTCCATTTCAGCAGTCAGCGTCTGGCTGTAGGTGCCGGAAGCAGCGGTAACAACGTTTACCGGAACGCCGGTCTTTTCGGTGTACAGCTTCGCAACGTTCTGCAGGACTTCATCCGACTCCGGCTTGAAGTTCAGCCAGTAAACGGAACCGGTTGCAGCGGCGGTCGTGCCTTCTTCGGTCTTGGGCTGCTCCGCCGGCTTCTGCTCGGTGGTCGTCGGCTCAGTGGTCGTCGTCTCGGTGGTCGTCGGCGCAGTCGCGGTGCAGGCAACCAGAGCAAATACCATGCAAAGTGCAAGTACCAATGCAAGGATCTTCTTCATGTTCTCTTCTTTCTCCTTTTGATATATTTCTTTCTGTTCGAAAGATGGATATCCAAATCCATGCATAGATTATCATTTTCCATTGGCTCTGTCAAGCATATTTTTACTTCCCCGATACATTTTCTTTACAAATAATATATTTTATACCATCGGGACGGACCTGCGCCGTTTCCTTGTTTCAGGGAGGGAAGGGTTATGCGTTCTGTTCTGTTTTTCGGATCGCCTCAATGCGCTGCGCAAGCGTCGGATGGGAATAGGTAAGCGCAACGAGCAGCGGTGAGGGCGAAAGATTCGCAAAATTTTGCCGGGACAGCTTCTTTAACCCAGAAATCAGCGCTTCGCCGTACCCTTCCGAAGCCGCGTGAGCGTCCGCCCGGTATTCGGCACGGCGGGAGAACGCGTTGGCAAGCAGGCCGAACAGCGGCTGAATCAGTGCAAATTCAACGCTCATGATCAGAAGGAGGGCGAAGCCGTAATTGACTTCGGAAAACCCGAACGCCGTAAACAGCTCAGGCGTGCGCAGCGTCAGCCATGCGAGCGCGCCGAGGATCAGCATCTGCAGGAAGGACAAAAGCTGATTTTTGAGCGTATCCTTGTGCAGTCCATGCCCGAGCTCATGCGCGAAAACGGCGCAGATCTCGTCGGCGGTCATCGTATCGAGCAGCGTGTCGTACAGGACGATCGTCTTCATTTTTCCAAAGCCCGCAAAATACGCGTTTGCTTTTGTGGATCGGCGGGAGGCGTCCATCACCTGAATTGCGCGGACGCGGTACCCGTTTTTCTCCAACAGATGCGTGAGCCGATCCTTGAGTTCTCCGTCCTCAAGCGGACGGAACGTATTGAAGATCCGGCTGAAGAACGGAAACAGGAAGGTGATAAACAGCAGAAACAGCGTCGCTATGGCGGCAAAAACAAGGATCAGCCAATCGCCGAACGCCAAATGGAGTCCCATGATCAAGGAAGCCAGCCCGAGCATCAAAACAAATTGCAGCGCAAATTCCTTGATACGATCGAGAACAAACGTTTTTTTGTCTGTACGGTTGAACCCGTATTTTTGCTCAATGCCCATCGTATCGCAGTATTCGAACGGCAGCAGAAGCAGCGATGAGACCGCGGAGAGCAGGACAACGGCAAGCAGCTGCACCCACGTTCCGCGGAAAAACAAGCCGGAAAAAGCGGCATACGCGTTGGTCAGAAGCAGAACAACGTCGATCAGATAGCCCGCCGAAGAGCGAAGCAGTTCGAGCCGACTCTTTTCCGCCCGGTACGAGAGATGCTTCTGATAGCTTTCCGGATCGTAGACGTCGCTGACACAGGGCGGAATCGGATTGTTTTTTGAGCGAAGGGAGAGCAGAGTGAGAAACAGTTCATAGAGAAACACGATTGTAACAATCGCAACGACCGACACTTTCCAAAGCATAGCGGATCCTTTCCCGACATGATCGGCAGATTTTCAATCAGCATACCATGAATCGAAATCGATTGCAAGCAATGCGCGCCGGAAACGAAAAATCGAGTGGTGATAACTCAAATCCGTTATCACCACTCGACATGGCGCGGAAGGAGAGATTCGAACTCTCGCACCGGTCAACCCAGTCTACTCCCTTAGCAGGGGAGCCCCTTATAGCCACTTGGGTAC
>ONLX01000061.1 GCA_900318765.1 uncultured Eubacteriales bacterium
CCGCAGGAATATTCCATGCTCATGAGGACCTCCTTTCCGGAAAATGTTCCCTCTTGCTGTAAAGAGAATCGGCGTCAGAGAACCGTAACCGTTTCGGAGAGCGGCTTCCGTTTACCGTGGTTCGGCGAGGGATGATCGGTCGCCGGGTAGCCGAGCGGCATCAGCAGAACGGGCTTTTCGTTCTCGGGAAGCGCAAACGCGCGCCGCACTTCCTCGTTCGGCATATAGCAGACCCAGCAGGAGCCGATGCCTTCGTTCCATGCAGCGAGCATCATCTGCGTTGCGACGATGGCCGCGTCCTGATCTGCGGAAGTAATGCGGCTGTCAAACGGATTGACCCAGGCAGTATCGGTATCCACGGCGATCAGAAGCACAACCGGCGCATTGAAGGCGCACCGCGTGATGCCGCGGATCGTTTCAAGCGATTCCGGGCTTTGCAGCAGATAGATGCGCTGCGGCTGCAGGTTCTTTGCGGTCGGCGCAAGGCGACCCGCGTCGAGGATCCGGCCGAGCTTGTCCGCCTCGATCGAACGCGGCAAAAAGTCGCGCACGGAATACCGCTCCTGTAAAACATTCATCAATTCCATTGCAGTACCTCCCCTGTCAAATCGTTATTCGCCCCAACCCTGCATGCGGTCGAGAATGTCATAGAACGCAAGGAACGGCTCGTCCGCCATTTCAACGGTTGTGTCGAGCTTCAAAAGCCGGGTGCTGTCCTTCGACTGCTCCCAAGCGGGAAGCCCCGCGCCGTTCGGATCGTTCGAAGTTGCGAAGTTTTTGATATACGCCATCACGGTCTTTGAGAGCGCGCGGTCGCTGTCGTCAAAGACGGAGGACGTCGCCGGAATATTTCCGTAGAAATACATCATTTCCCCGCTGTGCCACGGACCGAGCCTGCCGTTCTTCTTTGAGAAGCAGTATTCGTAGACCGGCGTTCCGTTCTCGGAAGCGAGGCGGTTCAGGCAGTAATGCGGGTAATTGAAGAAGACCGCTCCGTAGATTGCAGCCCAGTCCGCATCCGCCTCGGCGTCGGTTTTCGGATCGTACAGCGCAAGCACTTCGTCGGCATATTCGCCGAAATATCCGCGCACCTTCTGCTCATAATTCTTCAGATTCGCGTGATCGAACAGAATAAACGGACCGCTCTCCTCCGAGTTGTACCCGTGCAGGATCGCTTCTTCGTTGTTGTTGCCCTTGCGGTACGTTTCGTACGGCAGCTCGGACAGCACGTATCCGTCCACCGTGATGTGGTGCTGCGTGAACGCTTCTCCGATCAGATCGTCCGCGCTGAGCGCGCGCAGATCCGCGACCGACGACGCACCGTAGCGCTCTTTGAGATCTGCGCCGGATTCCAATGCTTCGTCCAGCAGACGGAACGAGTGCGGGGGCTCTGCGGAAACGACCGTCGAGCTTTCGAGCAGCACGCGGCGAAACAGTCCCTTTGCGAGCGGCGAGGCGCACAGCGCCGAAACGCATGCCGAGCCCGCCGATTCGCCCGAAAGCGTCACATTCCCGGGATCTCCCCCGAACGCCGCAATATTGTTTTTGACCCATTCCAGCGCTTTGATCTGGTCCAGCAGACCATAGTTGCCGGTCGTCCCGTTCGGGGATTCGGCGGCCAGCTCCTCGTCGGCAAAAAAGCCGAAGACGCCGAGCCGGTACCCCATGTTGACGACGACCATCCCTTCCGCGGCCGCAATGCCCTTGCCTGCGTAGTCCTCGTACCACGGCTGACCGGATTGCAGCGAGCCACCGTGAATGTACACGAGCACCGGAAGCCCCTGCGCGTCGCCTGCCGGCTTCCAGACGTTCAGATACAGCGCGTCCTCGCTGACCGGCGCGACAAAATTGTCCGAAAGATCGATCCGATAGTCGTGATAGCCGATCACCTGACTGAGACTGTTATAAATCGGAAGATGCGTCGGCTGTGAAAACATCGGCGCAAAATGATCGGCCTCGAGTATGCCTTCCCACGGAGCCGGATCCTGCGGCTCTTTCCAGCGCAGGTCGCCGACGGGCGGCGCAGCATACGGAATGCCCGCATAGAGCTCCACGGCACCGTCTTCAAGGATGACGCCGCGCACGTCGCCGTCCGCAAGCGAGACGACCTGCGTGCGCTCCGGAGTGTTGCCGCGATACGCCGGAACGTTTTTGACCGACGGCCACGTCAGAATCAGGATTCCCGCAAACGTAAGCAGAAAGCCAAGCCATCCGACGAGCTTCCAATACCATTTGCTTCCGTATAGGACCTTCACAAACAGCAGAATAAAGCCGATCGCCGCAAGCGCAAGCAGAACAAAGCCGAGGACAGTATTTTTGTTGAATTCCAGGATGGCTGCCATGAGAAGAGCAACCAGTCCGAGCGCGATCCCGAATGCGATCATGATGCCTCCGAACGGGCTTTCCCGTGAATAATATCTTATTTTACCGCGAATCGACACCGTTCGTCAACCGTGCATCCGCACTTTTTGAAAAAAATAATATAGGATTTTTGGGCGCCAATCGCACAGCTTCGAATGAATTCCGAAAACAGGACAGGCAAACGAAATACGAAGCAATGAACGAAAAAAACACGGAAAATTGCATAACTAAGGCCCTCGGATATAAAAAAAGAAAAGCATACGTAAAAACTGTGTTGACAATCGGAAAAAATGGGGTTAATATAGTAGTCGGAAAAGGAACGAACAGGGGGATCCCTGTTTCTTACGCTCTTAGGGCAAAAGAAACGTCCCTTTTGCCGATCTTTTCATTGCTTAAAAAGCAAAATGCAATAGGAGGAAGAAAAGAATGAAAAGAACGTTAGCAATTGTGCTGGCTCTCGTCATGGTTCTCGCGATGTTCGCCTGCACCGGTTCGGCGCAGACCACCACGACGCCGTCGACCGACACGACTGAGCCGAAGACGGAAACGACGACTCAGACCGGCACGACCGAACAGACGACGACCGAACAGCCGGCGACCACCGGCGGCGAGCTCGCAGGCACCTATGACATCCTCGTTTGGGTCGGTGAGAGCGCGGTTGATCTGACCAAGCAGCAGATTGAAGCTTTCAACAGCTCCAACGAAGACGGCATCACCTTCAACGCGACCGTGAACCCGGTTTCCGAAGCAACTTCGGCAGACCAGATGCTCGGCGACGTTTCCGCGGGTGCTGACCTCTTCTGCTTCGCGCAGGACCAGTTTGCTCGCCTTGTACAGGGCGGCGCGCTGAATAAGCTCGGCGTTAAGGCTTCCGAAACCGTGAAAGCGGCGAACGATCCCGGCGTTGTTGCGGCTGCAACTTCCGGCGATACGCTGTATGCGTACCCGCTGACCTCCGATAACGGCTACTTCATGTATTATGACAAGACCGTCATCCCGGAGGAAGAC
>ONLX01000062.1 GCA_900318765.1 uncultured Eubacteriales bacterium
CAGCGATCCCACAACCAACCGAACAGAATATAATGCACGATCCATTGCCCGACCGAATACCGTACCGTCACGTTGCATACGGCCTCGGCGTTCCCGCCCGCGCTGACGCAATGGATTCGCGCCGTTCCGGGCGCGTGTGCCGCAACCGTTCCGGTCTCGGAAACGGACGCGATCGCGGGATCCTCGCTTGCAAAAACCACGCCGGGGTCCCAGCAGGATTCGGGCAGCACGGACGCATTCAGCTTCGCGCTTTCCCCGACCGTCAACATTAGCTCGATCGGCAGAAGCGAAACGGACTCCGCCAAAATCACCGGCGGCGCTTCGCGCGCAGGAATGGGACGCGTTTGCAGCACTGCGCCGCATTGCACACAGGTTTGCTGCTCCTCGCCCGCAACGCCGATCGCCGCTTCGCGCACGGTCGTCCATTCACCCGGGGTATGCCCGGCAGGCGGAATCGGGTCCGAATAGGAATCGCCGCAATAAACGCAGGTATACGTCGTTTCGCCCGCCTCGGTGCAGGTCGGCGGCGTTTCAACCGCTTCATAGCGGTGCGCCGGCGGCGTATAAAAATCGGTATAGGTATAGCCGCAGACGCTGCACGTATAGGTCGTAAACCCCCACGACGAGCAGGTCGGTTCCGTAATCACCGCCTCGTACACGGGCGATTCGCATGCTTCCGGGCGCAATCGCACAGGGCTTCTTGACGCAAACGAGTCAAAATGCGAAACGGTGTTCTTCGAAAGCGTACAGTAGCCTCCGCTGTCCTCGCCGATCAACGGATCGCAATAGCTGCGCTTTACCGGAGAAACCTCGAAGAAGGAAATCTCCGCGTCGACCGTCGTTCGCGAAAGCTTCGGGAAAAAATCCAGTCCTCTGCGCAGCTTATGCATGCCGAACACGCCGCCGCCGTGCGCATAGCCGTAAATCTCCGCAAACCCGCGCAGCTTCACCGCGCAGTCGTTGACGCGGCCGCTCCCACAGGCGATGATTCCGCCCATAAATTCTTCGCAGTCGATCGCCTCATTTGTATCCGTAAACGTCAGCACGCAGTCAACGGAGCAGCCCTCCACAATGCAGCCATCCGCAAAGCCGATCAGTCCGCCGACGCCCTCGTTCGTTCCGGACAGCGTCAGCGCAACGCGGGACGAAACGGAACAGGCCTCAAACGAGGAGCCCAGCGCATATCCCGCCAGCGGTGCCAAAAAGCAGTTCCGATCGGTCGAAACCGCAACCGTGGCGTTCACCAGGTTCAGGTTCTTTACGGTTGCATCGGTCACGGTTGAGAACAGCGCGCCGAAGACGGTTTCATACTCCTTGCGGTTGCCGTCGAACGTTGTCACCGTCTCCTCGCCTGTCGAATCCACGCGCAGATTATAGAGCGTATGCCCGTCACCGTCCAGCGTTCCGGAAAACGGGATCGGCGTCCATGGCGCTCCGTCAAGATCGATGTCCGCGGTCAGCCGATAGGAGCCGGAAGGGTTCAAGCGGATTGCTTCGAGCTCTTCGCGCGATGCGATCCCTGTGACGGATTCCTCGGCCGCTGCGGGCAACGGAAGTCCGCCTAGCAACAGCAGGGCGGACAACAGCAGCACAAACATTCGTTTTTTCATTGCAGAAATGCGTAATACAGTTCGAAGCACAGCAGCGCGACGGGCAGTGCAAACACAAAACTGTCGGCCCGGTCCATGATGCCGCCGTGCCCCGGCAGGATTTTTCCGTAGTCCTTGATGTTCGCCTGGCGCTTGATCATCGAAGCGCAAAGGTCCCCGACCTCGCCCGCAACGGAGCAAAGGAACGACGCGACAAGGTACAGCAGCATCGGCAGCTCGTCCCCGATCAGCGGGCGCAGCGCAAAATAGATGCCGATCCCGGAGAGCGTTCCGAACAGCAATCCGGCGACCGAGCCCTCGATCGTCTTTTTCGGGCTGATCTCGGGCGCCATCTTATGTTTGCCGAGCCAACGGCCGATGAAATAGGCCGCAATATCGCAAATGCTCGCCGAAACGATCACGACCGCGAGGATCGGAAGCCGATGCTTGAGCTCCATTTCGCCGACGTAAGCAAACAACAGAAAGAACAGCATCGGGTACAGGAACAGCGCAAGCGTTCCGAGCACGTTCTGATATTCGACGCGATGAAACAGCGCATATGCAAGCACCAGAATCACATCGATGCCGAGCGCGATCAGCGACCATGCCGTCGGAAGCCGCAGCAGCATGGCAACGGAGAGCAGCACGAGCAAAATCATCGGCGGCCACGGCGAGCAGCGCACCTGCATGGCGTGGAGCGCATTCGCCACTTCCCAGCACGCAATGCATCCCGCGGTCATGAAGAACAGGACGGAGGAGATGCGGAAGGACATGCACGCGGCAAATACGATCAGCAGAATGATGCCTGTGATCGTCCGGATCAGCGTTTGCGAGACATTACGGGTTTGCAAAGCGGAGTGCTCCTTTCATGACCGAGATATCCAGCTCATCGGCAGTGATCAGCTCGCCGTCGAGCGAGAACATCAGATTCTTGCCCCGCACAACGATATGCTTCGCTCTCCGATAGGTGATGATGTCCTGGAACTTCGGATTGTCGAGATGCTCGCCCGCGGTGTAAGGTCCAAGCACCTGTACAAAGCGAATGTGGCTGATTGTCTTGAATTTGCAGACCTCCAAGAACCCGTCGTCCACCTCGGCGCGCGGCGCGCACTTGAACGATCCGCCGACGTACTGCCCATTTGCAATTGTGCAAAGCAGGATCTTTCCGTTGGTGATCTCTTCGCCGTCCACCACGATCGAGCATTTGGTGATCATCGCCGTCAGAAGCGCGGTAACGATGCCCGTCGTATACGCATTGCTGCCGCCGATAATCGGCTTGCGGCGCACCTTCGGGATCGTTTTGGCAACCGTCGTATCAAAACCGAAGTTCAGCACATTGACCGCGATATGTTCGTTTGCGCGGATCAGATCGATCGGCTTCGCCTCCGCCTTCAGCAGCGCGGGGATATCGAGGAACTTTTCCGCTCCGCCGAACACCTTGACAAAGTCGTTTCCGCTTCCGCACGGAACGACCGTAACGGACGCGTTCGGATAGCGATAGGCGCCCGCCGCAACTTCGTTCAGCGTTCCGTCGCCGCCGCAGGCATAAAAGCGCAGCTCTTCGTTCGGCTCGGCCTTGCAGCATGCTTCGACATGCGCCGTCGCGTCGTTCGGCCCGGTGGTATGATAGATCTCATAGACGACGCCCGCATCCTCACACGCTTTGCGGACCTGTTCTTCGATCGCCTGTTTGCCTTCGGTTTTGCCCGCAGCCGGATTCATCAAAAAAATATGCTTCATATCGTCCCCCATGGTTGTTCGATTGGATTCAGTATATCATGTTTTCTTCGTTCTGCACAGCACTTTTTGGAAAATTCCGTCCCGGTTTTTGATTCAATTTTCAGTTTTTCCGTTTTTCTGCGGCGGGCATCGGTTTTTCTTGCGTTTTCGGCGGTTTTGCGCTATAATGAATGGGAACGAGGAGGTGGTTTCGGGTGGACAAGCTGCGCTATTCGATTACGCTGCGGCTCTACGGCGAAGAGAAGATTTTCGGGCCCGGGATTGCGGAACTGCTTGAGCGTGTCGACCAATTGCACTCGCTTCGTAAAGCGACGATGTCGATGGGCATGGCATACTCAAAAGCATGGAGCATCATCAAAACGGCCGAGCAGTCCCTCTCCTTCCCGCTTCTGATCTCCACGACCGGCGGGCGCGGCGGCGGCGGCGCAGAGCTTTCCGAGCAGGGACGGCGGTTTTTAAACGCGTATCGCGCCTTTGAACGGACCGTTCATGACTACGCCGATGAAATCTTTGAAGAAATGTTTGGGCAGGAAAGCGATTGACCGCTCCCTGTACCTTTCTGCAATATGATACAACAGGAGGATCCTATGGCACAGAACAAGTATGCGGGAACGCAAACAGAAAAGAATCTCGAGGCCGCATTCGCGGGCGAATCGCAGGCGCGCAACAAGTACACCTATTTTGCCTCGAAAGCGAAAAAGGAAGGCTATGAGCAGATCGCGGAGCTGTTTTTGAAGACGGCCGACAACGAGAAGGAGCACGCGAAGCTCTGGTTCAAAGAGCTCAACGGCATCGGTTCGACGGCCGACAATCTCGCCGCGGCTGCCGACGGCGAAAATTTCGAATGGACGGATATGTACGAAGAATTTGCCAAGACCGCTGAGGCCGAAGGCTTCCCGGAGCTCGCCGCCAAATTCCGCGGCGTTGCGGCGATCGAGAAAGCGCATGAGGAGCGCTATCGCAAGCTGCTCGAGAACGTGAAGCAGGGCGAAGTCTTCGAAAAGGGCGAAATCAAGATCTGGGAATGCCGCAACTGCGGTCATATCGTCGTCGGAACGCAGGCGCCCGAGGTTTGCCCCGTCTGTGCGCATCCGCAGTCCTATTTCGAAGTCCGGAAAGAGAACTATTGATTCGAACACGCAAAGAACGCATCCGTTTTCCGGATGCGTTCTTTTATTGCAATTCGGCAATGCGCTGCTCCCAGATCGGCGGCTCGCTCCACTCCGTTCCGTCCGGATCGAATACCGTGCGGATCGCCTTAGCGTAATACTGCAGCTTGGCAAGCAGGTGCGGGCAGGAGAGCAGCTCATCGGAGCTGTTGTCGGCAAGCAGCAAGCCCATCAAAACCGCGCGATCCTCGGTTGCAAACGTCTTCGAATATACATCCGCAAAATAGACGCTGTCACGCTTGTGCTTCTTGTAATACGCGCTGTCCTGCGGCGTATATTTTGTTGACCCGAACAAATCGTACGGATTGCCGTCTTCGTCGTTGTACGCAAAGTAATAATTGAACTTCTTCGGGTTCAGGCTGCACCAATCGGCGTCGTTCCAACGCGGATCGTCATAAGAAGTCACCGCCGCGTCGAGCGCGCGGTCGATTACGTGCGCCAGCTCGTGAAAGATCGTATACCGCATGCCCGCCGTCAGATACACATTGAGCACCACAATGCGGCTCCCGTCGGTCTGGAACGTCAGTGCTGACGGGTAATCGAGCGCGGATTCCTCGCGCGAGCGGATCGTTCCGCATAGCTCAAAGATGAGCTCGTCTCCCGATCCGTCCATGATTTTTCGGAAAAATCCGGGAGGGTATTCCGCAAGCACGGTCTCGATCAGATCCATCGTCTCATCGATCTCGGGCAGCGCCTCCTCCACCGAGACAACTTCAGCCGTGTGGGTCGTGATGTTCAGCTGCGCCGCCTCGCCGATCAACACCGTGATGCCATACCGCTCGGCAAGATCCTTCACGCGATCCGCGTAACGAGCAGGCGTTGCGTCGATATACGGAACCGGCTGTACCAACGGCTCCTCCGTCTCCGAAAACGAAAGCGGGATGCGCGTACCGGCCTCGATATCCCACAGCAGCAGCGCAACCGCGTCATCGTTCACGCGCAGCGGGCAGATCAGATATCGCCCGTCCGAACCGTCGCTTTGCAGCCATGCGACCACGCCCGGCGGTTCGCCGCCCCATTCCTCCGGATCCGTTTCCTCCGGCTCTTCCCACGCCGGTTCATATCGATCAATCGGCACCACGACGCGCCGCATCTCGCCGCGCATCGGATCGAGGTACCGCCATTCGTAATCCGTGCTCCAATGCTCAAGCACGAACCCGCCCGTTTGGGGATAGATCGTCGGGTAATAATCCCGCTCCGTAAACTGCGCGACCCTTCCGCGCGCGCCCGTTGCCCGGTCCGCAACGCGGCAGGTTACGGTCGTTTCACCGAAATCCCCTTCCTCCCATCGATAGGCGCGGTTCAGCGAAATCAGCGTGCCGTCGGCCGCTTCGGTAAAGAACGAAACCTCCTCCTGTTGACCGATCCCCTCGCCGCGATTCAGATCGATGAGCAGCGTGACGCTCTGATCGGTATAGGCGTCGTTCGCTGCAAGCGAGATATAGTTGTGCGTGGGACAATAGCCCGTAAGATAGCCGTATCGGTACCGCCATCCGGTCGGAAACAGCGCAATCTCCGTCCCGTCCGAATCGATTTGCAGTACGGAGCTTTCCCGATTGTCATACGTCAATACCGAGTCGCCGATGCGATAGCAAGTTTCGTAGCCCGCATCGGTGACCGCAAGCCGCGTGCACGATGTACAGTCGGCGTCCAGAAGCACGAGCTCGTTCCGCATGCTGTCCCAATAGGTCGGCGGATTCAGCGAATAGAATAGGAGCGCGTCCGAATACGGGATCGGTTCGGCAATCGTCTCCGTCCGAAGCACGGTGCGTTCCCCCGTAAACAGGTCGAACCGTTCCCAAATCAGCGTTGTTTCGGATTCGTCCGCCCATAAGAGAAGCAGCTGCCGCTCGCCCGAAAACCCAATGTGCAGCAGTTTCTGCTCCGGGTTCAGCAGCAGGGGGGACAGGTCGTACAGCCCATCGTCCGTCAGTCGATAGGGGGACAGGTCGAACGGCGCAGGGGTTGCAATCGCCGGGGTGGCCGTCGGTTCGGCAGTTGCCGTCGGTTCGGGGACAAGCACGATCGGATCGCTTTTGACGCAGCCAAGCCACATCAGCGCCGCAAGAACAATCGGCGCGACCCATAGGACAAAGCGACGTTTCATGCGCGCGGCCCCCTTTCCGTTTTAGAAAAGTATAGCATACCCGCCCGCCGTGCGCAAGCGCATCGTTCAAAGCAGCCAGAATCCGAGCACGATCAACACGAGCGCAAGCGCGGCGCAGAACACCCAAAACGGAACGCAGAACAACAGCAGCAAGAGCCCAAGCGCAATCAATACGAGCGCAACGGTCTTGATCGGACAGATCGAACTTCGAATTCGCATACCCCGCCTCCGCATCTCTTTTTGTTACCGTATGCGACCCCGCGCCAAAACGTGAAAAAGAGAGCTTCGGAGGCATTCTGTCAAGGGGAATTTCAAAAGCACAGTCGGTTTTGCTCAGCTGTGCTTTTTCGTTGCGTCGTGCTGTAAATTATGTTATATTGATACAAATAATTCGGTATGTGGAGGTAATCGTGATAGTATCTGTAGATGAAACAAATCTTCTTCAAGCCGCTACCATCCATTCAATATCCTGGAAGGAATCGCATCGTGCATTTTGTGCTCCTGATTTCATAGAAACACACACGCCAGATCGGCAACGGGAATATCTGAGAAACAAGATGAACAACGGAACAAAGCTCTATATGCTTGTAGAAGAAGAACCGATAGGGGTTGTCTCTGTAACAAAGGGTTTAATAGAGGATCTTTATATCCTTCCGGATATGCAAAACATGGGTTATGGAACGAAATTGTTACTATACGCAGTAGGTCAATGTACGGATACCCCTACGCTGTGGATTCTTGAGAATAATATAAATGCCGAGAGACTCTATCGCCGAATCGGCTTTAAGGAGACGGGGAGAAAGAACGCGATACCAAATAAACTTGATGAGATTGAATTCGCATTGACATAAATTCCGGTTTGTCGAAATGAAACGGATTGAACCTTCCGGGAAACAGTTCCTTTTCGGGAGGTTTTTGTTTGCTCACATGCGTACGCAACACCGCAGCATGGTGGTGTATAAGTGCGCTCTTACGGAACATAGAGAATATCCCTTCCCCATCAAAGGAAAGGCTTATATCGGGTCGTCCGGGAGGACGACCCCTACAATTCGTTCAGGCAGTCATGCCTGCCGATGCATCTCGTAGGGGGCGTCGTCCTCGACGCCCCGCCCAAGCAGTACAAGGCGTATCTCGGAGTTCACAGCCCCTCAGACGCTTCGCGTCAGCTCCCCTTGCGCAGAGCAGCCGGGCAACAGAAAAAAGACGGAGGGATTGCCGTATTCCCTCCGCCCGATTGTACTGTTTAAAAAATACCCTTTACAGAGTACCTCTTCATGCGCTCTCTTTTCAAACAGCTTTCTTTTTTTGGTGAAGCCTTTACGCGTTCGATTTCATGCTGTCCGCAATCCAGCGGTCCATGCTCGCATGCCTGCCCCTTCGCGGCAGAGCAGGTCCCAAAACGCCGAAACGTGACCACCGTTCCCCGTTGAGAAGGAACGAGTGGTCACGAACCGTGGGCATATGAATGTTATTCTGCTTTTTCGGCTTTCTTTTTGCGATAGTCGTCCACGGCAGCCTTCACGGCTTCCTCCGCGAGCACCGAACAGTGAATCTTCACCGGCGGCAGCCCTTCGAGCGCTTCGACGACGGCTTCGTTCGTCAAGGAAAGCGCCTCGTCAATGCGTTTGCCTTTGATCAGCTCGGTTGCCATCGAGCTCGTTGCGATCGCCGCTCCGCAGCCGAAGGTCTTGAACTTGACGTCCTCAATCACTTCATCCTCGCTGACCTTGATGAACATCTGCATGATATCGCCGCATTTCGCGTTGCCGACCATTCCGACACCGTCCGCATCCGGAATCTCACCGACGTTGCGCGGATTCTGAAAATGATCCAATACTTTTTCCGAATAAACCATCGTTATGCTCCTTTCGGGTAAATCGGGGACATATCCCTGAGCCGCTGCACGATCCCGGGCAGCACGTCGAGCGTGTAATCAATCTCTTCTTCGGTCGTGAACTCGGACAGCGTCATCCGCAGCGACCCGTTCGCCGCCTCATGCGAAACGCCCATCGCAAGCAGCACGTGTGAGGGATCCAGCGAGCCGGAGGTGCAGGCCGAGCCGCTCGACGCCGCAATCCCGTTCATATCGAGCCACAGCAGCACGCTCTCGCTCTCGATGTACCGCAGACAGTAGTTCACGTTGTTCGGCAGCCGTTCGGTGCGGTGCCCGTTCCGCTCCACATATGGAATCCGCTCTTCGATCCCGTTCATCAGCCGTTCGCGGAGCCGCGTCATCTTCTCCATATGTTCCGCCATGTGATCGGTCTGGTAACGCAGCGCGGCGGCAAGGCCGACAATGCCCGGAATGTTCTCGGTGCCGGCACGTTTCTTGTTCTCCTGCGCGCCGCCGAGGACGAGCGCGGGCATCCGAACGCCCTTCCGCACATAGATCGCGCCGACGCCCTTCGGCCCGTGAAACTTGTGCGCGGTCAGCGTCAAAAGATCGATCTTCATCGCCTGCACATCGACCGGAACATGTCCGACCGCCTGCACCGCGTCGGTATGGAACAGCACGCCCGCTTCGCGGCAGACCGCGCCGATCTCAGCAATCGGCTCGATTGTCCCGACCTCGTTGTTCGCAAACATGATCGAAACAAGGATCGTATCGGGGCGGATTGCCTCCTTCACCTGCTGCGCGGTGACGCGCCCGTCGCTGTCGACCGGCAGATACGTTACGGTCGCGGTACCCTCGGCCTCCATCGCCATCAGCGTATGCAGGATCGCGTGATGCTCGATCGTCGTCGTAATGATATGGTTCCCCTTCTTGCGGTTTGCCTTGGCGACGCCGCGCAGAATCATGTTGTCGCCCTCGCTGCCGCCGCCCGTGAACGTGATCTCGTCCGGGCTCGCGGCGTTCAGACACGCCGCAACCGTTTTGCGTGCATCGTCCAAGCCCTTGTGCGCCTCGCGCGAGAAGGCATGGAACCCGCTCGGGTTGCCGTAATACGTCGTATAATACGGCAGCATCGCTTCGATGACCTCAGGCAAAACCTGTGTCGTCGCTGCATTGTCAAGATAAACTCTTTGCATCTTCGTTCCTTCTTTTCTGTTCTCGATAATCCTCGGTCAGGTCAAAAAGCGTCGTTTCGTTCAGGACGGCGTCGATCCGGTTCTGCAGCGTCAAAAACAGCGGCCGGGAGGCGCAATAGCACGCGCGCTCACAAACGCGCACATCCGTTCCCACGCAGTCCACCAACGCCGTCGATCCCTCCAGCGCGTTCAGGATCTCCGCCACCGTGATGTCCTTCGCGTCCCGCTTCAGAAGATAGCCGCCCGTTTTGCCGCGCGCCGTCGTCACAAGCCCCGCGTTCTTCAACAGCCGCATCAACTGTTCGAGATACGCTTCGCTCACGCCCTGCTCGCTTGCAATCAGCGAAAGCGAGACCGGCCCGCTCTCCTGCCGCGCGCTCAGCTCCACGATCGCCCGCAGCCCGTATCGTCCCTTTGTGGATAACTTCATTGCCTCAAAACCCTACCGAAATACTCGGGATTAGTATAGCATTGCGCCGCATCCTTGTCAACCGCTTCTTTTTCGGAAAAAATAATATATAAAATGATTGACAAGGGGAAAAACGTATGCTATGATGTGGGAAACCGTTGAAGAAGCGTAAGTACATCGGGATCCGTTTTTTCCAAGAGAGTCGCGGGCGGTGGGATCGTGGCAGAAAGCACCCGTTGGAATGGGCTTCGGAGGGCGACCGGAAACGCGAATGCGGAGTATGGGAGACGGCGCGGCGCACCGTAATCGGCGCCGGTATGTGACAGCATACATGAGAGGGCGCAGCAGCGCCAAGCAGGGTGGCACCGCAGGAAATCCGATCCTGTCCCGGCAAAAGGGATGGGATCATTTTATTTTGGAGGAACCATGATTCAGAGAAGCAGACGATGGTGAACGGGGCTGAAGATCGACCGCCGTATTTCCCCTCACCGACCATAGCAATCAGAAAGGAAGCAAACCCATGGAACAGCAGATTCCGTATAAAATTTATCTGAAAGAAACCGAAATGCCGACCGCATGGTACAACGTCCGCGCGGATATGAAAAACAAGCCCGCGCCGCTTCTGAATCCCGGAACAGGCAAACCGATGACCGCGGCGGAGCTCGAGGGCGTGTTCTGCGAGGAGCTTGTCGCGCAGGAGCTGAATGATACGGATCGGTTCATTCCGATTCCGGAAGAGATTCGGTCTTTCTATAAGATGTACCGTCCCTCGCCTCTCATTCGGGCATACTGTCTGGAGGAAAAGCTCGGTACTCCGGCGAAAATCTATTATAAATTTGAAGGCAACAACACCTCCGGAAGCCATAAACTCAATTCTGCAATCGCGCAGGCGTATTACGCCAAAAAGCAAGGCCTGAAGGGCGTCACGACCGAGACCGGCGCGGGACAATGGGGCACGGCGCTTTCGATGGCGTGCTCGTACTTCGATCTCGACTGCCGGGTCTACATGGTCAAGGTTTCCTATGAGCAGAAGCCGTTCCGCAGAGAGGTGATGCGCACCTACGGCGCGCGCGTTACGCCGTCGCCGTCGGATACGACCGAGATCGGGCGGAAAATTCTGGCCGAATTCCCGGGAACGACCGGTTCGCTGGGCTGCGCAATCTCCGAAGCGGTGGAAGACGCGGTCACGCATGAAGGCTATCGCTACGTGCTCGGCTCGGTGCTGAACCAGGTGCTGCTGCATCAATCGGTGATCGGGCTCGAGACCAAGGCCGCGCTCGACCAATACGGCATCACGCCGGATATCATCATCGGCTGCGCAGGCGGCGGTTCGAACCTCGGCGGTCTGATCGCGCCGTTCATGGGCGAAAAGCTGCGCGGTGAGAAGGAATACCGCATCATCGCAGTCGAGCCCGCATCCTGCCCGAGCTTCACGCGCGGCAAGTTCGCCTATGATTTCTGCGATACCGGCAAGGTCTGCCCGCTCGCAAAGATGTACACGCTCGGCAGCGGATTCATCCCCGCGCCGAACCACGCCGGCGGTCTCCGCTACCACGGCATGAGCTCCACGCTCTCGCAGCTGTATGAGGACGGCTATCTCGAGGCGACAACCGCGGTCCAGACCGACGTATTCCAAGCGGCAGAGCAGTTTGCCCGCGTCGAAGGCATCCTGCCTGCGCCGGAAAGCGCGCACGCGATCAAGGTTGCGATCGATGAAGCCATGAAGTGCAAGGAAACCGGCGAGGCCAAGACGATCGTGTTCGGCCTGACCGGCACCGGCTACTTCGATATGGTTGCGTATGAGCGGTTCCACAACGGCGAGATGTCCGATTACATTCCGACCAACGAGGAACTCGAAAAGAGCCTTGCAAAGCTGCCCCAAATCAACTGATTCCGATTCACTCGTTCTTTTCTTCTTCTGCAAACAGAGCCGCTTTTTTGCGGCTCTTTTGTTTCCCTTGCGTTGTTCACCGAAAATTCACCGAAGCGCGCGAAAAGATGTGGTATACTGTATACGGAGCGGTCTGCCAAAACACCGCTACCCTTCGGAAAGGACGGATCGCGATGCGAAAGCTTTGGAAAAATCGCCCGCTTTGGATTGCCGGAATCCTGTTCGTGCTGTGCATTCTGCTGGCTGCGGCAACCGTAGGCGATCGGCGCATCTCCTATACGGACGGATTATTTCGCTCGGCCGCGCTGCCCGTGCAGGAAAAGCTGTACGCAGTGCAGGAGACTGTGCGCGATTTCTTTGTGCGCGTGTTCCATCCGTCTGCCCTCGAAGCGGAAAACGAATCGCTGAAAGCCCAGCTTCTGGAGCAGGCAAAGCTGCTTGCGTTTTATGAAGACACCGCGCGGGAGAACGCGCGGCTGACCGAGCTGCTGAACTTTACGGACGCGAACCCGAATCTGCGTTTTCTGACAGCGTCGGTGATCGGCAAAAGCTCGAACCCATATATGGACACGCTGACGCTCAACGTCGGCACGCGCCACGGCGTCTCCGAAAAGATGGCGGTTATCACCTCGGCCGGCGTAATCGGCCGCGTTTCCGAAATCGGACCGACCTGGTGCCGCGTCCGCACGCTTGCGAACGACGATATGCGCATCTCCGTCACCGTGCAGCGCACGCGGGACGAAGGAATGTACGGTGGGCTTATGACCCTGCCCGACGGCACCGTAGGCAGCAAGATTTACTATCTGCCAGACGGCGCGGATCTGCGCATCGGCGACGTGATCATCACCTCCGGCCTTGACGAGATCTTCCCGAAGGGGCTTCTGATCGGCACGGTTGTTGCGCTCGATGATGAGGATACCGGAACGTTTGACGGCGTCGTTCAATGGGACGCGGACTTCTCTCATCTCGAAGAGGTGCTTGTGCTTGCGCCGACGGGGGCAACCCCATGAAGCGCTACGGAACGCTTGCCGCTGCCGCGCTCCTGCTTCTCCTGTTCGACACGGCGGTGCTCTCGGCGTACAACCTGTTCGGCATTCGGCCCTGGCTGCTGCTTGCCGCTGCGCTTGCCGCAACAGTCGCTTTGAACGTACAAAGCGGCATCCTCGTTGCGCTGATCGGCGGGCTTGTGATCGACGCGATCTGCAATTCGTATCTCGGACTCACCGCGGCGTGCTACCTTGTCTCGGTCGGCGCGCTGTATCTCTTTACGCGGCGCAATCATCCCAAAGCGCTGCTGCTTTGGGCACTCGCCGCAGCCGCCGTGCTGCTGCCTGCCCCGATCGAGTGGCTGTATTCCTATCTGGCCGGCGCGCAGTTTCGCGCGCTCCAAACGGTTCTGACCGTCGTTCTTCCGAACGCGGTGCTGACCGGGCTTTGCGTGCTGCCTCTTAGCAAACTGTTTGACTGGGCGAAAAAAGGACATCGGGATCGCATATGAAAACCGGCGCAAAAGGCAAACTGAATTTGAGAGTCTGGTTCCTCATCGTCATCTTTTTGGCGATGCTGCTTGTGCTGCTCTGGTTCCTGCGCAAACTCACGATCACCGAGGTCGAAGCCTATACCGCTGCCGTTTCCCAATCGACGCGCGCCGTTACCTACCAATCCGGCACGCGCGGCAAGATCCTCGACCGGAACGGCGTTGTGCTCGCGTATGACGAGGTTACGTACAACGTGCGCTTCTATCGCGACCCAAACAACACGACCCCGGTGGACAGCATGCGCTATACGCATTCGCTGATGGAGGCGATCCGGATCATCGAAGCGGGCGGCGGCAAGATCATCGACACATTTTATATACGGATGCAGCCGGACGGGACGTTCTATTACGATTTCGGCACCACCAGCGAAGCGGCTGCCGCGGTGCGGAAGAAAAATTTTGTCGATGCGTGCAACTTCTCGAATCCCGACCTATCCGCCGAGGACGCGTACCTGATTCTGCGCGAATCGTGGCGGATCCCCGACGATATGCCGTTCGATGAGGCGCGTAAGATCATGTCGATCCGGCAGGAAGCCGTTCTGAACAGCTATCGCGCGTTCGAAGGCGTGACGATCGCATACGGCGTTTCGTTGGCGGTCGTGACCGAGCTGGATATGCAGGCGAGCGAACTGATCGGCATTCAGACCGAGCAGGCAAGCGTGCGCGTTTATCCCTACGGCCATTCGGCGTCTCACATTCTCGGGTACCTGTCCAAGCAGGTAACCACCGATATGAGCACCATCAACTATACTTATGACGAGTACCGCGGATTGGTCGATGTTGCCGAGACGCAGAATATGCTGCAGCTCGGCTATTCCTACAGCGACCTGATCGGCGTTTCCGGTGTTGAAAAATCCATGGAAGCGTACCTGACCCCGCATCTTTACGGCCGGCTCGGCACGACGACGATCCTGAAAAACCGTCGCGGCGCGATTTTGGAGGTGCTCTCCTCCACGCAGGCACAGAACGGGATGGATGTGCAGCTCACGATCGATATGGAGCTGCAGCAGGTCGTGGAACGCGCGCTGATCGACAACATCCTCGCTACGCAGCAAAAAGAGGAAGCGAAGATTCAATCGAACGCTGCCGATTATTACCGCCGCGTCGACGATCTCGATAAGATTCAGCGGGCGGACAGCGGCGCAATCATCGTCATGGACGCAAACTCCGGCGCGGTGCTTGCGATGGCGTCCTACCCGGATTACGATCCGAACCTGTTCACCGACGGTGTTGATTCCGAAGAATACCAGCTCCTGTTCGGGGAGAACAGCAACCTGCCGACGCTGAACCGCGCCATCGCCATTCGAACGATGACCGGTTCGGTGTTCAAGATGGCAACCGGATTTGCCGGGCTGATGGAAGGAAAGATCACAACCGATGAGCGCATCTCCGACCGTTCGCCTTACTACTATTTCGTAGACGACCCGACCACCAAGGTTGAGCAAAACGCGCCGAGCTGCTGGGTGAAGAACACGGCCACCCACGCGAACCTGAACCTCTCCCGCGCGCTGACCGTTTCGTGCAACTACTATTTCTATACGGTTGCGGACCGCGTCGGCATCGAGCGTCTGAACTATTGGGCCGGTCGGCTCGGGCTCAGGGATACGACCGGGATCGAGCTGCCCGGCGAGCTTTCCGTGCAGATCGGTGGTCAAAAGGCGCGATATGATTGCGATAAACCGTTGTCCCAGCAGACCTCCGCTTTGCCGCGGCTGATCTACAATCAGATTTATTCGCTGCTTCGGAACATCGCGGAGCAGAACGAACTGAACGTGACGACCGCGCAGCTTCAAACCTGCGCGGCAAAGCTCTTGCAGCTGCAGGACGGCGAACAGCGCGAGCGCGGCAGCGAGATTCGCCAGATTCTGAAGGAAGAGCTGAACATTCCCGTCGGCGTTTCGTATCTGCATACGGGTTGGATCGTTTCGATCTCAACCTGGCTCGAGGAGCTGCGTTGGAAACCGACCTATACGATTCAGACGGGCATCGGCCAGGGCGTTATGCTGGTCACGCCGATTTCGCTTGCCCGCTACGGCGCAACCCTCGCGAACCGCGGAACGGTCTACCGCGCGACGCTGCTGGATCGGGTTCTGAACGCCGATGGCTCGGTCTATTTCCAAAACGAACCGGAAACCGTCGATTCGATTTTCGCCCCCGAGGAGTTCTGGGATGCGATCATCGCGGGCATGGAGGGCGTGGTGTCCCCCGAGGACGGCGGCACCGCCGCATCCGCCTTCTCCGATGCGTTCCGCGATAAAGGATACCTCGATCGGATCATCGGCAAAACCGGAACCGCGCAGACGTCCACCACCTCTTCGAGCAACATCGATATTGAAAATACCGCATGGTTCATCGCGGTGACCCCGCGTGAGAACCCCGAGATCGTGATCGTCGTCTATATCCCGAACGGCCTTTCCGGCAGCTCCAACGCGCCCGCCGTTGAGGAGATTGTTTCGTTCTGGCTCGAGAACCGCGCCGCGCCGATTCCGGAGGAAACGCCGGTCCCTGCGGACGTTCCCGCGCTCGAAGAGCCCGTCCCGAGCGAAACGCCTGCCCCCGAAAACACTCCGGTCTGACGCTCCCGTTTGCTCCGTTTTTTGCATATCCATTCCGATCATTAACGGTTTTTCGCGATTCTACTCCCGGTAGAATCGCTTTTTGAAATTCTACCGGGTTTGTTTTTCGGGTAGGGTGGATTTCACAATCGATAGATTGACCGAACCGGTTTGGTCCGATAAGATACAATACGTATTTGTATCGGCGCCGCTCTGAGGCGCACATGATTTGGAAGGAGTATCACACAATGGCAACTTATCGGATTTTTGCAGACGCAGCATGCGACATTCCCGAAGCAACCCTTAATGAGTGGGGCGTTACGATGATCGACATGACCTATCGCTTCACAGATGAAGACGCAGAACATTTCAACAGTAAAACCGATATCCCGGAATTCTACAATCAAATGCGCGCAGGGCGCTGCTCGCGCACGTCTGCGATCAACATGGCAACGTTCCTCGACGCGTTCCGGCCGACGCTCGAAGCGGGTACCGATCTGCTTTACGTGGCGTTCTCCTCGGGCGGATCGACGACCTATGAGCAGTCTCTCGCAGCCATTGAGCTTTTGAAGCCGGAGTTTCCCGAGCGCAAGATCATGGCGGTGGACGCGCTCGCGTTCTCGGGCGGTCTCGGCCTCACGGTCTATCTTGCGGCAAAGAAGCAGCAGGAAGGCGCCACGATTGAGGAAACGTTCCGCTATGTGGAAGACACGCGTCTGCACGTCTGTCACTGGTTCACCGTGGACGATCTCGTTTATCTGAAGCGGGGCGGCCGCGTGAGCGCAACGACCGCGCTCGTCGGCTCGGTGCTTGGCATCAAGCCGGTTCTGCACGTGGACAACGAAGGACACCTGATCAGCATGTCGAAGGCGCGGAGCCGCCGCCGTTCGCTCAAAGCGTTGGCGGATAAATTTGCCGAAACCGCGATCGATCCCGCAAACGGCCCGGTCTTCATCTGCCACGGCGACTGCGCCGAGGACGCCGAGCTGCTGCGCGGCATGATTCGCGAAATCTCCGGCAAGGACGTGGATCTGCTGTCCTACATCGGTCCGGTCATCGGCTCGCACTCCGGCCCCGGCACGATGGCGCTGTTCTTCCTCGGCACCGAACGGTAACTTTTTTCTCCCGATTTTGCTGTTTTGATTGAAAAAGCGGTTCGATTCTGTTATGATACATGCGAACCCAAAGGGTACTCAAAACAACATTCGGGAGGGAATCATGAATCGATCTTCCAATCTTCAACCGTTGCAAGCAACGAGCCGCCGTCCAAAACGCTCGCTGACTGCAGCGGTTTGCGTTCTTTTGGTCGCGCTCTTTTTGCTGTCCGCCACGGGTTGCGGCGCAGCGGTCGTCGGGCTGCCCGGAATCTTCGTTCTGCCCGCCGCGGCGAAGCTCACCGATACCGATTATTCCGACGTGCGCGTCGGCAGCACGTATTACTTCGGCAGCTATGAGCAGGACAATCTCCTGTTCAACGGTACCGAACGAATTGAATGGCGCGTTCTTGAAAAGAAGGACGGCGCCGTACTGCTTCTGAGTAGCTTTGTGCTCGACGGCGGTCGGTTCAACCGGAGCTCGGGCAGCTCTGTCTGGGAAAACAGCGAAATCCGCTCCTGGCTCAACAGCTCCTTCCTCGAAGTCGCCTTCACCGATGCGGAAAAGGCAATGATTCCGCTCGTGACCGTGACCGCGGAGCCCAACACAACCTACTCCACCGATCCCGGCCGGGATACCGAAGATCAGGTGTTCCTGCTGAGCGCAGCGGAAGCGCGGTACTACCTCGGTTCGTCGTCCGACCGCACCTGCAAAGCGACCGAAGCCGCAGCCAAAAAGGAGCTGTTGGAGGAGAAAGGCTTCTGCTATTGGTGGCTCCGCACGCCGGGCAAATCCGCCAAAACCGCGATGGCCGTTTCGACGGACGGATCGATCCGGGATTACGGGTACGACATGTACTATACCAAGTACGGCATCCGTCCCGCGATTTGGGTCAATCTGGACAACAGCGCTGTGACGCAGAAAGCTGCCGAATCCGAGAACCTCTCCCTGCCCAAGGCGCTTTCGGCCGATATCGAGGTTGGGGAAAACGTGCTGTTCGGCACATATGAACAGGACGGACGGCTGTTCAACGGAAAAGAGGACATCGAATGGATCGTGATCGCCAAGGACGATACCTCCGTTCTTCTGATCAGCAAATACGGGCTGGACTGCCAGCGCTTCCATCCCTATTCCAAATACGGCACGACGTGGGAGAAATGCGACCTGCGCGCCTGGCTGAACAGTACATTCTACAACGCAGCCTTCAGCGACGAAGAGCAGCAGCAGATCGTTTCTTCCGTTTGTACACCCGAAATGAACCCGACGACTTCCGTCGATCCCGGCAACGAAACAACGGACAATGTGTTCGTTCTGAGCGCGGTTGAGACAAGTTACTATCTGCCGACGGATCTGGTGCGTCGGTGCCGCCCGACGGCGTATGCCCTTGCGAACGGCGTCATGGACTATGACGGATTCTGCTGGTGGTGGACGCGTACGCCCGGCGCAACAAGCTCCCAGGTAGTTTGCGTCAACGATGACGGCGCGATCGGTCGCGGCAAATATGCCGGATATGATATGTATTATTCGAAATACGCCGTGCGCCCGTCGATCCGGGTCCGGATCGGAGAATAATTCCCAAAAAGGCGAGATTTTACCGAAAGAAATGCTTGACAGCGTGAGGATAGGCTGTTATAATATCACACGGTAAAGTTCGTCGCCATAGACAGCCGGTAGCGCAATCGCGTGTAAATCCTGCCGAGGTCAGAACCAAACATTCCGTTTGTTTTTTCGTCCTCCCGTCTTGCGGCGGGAGGACTTTTTTGCGGCGCGAAGCCGCAGGATTCTTACAGGAGGTGAAACCATGGCAAATGCAAAGATTATCGAGAGTAAAGCAGCGCAAGTCGCGGAAGTCGCCGAGAAGATCAAAAACGCGAAGTCTGTGATCCTGTTTGACTATCGTGGTCTGACCGTTGCAGAGGTTACCGAGCTCCGTAACGAGATGCGTAAGGAGAACGTTGAGTACGTCGTTCTGAAGAACCATGCCGTCAAGCGTGCCTGCGAGGCCGCCGGTATCGATGCTTCGATCGAGACGATGCTCCACGGCCCGAGCGCGTTTGCGTTCGGTCACGAAGATGCGGTTGCTCCGGCGCGCGTGCTGAAGAACTTCATTAAGAAGGTCAAAAAGTGCGAGCTCAAGGGCGGCATCGTCGAGGGCAAGGTAACGAGTGCAAAGGAAGTCGACGCCATCGCGGATCTGCCGAGCAGAGAAGTGCTTATCGCTCGTCTCTTGGGCAGCATGATGTCCCCCATTTCGGGTCTCGCGATCGTGCTCGATCAGATTGCAAAGCAGAAAGATCCCGCAAGCGCACAGGAAGCGTAACGGGCAAGAACCAATTTCGACAAAGTACAAATTACAAATTTTTAAAGGAGATTTACAATGGATAAGGCACAGTTGATCGCAGACATTAAGGCGATGTCCGTTCTGGAGCTTTCTGAGCTCGTTAAGGCACTCGAAGAGGAATTCGGCGTAAGCGCAGCAGCGACCGCAGTTGCAGTCGCAGGCCCGGCAGCAGCCGTTGAAGAAGTGGAAGAGAAGACCGAGTTCGACGTCATCCTCAAGGAAGTC
>ONLX01000063.1 GCA_900318765.1 uncultured Eubacteriales bacterium
CCGTTCGCGTCGCCCTCGATCATGACTTCGATGAACGCCTTGTTCACCATGTCCATTTCCTTCTTGCAGTCGCCGTAGGTGAAATCCATTTCCTTGCCGCCGACGATTGCAGGCAGGTTTTCGAGGTCCTTCGGAACCGTCCAGTCCAGTGTAATGTTGGAGAACGGCGCCTGCGTGCCCCAACGGGACGGCGTATTGACGCCGTAAATGAACGACTGCACGCACTGCTTGACTTCCTTCTGGGTGAGATGATCCACCTTCACAAACGGCGCAAGATACGTATCGAACGAGGAGAACGCCTGCGCGCCCGCCCATTCATTCTGCATGATGCCGAGGAAGTTGACCATCTGATTGCACAGCGTGGAAAGATGGCTCGCCGGAGAAGACGTGATCTTGCCCGGTACGCCGCCGAGGCCTTCCTGAATCAGCTGCTTTAAGCTCCAACCTGCGCAATACCCCGTGAGCATCGAAAGGTCATGTAGGTGGATAGCTGCGGTGCGATGCGCTTCGGCAACCTCGGGATCGTAGATCTCGGACAGCCAATAGTTTGCCGTAATTGCGCCGGAGTTCGAAAGAATTAATCCGCCAACGGAGTACGTTACAGTCGAATTCTCCTTAACGCGCCAGTCGTTGATCTGCAGATAATTGTCCACCAGATCCTTATAATCCAGCACGGTCGAATTGATGTTGCGGACTTTTTCCCGCTGTTTGCGGTACAGGATGTACGCCTTGGCGACATCCGCATAGCCCGACTCAGACAGCACCTTTTCCACGCTGTCCTGAATATCCTCAACGGCGATCATGCCATCCTTGATCTTGCTTTCGAAATCCGACGTGACATGCAGCGACAGCAGCTCGATCACGCTCGGATGATACTGCTTGTTCAATGCCTCAAATGCCTTTGTGATCGCAGCGCCGATCTTGTTGATCGAAAACTCCGCAACCTCGCCGTCTCTTTTCACAACGCGATACATAAAAAGAATCCCCCTCGGTGGTTATATACTCTCTATCGGATCGGTCTTCCCGAAATCCGAGCAAGCACACTCTACCACAAAGGAGGGCTGTTTGTCAATATCTTGTGGTGATTGTTAACAATTCGTACAAGATATTGTATTTATTCATTGTATATACAGGGCGGGTTATACAGGCCGGTTCGAAAGGAAAAAACAGATTATATGCCCCTTAACGCAGCATTGGGTACCGTTTTTCGGACGATGGAGCAATACAACTCCATACATTTTCTTGTGGGCGCATGGAAGTTTTCGTACACAACGGAGTCGCGATCGACGAACGCCTGCAAATAATAAGCCTTGGCCCCGGCGATCATGGAAGCGATTGCTTCAAAGTCGCTTTGGGTATGCAGCTCGTCGACAGCCGTCGTGCGAAACTCATAATCGATCCCGGATTGCATCAAAAGGGAGATGCTTTTCTGGATCCGATCGAGATCGACGGTTTCTACGCCGCAAACGCGCGCATAGTTCTCCGGCCCGGCTTTGATATCCATTGCGACATAGTCGACAAGCCCCTCCTCCAGCAGCGCGCGAAGGCGGTCGGGATGCAGACCGTTCGTATCGAGTTTGATCGGATAGCCGAGCGCCTTGATGCTTCGGAACAGGTCGCCAAGATCCTTCCGCAGCGTCGGTTCGCCGCCCGTAAACGCGACGCCGTCGAGCAGGCCTTTGCGTTTATCCAGAAACGCCAACAGCTCCTTCTCGTCCATAATCGGCTCCGCAGTCCCGTCGATCAATTCCGCATTGTGACAGAACGGACAATTCAGATCGCATCCGCCGAGAAACACTGTACACGCAACGCGTCCCGGATAATCGAGCAGCGTCATCTTTTGCAAACCGTGAATTTTCATACAACCTCCGTATTCATCAGACCGCAGCAAGAATATGCAGGTTCCGAAGGGTCGCGTCTGTGATTCCATCGTTCACCGCATACGCATGTTTTTCAAGATCTCCGCAGATCGCCTTGCTCAGCCCCTGCGCCTGCAGTTCATCGATCACGCTTGCCGCCGTGTCTTCGATCAGATCCGCTTTGGTCCCGGCATACGCTTCGCTGTTGTCGGTAGTGAGCAGATACTCCGCCGTCTCGGCAAGCACCGAGAGCTTCGGCAGCATCCGCATCGCGCGAAAGCTCCATTTATAATACGGCCGGTATACGCCATTCAGCAAAAACACGGTCGCCATCGTTGCCTTGACGAACTCCGCAACCGCAAGCTGTGCCGCGCCGCTTTCGCCGTGTCCGAGGCAGCGCCGATAGTTATACTGCCCTGCCTGTGCCATCAGAAGGAGATTTCCGGCCAGCTTTTTGCGCCGCACGTCCTCCGGATAGGTCATAAGCCCGGAACGAATCCGGGTTACCTCCCCATATCCGTCATAAAACACCTTTCCGTTCACGGATTCGCCGAGCGCATATTCCGGGACGGTCAGCCAACCCGAAAGCGTCAGAACCCCATCCGACGCTCCGATTTTCTCGGAAAACCATTCTCCCGTTCGCAAAACGCCGTGCCGCGCTCCGCCGACCGGAGAGACCAAGCTGCGCTTGACGCCGCAAAACTCCTTCGGAAGCCGGTCATACGCACGTTCCAGCAAGAATGCCGCCCGCCGGTCCACAACGGATTCCTCCGGCAAAAAGATGCAGAAGCCCGGCTCGAAATCATGATCGCGCGAAAGCGCATCGTCAAATCCATAGCATTCGGACCCGCTTCCGAACAGCCCGGTCGCAAGAAACGGTAGCAGTGAAGGAAACTGCTCCTTCAACATCGGTTCGCCGTATTCCCGATAAAACGCTTCGCACAGCTCAAGCCCGTTCATAGATTGCTTTCGCCCTCTCTTTTAAGTCGTTGGCCGCAATAAACCATCCGTAATAATCAAACGTCGGCGCGCATTTTTCACATACGAACGCATAATACCCATCGTGCGGGACGCTCTCGGTATCCAGCAGTGCAGACGCCTTCTCCAGATAGGCCGAGATCGCTTCTTCCGCTTCCGCAAGCCCGTGCTCGGCCTCCGCCAAGTTTGCGAGGTTCAGATACGTAATCGCCTGTTCGAGACATCCGTTCTGAACGCGCCCCATTGCCGTCAGCGCCTGATCATACAGTATATACGCTTCCTCATAGCGGCCGAGTGCGCAATCCGTCAGCGCCATGTTGTTATAAAGGCCGCCAAGCAGTTCCGGGCGCACGGACGGAATCGATTCATAAACCGTTCGCGCCTTTTCAAACAGGGCTATCGCGTGCTCGTTCTCTCCGAACGCATTGTATACCGTAGCGATGTTCACATACGCCGTCCCTTCGGAGATGGATCCGTCAAAACCGATCTCGTTCAGCAGCCGTACCGCCTCTTCGGCGCTTTCAAACGCCTTTTCGCGGTTCCCGACCTTACGGTAATGACCGACCAGCTCGTTGCGAACGAGAAGCTCTCCTTTTTGATCCCTTTCTCGTTTTGCTTCCTCAAGCCAATAGAGCAGATGACGCTCCACACCTGCATAATCGCGGCGGCTCATATACGCATCCACTTTTTCGAGGATGCGGCGCTGCGGAATCGGTTGCACCTGCGGTTCTGCGCCGTACGGCGGCTCACACAGCAGGCAGCGCGGTTCGACATAGTCCTCTTTGCCGATCGTATGTTCCATCGTAAACTCCCTCCCTGTTTGGGTTGTTTCTATTATAGCAGTGAACCGCATCCGATTGCAAGGGCCCGCACGCAAATCACAGAATGCCGATATATTCACAGATTGTCCAAAAAAATCGGTCGCAATCTTCTTGGGATTCTGCTATAATGGTTTTCGTAAAAGGAGGCTATGGGCATGCCGTTGTATCGGGATCGTTTACAGGAAAAATTTGCGGAAGCATTGAAAGCGGTGCTGCCGATCATTTTGATCGTGCTGATTCTTTCGTTTTCCGTCGCTCCTCTGCCGACAAGTATTCTGCTTGCCTATCTGTTCGGAGGTTTGCTGCTGATCATCGGCATGGCGTTTTTCACGCTCGGCGCAGAAGTGGCAATGGAGCCGATGGGGCAGCGTCTCGGCGCGCGCATCACGCAAACGCGCAAGCTCTGGATTATTCTTCCCCTCGGCTTCCTGCTCGGGATCCTGATCACCGTCTCCGAACCGGATCTTCAGGTGCTTGCAGGTCAGGTCCCTGCCATTCCGAGCACAGCGCTGATCTGGTGCGTTGCAGTCGGCGTCGGGCTGTTTCTGACCGTTGCGCTGCTTCGTATGCTGTTCCGTATTCCGCTGCGCGCCATGCTTTGGGCGTTCTATGCGATCACGTTTGTGCTGACCATCTTTGCCCCGAAGGATTTTCTTGCCGTCGCGTTTGACGCAGGCGGTGTCACAACCGGCCCGATGACCGTACCGTTTATCATGGCGTTCGGCATCGGTATTTCCGCGATTCGATCCGACAGCCGCGCAGCCGAGGACAGCTTCGGTTTGATTTCTCTCTGTTCGATCGGCCCGATCATTGCCGTTCTGATCCTGAGCTTGATCTTCCGTCCCGAAAGCGCAGCGTATACCGTTGCGTCGGTTCCCGAAATCGATCACTCGATCACGCTTGCCAAACTGTTCGCTGAGGCGATTCCCGATTATCTGAAGGAAATCGCAATCGCGGTGCTGCCGATTGTCGGATTCTTCGGTCTGTTCCAACTGATCAGTCTGCATCTGGACGGAAAAGTGCTGCTCCGCATCGGCGTCGGTCTGGTCTATACGTATATCGGTCTGGTTCTGTTTCTGCTCGGCGCGAATGTCGGGTTTATGCCTGCCGGCACCTATCTTGGGCAAACGCTCGCGCAGCTTCCCGTACGTTGGATCATCATCCCAATCGGCGCTGTGATCGGTTACTTTATCGTCAAGGCCGAACCTGCGGTTTATGTTCTGATGAAGCAAGTCGAAGAGCTGACCAGCGGACAGGTTTCCGGCCGCTCGCTGCAGATCAGTCTGTCCATCGGCGTTGCGGCCTCGATCGGGCTTGCGATGTTCCGGGTATTGACCGGCCTTTCGATTCTTTGGTTCCTGCTCCCGGGGTACGGACTTGCGCTGCTCTTGACCTTTATCGTTCCGAAGATGTTTACCGCCATCGCATTTGACTCCGGCGGCGTTGCCTCCGGTCCGATGACCGCGGCGTTCCTGCTCCCATTTGCCACAGGCGCCTGCGTCGCCGTCGGCGGAAATGTTGTCACCGACGCATTCGGCGTCGTCGCCATGGTTGCAATGACACCTTTGATCACGATTCAGCTGCTCGGCGTCGGGTACCGGCTGCGGAACATCCGGCTGTTCCGGC
>ONLX01000064.1 GCA_900318765.1 uncultured Eubacteriales bacterium
CACAATCGCGGATACCGGATCAATCACAAAGCGGTTCTGCGTCTCATGAATGAACAGAAGATAAAATGCCAAGTGCGCATTAAGAAGTATCATTCATATAAGGGCGAAGTGGGAAAGGTTGCGCCGAATCTGCTCGAACGTGATTTCAGTACGACGACACCGAATGAAAAGTGGGTGACTGACGTCACGGAGTTTTCCCTCTTTGGGCAGAAGCTCTATCTGTCACCGATCCTTGATCTTCATTCAAGCGATATTGTGAGTTATATGATCTCTGATCGTCCGGTGCTGTCCATGGTAATGGACATGGCGAGACAGGCATTGGCGGTTTTGCCTTCGAAGGCAAAACCAATCCTTCATTCGGATCAAGGTTGGCAGTACCAACACAAACACTATCAGAAGTTGCTCAAAGACCATGGGATCGTGCAAAGCATGAGTAGAAAAGGCAATTGCCTTGACAATGCTGTGATGGAGAACTTCTTCGGTATCCTCAAAAGTGAACTGCTTTATCTGAAAGAGTTTGACTCTTTAGAGCATTTCAAGCAAGAACTGATTGAGTACCTTGACTACTACAACAATCGTAGAATCAAGGCAAAGCTAAAGGGCTTACCTCCTGCTGTTCACAGAAAGCAAGCCCTCGATGCTGCTTAATTTAATTCTCGTGTCTAACTTTTGGGTTCAGATCAAAAATGCGGGTGGTTCGTTTGCTTTAAAGCATTTATTCAATTTCCATCAGTTCGATAGGAACGAAACGCAGAGCATCGGCGGCTACAAGCCGATATTGCGTTCCGCGGTATTCGCCCTGAAAGGCGGAAGCGTGCGCTTTTGCGCTGTGCAGATGCCCATAGACGACCGTATGAACGTGATATGGTTCCAACATGGATACGAAATCGCTCGGCTTCTGGGATTCGGAAAACGGCGGATAATGGAACATGACAACATGCACGGTGTCATCGGACAGGCGAGAGAGGGAGAGGTGCAAGCGCTGCTTTTCTCGTTCGAAGAGCTTTCGGTCTTCGCTCTCTTTGTAACCCGCGCTCTCGGGGATCGTCCAACCTCTGGTTCCCGCGATTTCCACGTTGTGAAATCGAAACGTATCGTTTTGCAACACATAAATTCCATCGGGAAGAATGCTGCGAACCTTGGTTACGCTCGACCACCAGAAATCGTGATTGCCGCGAAGAAGGAGCTTCTTGCCGGGGAGCGCGCCCAAAAAAGCAAGATCGGCCCGCGCATCTTCCAAATACATCGCCCAGCTGATATCACCGGGGATCAGCACGAGATCTTCCTCGCGCACGATGGTATGGAAGGCTTCGGCAAGCCGGTCGGAATGATTTGCCCAATGTGCGCCAAAAACATCCATTGCCTTATCAGGTACGGAATGACTCAGGTGCAGATCTGCTATGGCGTAGATCTTGGGCATAATTTGTATCAGACTCCTTATTCTTCGGAATCGTCGTCCTCTTCAGAGAAATCTTCCTCAATCGGATCGTCCGCCTCATCGGATCGAACCTTATCGGCATGCATTTCGAGATCGGCCTGGCGCTTCTGTTCGCGGAGGCATTCCTCGCACAGGTCCTTGCCGCGCAGCGCAGGACGTTCGCCGCATTCGGAACACATAATGATCTCATCCGGATCGGATTCCTTCTTGCGCTTCCGATCGAGCTCTGCAGCGCAGACGCGGCAGATCGTTTCGTTTCCGCGCAGATAGTTCAGTTCACATTTGGGACATTTCCGTAACATCTCAGTACCTCATGTTGTTTCCATTGTTTGTTCAAAGCATAGTATGCAAACAACAGACCGATCTGTCAAGCCCTATTTTTCATTCTTTACGATGTTTTCGTCGGATTTTTCCTGCTCGATATCCGCAAGCAGGCATCCAAGCGTCAGCAGCAGCGCTTCTTTGCCTTCTCCGGTCTCGGCCGAAAACGGAATCGCATACGCAGGAACGCCGAGCAGCTTTGCGTTTGCGTTTGCCTGCATTTGCCTGCGACTCTTGGATATCTTATCCGATTTGGTCGCAATCAGCGTAAAAGGAATCTGGTAATAGAACAGGTACTGCATCATCTGCCGATCCAGCTCGGTGGGTTCATGCCGGATGTCAATCAATAGGAACAGATGATTTACCCGTCCCGATTTTAGGTAAGATTCCATCAGCTCACCCCATGTTTCACGTTCGGCTTTGGACGCTTTTGCATACCCGTAGCCGGGCAGATCTACAAGGTAAAACTGATCTCGGTTGATCGAAAAATAGTTGATCAGCCTTGTTTTTCCCGGTTGCGAAGAAGCCCGGGCAAGCTTCCCGTTGCCGGTGAGCCGGTTGATCAGACTCGATTTTCCGACGTTGCTTTTACCGACGATCGCAAGCTCAAATCCGAGCGGCTTCGGATAGCGCTGCCCCGGACCGACGCTTGTGACAAATACGGCATGTTTGATTTGAAAAGTAGCTTCCATGTACCCAGTATACCCTGAAAATTCACAAATCGCAATAGGATTGTTCATAAATTCTTCATCGACAGGGGATGGATTGGTGGTACAATTATGGTACATCTGAACATGGAACCTTATATGGTTGGTTCAGATACGTCATTTCAATGAGAAAGGGTTTTCCCTATGGGTTTATTTCATTCTTCCGATATCGGTCTGGATCTTGGCACAAGCAATCTGCTTGCTTATATCCGGGGAAAGGGAATCGTTCTGCGCGAGCCGTGTATCGCGGCCGTTGAACGCGGCACGGGCAAGATGGTCGCGATCGGTCAGGCGGCGAAGGATCTTGTCGGCCGCGCGCCGGACAATCTGATGATTGTACGCCCGATGCAGGACGGCGTGATCTCCAATTTTGATGCGACCGAGCGTATGTTGACCTTGTTTTTCAACCGGATTGTCGGAAGCCGGATTTTCTTCAAACCGCGTGCGGTTGTTGCTGTGCCATCGATGGCCACGGAAGTTGAGAAGCGTGCCGTGATTGAAACAACGGAGGGCGCGGGAGCACGCTATACGTTTTTGATCGAAGAACCCGTTGCGGCTGCCATCGGCGCAGGGATCGATATCACGGAACCGAAGGGAAACATCGTTCTCGATATCGGCGCCGGCACCTGCGATATGGTGGTGACCTCCATGGGCAAAGCGGTTGTACATGACTCGCTGCGGCTTGGTGGGGATAAGTTCGATGCGGCAATCGTTCGCTATCTCAAGCGACAGCATGGCGTTGTCATCGGCTTGAACGCTGCGGAGCAGTTGAAGATCGACTATGCATCGGCGTATCCCCGCTCGGAGGAACTGAAGATGGATGTTCGCGGGCGCTCGCTCGGAGGCGGCCTTCCGGTTGCTTTGGAGCTTGGATCGAATGAACTGACCTATGCGCTTGCCGAACCGCTGCATGATATCACAGAGGCTTTGAAGGATGCATTTGAGCAAACGCCTCCGGAACTTGCCGGCGATATAGCGACGCGCGGCATTTGCCTGACCGGAGGCGGCGCGCAGCTTTACGGGCTGGATCGCTACATTGCGGAACAGACAGGTGTCCCGTGCTGGGTTGCAGAGGATCCCGTTGCCTGCGTCGCAATCGGATGCGGCAAGGTGCTTGAGGATCCGAAAAAGTATGACGGCGTACTGTATGATTACCGTCGCGGCGACTACTATGAGGAATAATGGGGATACAGTGAGGGAAGTATGACCGAGACGAAGGGGAAAAAAGCATTGTCGCTCTGCATTCTGCGCGTTTTGGAGCAGCATGCGTCCGAAAAAGATCCGCTGTCCACACGTCGGATCATAGAATATCTGAAAGAGGATTTCGGTATGATCGCGGAACGTAAGGCGGTCGGACGCAATCTGATTCTTCTGACGGAGATGGGCTTCGGTCTCTCTACGTATCACGAGAACGGCAAGGGATATTATTTGACCGGCGCCGGCAACCCGGAAACGTTTGATCCGATTTTGTACGATGCATTGCTGCGCGCTCCGATTACAGAAGAGGGCGATCGCCACCTGAGAAGGATGCGTCAGGAGGTTCCCATTTACTCTGTGCAGGAGACCCCGATCACGCTGCATACCGAAGTGTTTGAAACGCTCGATATCTTGCGCGAAGCGATTGCGAAAAAGGTGCAGGTTACGTTTCTGTACCATACCGCGCACGGTGACGACGGTATGACCGCGATGCCGGATGCGACCTATACGGTTTCTCCATACGCTTTGTTCTTGGCGGCAGGACGCTATCATGTTCTGACCTCGGTTTCCGGCTACGGAAGATTGCTTCATTTCCGCTGCGATTATATGCGTGAAACGCGATTGACCGAGCATCCGGTGCGAAACGTGACGGAGCTCAGCGAATGCAAGAACGGATTGGACGTTGTCGGCTACGTGAATCGCGCGGTTTATCGGCAGGATACCTCCGAGACGTATGTGCTGCTTTGCTCCGGTCAGCTTGCCGATACCCTGTGCGATACGTTCGGAAGCGGAATTCACCTGACACCGGACGGAGAGAATATGCGCGTAGAATTCAAGGCGCCGTGGACGGCAGTGCGAAAGTTCGTTTTGAGTCATCTTTCGCAGGTAAGCCTTCTTTCTCCCGAGCGACGGCAGAAGCAGATCCGGGACGAATTGTATGTTGCGCTGTCGCTGTACCCGCAGCGGTAACCGGTTTCCGGAAATTGGCAGAAAAAGTTCACGAAAATAACGAGATTCGGTGACATTTACCCGTTATAATGGAAGGGGTAAAGGAGATCATGTATGAAGAAGACGATATCCGACATGTTTAAGACGGTTTGGAATAAACTCAAAAAGTGGTCCAAGGATACGCTGCTTCCGTGGCTGAAACAGGCAGGGAAGTGGATGAAGGAAAAGGGAACGGCGTTCGTAAAAGCGATTCCGCCGACGACATCGAAGATCGTTCGCAGCGTGGAACGCAGTCTGAACCTTTTGCTCGAACGCATTTCCTCACGGACGGATCCATCGGAAAAACAGAAACCGCAGCGTGTTTCCAGGCCATTGCTCTTTTTGGTTCTCGGCGTTCTGTGCGTCGTAGTCCTCGCGGCATTGATCCTGGTGATTGCGTTGGGCGCTCGGTTCTTCTCCTGTGTGTGCCATCCTTCGAACCGGGGAACCGAACCCGTTGTTCTTACGGAGACGGCTGAACCGACTGAAACGCCGATTCCGACGCCTGCACCGACCATCAATCCGGACGATACCTATCTCGGCGGCATGACCTATCAGAAGGGCGATACGGATGAGACGATCGCCGTTGTACAGCAGAGATTGATGGATCTCGGATATATGGATCCGGATGAGCCGACGGAGCATTTCGGAAGCGTAACGCTCGATGCGATCAAGCGGTTCCAGAAGCGGAATCAGCTTGAGGAAACCGGGATTATCGATGAAACGACGTATGCGCTTCTGTTCTCGGACAAGGCTTTGGAGTACGTCATGCAGCTTGGCGACGAGGGCGACGCGGTGGAGGAAATTCAGGACCGCTTGTATGAGCTCGGCTATATCGATGCAAGCAGCCGAACCGGCACGTTCGGTGAAAAAACGCAGGCGGCCGTCATTGCGTTCCAGACGGCAAACAAGCTTGAGGCGGATGGCCTTGTCGGCGGGATTACAAGAGAGGCACTGTACAGCGACGACGTTATCGGCAATGTGTTCAAGAGCGGGGATACCGACGATCAGATTGCCCATTATCAGGAACGGTTGATCGAGCTCGGGTATACGATTGAAGATTATACCAACGGCAAGATGGATAAGCATACGGTTTCCGCAATCAAGGAATTCCAGGATGCGAACGGCCTTGTAAAAGACGGCGTACTCGGGCCTACGACGATGAATCTGCTCGATTCAAAGGATGCGCAAAAGTACGCGCTGCGCCTCGGCATGAGCGGCAGCAAGGTCAAAGATATGCAGCGGACGCTGCGCAAACTCGGATATCTGACCAGTGACGGCGTGACCGGTTACTTCGATGACAATACCGAGGAAGCGGTCAAGCGGTTCCAGAAGCGAAACGATCTGACTGCGGACGGCGAAGTAGGATCCAAGACCCTTGCGAAATTGAATTCGAGCGATGCGCGCCGCGCTCCTTCGACTGCAACGCCGAAGCCGACGCCCAAACCCACGAAAAAGACGACGCCAAAGCCCGGTACAAAAGCAACGGCTACGCCCAAGAGCGGGGCAAAGGCGACCGCAACACCGAAGCCTTCGAACAATTCGTCGTCGAAGATTGAGAATTTCATTTCGATCGCGCAAAGCAAGATCGGATGTCCGTACGTTTCCGGCGCAAAGGGCCCGAATAAATTCGACTGCTCCGGCTTCGTTTACTGGTGCTTAAATCAGGCAGGCGTGAAGCAAAGTTATCTCACAAGTCGCGGATGGCGCACCTGCTCGCGTTATAAGAGAATCACGTCCTGGGGTGACTTCAAGCGCGGCGACGTGATGGTCTTCTCCGGGACAAGTATGGCAACCGGCCATGTCGGAATCTATCTCGGCAGCGGCAAGATGATCGATGCTTCTTCCGGCGCAGGACAGGTCCGTATTACCTCCACGGTGCTCTCCGGCTCGTACTGGAAACAGCATTTCCTGATGGCATATCGGATCTGGGATTGAGAACCAACAAAATTCTCCCCCATAAAGCGGGGGAGAATTTTTCTGTGCGATTCTTGTTCAACCACCCCGTTTTTACTTGCATTTTGGCAACAGCGGCCTATAATGGTAACGGATCATGATGAGAGGATTAACCGATAATGATTGCGTTATTGAATGTTGCGATTGCGCTTTTAACGGGTCTTTTGATGACCCGACTGTTTCATAAAGGACACCTGCCGGATGTTACCGCGTTCCTGGTCGCCGGCGTATTGATCGGACCGTTCGTTTTGGGACGGCTCGGCGTTCCCGGCCTTGGTTTTTCATCCTACGATGAAGTTGCAGGGCTTGGTGTGCTCTCTAATGTAGCCATGGGTTTTATTGCGTTCTCCATCGGCAGCGAATTTCGCATGGAGAATCTCAAGAAGACAGGGAAGCAGGCTTTGATCATCGGGATCGTGCAGGCTTTGGTTGCAACGCTGTTTGTAGACGTTGCATTGCTCGCGTTTCATTGGATTGCGCCGGATATTCTGTCCGCTCCCGCTGCCATTACGCTCGGCGCGATTGCGGCGGCAACCGCCCCTGCAGCGACGTTGATGGTCGTCCGCCAGTACAAGGCCAAAGGCGAGGTCACGAGTCTATTGCTCCCGATCGTCGCTTTGGACGATGCGGTCGGTCTGATCGTATTCGCCGTCTCGCTCGGGATTGCAAAAGCCCTCATTTCCGGCGCGATCAGCATCGTTTCCGTACTGATCAACCCGATCCTCGAGATTCTGCTTTCATTGCTGCTCGGGGGCATTGCGGGATACATCCTGACGTTGCTTGAACGATTGTTCCACTCCAACACGAACCGTAATTCGCTCGTGATTGCATTCGTTTTTCTCACTGTCGGACTTTCGTCGCTTTCCTGGCAGATCGGTGAGCTGGTGATCGGCTTCTCGCCGCTGCTCGTTTGTATGATGCTCGGAACGGTCTTTTGCAATATTTGTCCGCTGTCCGAAGACCTTATGCAGCGTTCGGATAAATGGTCGCAGGCTCTGCTTGCCGTGTTTTTTGTCATCTCCGGTGCGGAGCTTCAGCTTGAGGTGTTTGCCGATCCGATTCTGATTTTGATCGGCGTTGTCTACATCCTGTTCCGTTCTGCAGGGAAGTATCTCGGTGCACGTGCTTCTTCCAAGGCAGTCGGCTGCAGCCAAAAGGTGCAAAAATATCTTGGCATCACATTGCTTCCGCAAGCCGGCGTAGCGCTCGGAATGTGCGTTACGGCACAGCAGCTCGGGGCGGATGGTTCCCTGATTCGCAATATCGTGTTGTTCTCCGTTTTGATTTATGAGCTGATCGGGCCTTTGATGACGAAGAAAGCATTGGAGGCATCCGGCGATATTACCGAAAAGCCGCAGGAAGTGCGGGACCGTCGTCAGAAGAAATACGATGAGTTCGTTCAGAAACGGATTGAGGAACACGGCCACGCTAAGTGGAAGCAATAACGGCTTGAAGTAATAAGGGGAAGGAGGAACGGCATGAAACGCGCTCTGCTTCTGTTGCTGATCGGGGCAATGCTGCTTGGCTGCGCCGGATCTTCTGCAATTCCTTCCTCTTCGGATTCCGAAAAACATGCGGCTGCGGGAGAAGGGGGTATCGTAACCCTGACCTTTGTACCGAATCATCCGCAAACGCCGACCCCGACGGCAATTCCCACTCCAACGCCTACGCCCACTCCGACTCCGACGCCGAGTCCAACGCCCACTCCGACTCCGACGCCGACCCCGAATCTTGTTACGGATGAAATGCTTGCGTCCGGGATGTTCGACGATTATTTTGACGGAGCAGTGTTCGTCGGCGATTCTCTGACATGGATCTTCGATCATTATATCCGCACCCTTCGCAAAGAGAATCCGTCCCTGCTCGGGGAAGCCAAGTTTTTGGGCGCAGTCAGTATGAGCGCAAAAAACGCCAGTCTGAACCGTGCCGATCCGAACGGCGTTTCGTTCCAGGTCCGCGGAAAGGCCGTTTCTTTGACCGATGGTTTGATCTTTCTGGAGGCCAAAGAAGTGTTCCTTATGCTCGGTTTGAATGATCTGTGTGTTCGGGATTGGGACGTTGTTGCCGAATGCTTTGCGACAATTATCGAAAACATTCACGAATTCTGCCCCGATGTTCATGTTGTCGTTCTCGGCGTTTTGCCGACTACAAAAAAGTTTTATCACCGGGAACCGAAATGGTGTTCCTTTAATGAGCGGCTGCAGACGGTTTGTCAAATGCACGATGCGACCTATTATTCCTTTGCCGAAGAGCTGATGGATTCGGACGGATACCTGTTGAAACAGTATTGCAACGACGGAAAATGTCATCTCACATACGCGGCGCAGGATCTGTGGATTCGTGCGATGCGAAAGTATGCAGCGCTGCAGCGCATGGAGAATGTTGTCTTTGCGGAAGATACCAAATCGGAATAGAAAAACGGAGGACCGGATGAAAGAGAAAGTTCGTTATGATCTCTCGCTTCTTTGGGAAATCGGAATCGCTGTTGCGGTTCCTGTGGCGTGGTGCATGATGGTGTATCGACCCGATGAGAACGGATTGTTTTCGTCAGTCGGTTTGAACAGCCTGAAATACTTCACGGTGCAATCGAATTTTCTTGCCGGAATCGGATCGCTGCTTTGCGTGATGGAAATGCTGATTCATCGGAACGAGAATGGAAAACTCCGATCCGGATGGATCACCTTGCGCCTTTTGGGAAGCGCAAGCCTGTTTTTGACGTTTTTAACCGTCGTCGCCTTCTTGGGGCCTCTATATGGGTATGCGTCGATGTACAAGGGAGCGAATCTTTGGTTTCATCTGATCATTCCGATCGCATCCATACTTGGTGTTCCGCTTCTGCGCGGTGAATCGATTTCCAAAAAACAAACGCTTTTTGCGTTTGTTCCGATTTCGTGTTATGCGGTTTTCTATGTTTCGAATATCTGGATCAACGGGATCGGCGTTCGCCCGCATTCCAACGATTGGTACGGTCTTCTGAACTGGGGATACGGCGTCGGCATCGTATTGCTTTTCATCCTGTGCGCCGTCATCGTCGGCGCATTTGCCGCTTTGCGGTGGCTCTATCACCGCTGCAATCGTAGATCAGAAACAGAGGTTTAAAAACCCGGGGGATACACCGATCCGAACCGTTTCATATGCGCCGCCGTCTTCGCCGTCCAACGCCCAATTGAGAGGCGTGGGGGAGACGACGGTGATTTCTTTTGCATGGACAAGCTCGAGGAGTGGCGAGGAGTAGTCCTGCTCAAGCAGTCCGTGGACAACCTCATCGAGTTCAATCAGATCTTCCGGCATCCGAACAAGCAGAAGATCCATCATTCCGTCCGACATATCGACGATATTGTATGGAAGCTCCAGCGTTCCGGCAATCGAAAGCGTATTGCAAACCGCGCCGAAAATATACTCCCCTTCATACAGAATTCCGTCAACGGTCATTTGCAGCGGAAGCGGCTTGATCATGGAAAGCTCTTTCAATCCGCCGAGCAGATAAGCGGCATATCCCATGATATTCTTCAGATTCTGATCCGTACTGTAAGAGAGGGAGGAGAAAGCGCCGAACGCAGCTACATAGGAAAAACACCGATCTTCAAACAATCCCACATCGATCGGATGCGGCTCGCCGAAAGCCACTTGGTGCGCTGCATCCTGAATATCCATGGAGAGCTCGTGAGAGACCGCAAAATCGTTTGTACTGCCGCATGGTATATAACCGACCGGGATGGACAAATTTCGGTTTAAAAGCCCTAAAATCAACTCGCTCAGCGTGCCGTCTCCTCCGGCACAAACGATTCGATCAAACCGGCTTCCGTATTGCTCGACAAACATCGTCGCATCGCCCCGTTCGGATGTGACCATCGTCGTCACCAGATATCCCGCATCCATGAAAATGCGAATGACCTGCGGGAGTTCGCGCAGGATTTGCTTTTTTCCGGAGACCGGATTGATGATCAACAGCATCTTTTGATTGTAATGTTCGTTCATAAGGCGTTCCTCCGATTTGCAATTCCATTATATTCCTTTTCCGAATCGCTTGCAAGCCCGGAACCTGTGAAGTTCGTGTGAAACAAAAAATGCCGCGTCTGATACGCGGCAAGAAAGGATTCAGTTGTTTGTTCGAAACAGCGAAAAGCGTTTCTTTTCAAATGGGGCGGATGCGATGGATCCCAGGGTATATCCCGTGGATTGTATAACGCTTTTCAGCTTTTCCTCATCCAATGGATCGGAGGATTGAATCACGGTTTCTCCTTTGTTATGAGAGGAGGCAACCTTTTTTACGTTGAAATTGTTCCGAATGGCGTCATTGATATGCGATTCACACATGCTGCATGCCATACCGTCGATTTGCAAAGTGGTTTGAATCATCGTTTCTCCTTTCGATTCCATCAGAATGGGGGCTTATGAAAGCCCCCGTTCGATTACTTTTTGCAGCTGTGGCAGGAGCCGCACATGGCACATGCGCCGCAATTTCCGCCGCATTCACACTTTCCTTTTTTCCGGTCCCGATATAGGGATACGATCGCCAGCGCAACGAGCGCAAGTACAGCAAGGGATGCAAGGATCGTCGGAAGATGCTCTCCGATCCAGTGTAACATGATAATCAGCTCCTTTCATCAGAATGATGACAATCGATTACTTGACTTTCACTTTTTGCGTCAGTTTCGTAGCTTCCTGATACTTCTTGAAGAACAGCATGTAGACGATTCCCGCAAGAAGCAGAACCGCAACAATCAGGCCGATCCAATGCGGCTGACCGAGAAACAGCGAACCGAACTGGTAGATCATCAGAGCGTCGACATATGCAAACACGGTCTGATAAGCGATTGCAAACCATGTCCATTTCGGACTGTTCATCTCACGGCGCATTGCACCGATCGCTGCAAAGCAGGGCGCGCAAAGCAAATTGAACACGAGGAACGAATAGCCGGTCACACCGTTGAACGAAGTAGCAAGTGCGCGGTAAGCTGCGCCGACGCCGTCTCCTGCGCCATACAGAACACCCATCGTTCCGACAATGTTTTCTTTCGCGACAAGGCCGGTAACCGAAGCAACGACTGCGCGCCATTCACCCCAGCCGAGCGGAGCAAACAGCCAAGCGACCGCATTGCCTGCAACACCAAGCAAGCTCTTTCCGATCTCTTCTTCTTCGAGCATCCGGAACGCACCGTCCACAACGCCGAAGCGGGAGAGGAACCAGATAACGATGGTCGAAAGCAGAATGACTGTGCCGGCTTTCTTTATAAACGACCAGCCGCGCTCCCACATCGAACGCAGAACGTTTCCGAGGGTCGGCCAATGGTAAGCGGGAAGTTCCATAACAAACGGTGCAGGCTCTCCGGAGAACATTTTGGTTTTCTTCAGCATCACACCGGAAACGATAATCGCAGCCATACCGATAAAGTAAGCGGAAACCGCAACGATCCAGGAATTTCCGAACAGTGCGCCGGCGATCATGCCGATAAACGGCAGCTTTGCGCCGCAGGGGATAAACGTTGTTGTCATTATCGTCATACGACGGTCCCGTTCGTTTTCAATCGTACGCGAAGCCATAATACCGGGGATGCCGCAGCCGGAACCGATCAGCATCGGGATAAACGATTTGCCCGAAAGGCCGAATCTGCGGAAGATTCGATCGAGAACAAAGGCAATTCGCGACATATAGCCGCATGCTTCCAGGAAAGCGAGCAGCAGGAACAGTACGAGCATCTGCGGAACGAATCCCAAAACAGCGCCGACGCCCGCCACAATGCCATCCTGAATCAGCCCATACAGCCAATCGGGAACGCGAGTATCGCCGTTCTCGTCGAGCAGAGCCATATCCACCAGGGCCGGAACACCGGGAACCCATACGCCATACGCTGCGGGATCCGGTTCTTCGAGACCGTTTGCTTCTACATAGGCGACGGCATCGCGATACGACATCGCATTGGTTTCTTCTTCATCCGCCTCTTTAGGAACCTCATCGAAATAGACCTTTACCTGATACGGCGCAAGCGTTTCTTCGTCTTCAAGATCGTAAGAAACGGATTCCTCATCCGCAGTGAACGCCTTCAAAGAAGCAATTGCTTCCGCTTCCTCTGCATCTTCGAGATTGTCAAGTCCATAGAAAGCATCGATGGCATTTGCAGCCGAAGCGTATTCCTCGGATGCTTCTTCGTAGGCAGTGGAACCAATTCCGAACAGATGGAATCCGTCGCCGAACAATCCGTCATTTGCCCAGTCCGTTGCAGCGGAACCGATCCCGACCATGGAAATCCAGTACACAAGACCCATGACGATAAGGAAGATCGGGAGACCGAGCCAACGATTTGTTACGATCTTATCGATCTTATCGGAGACGGAAAGGTTTCCGGCTCCTTTTTTCTTATAGCACGTTTTGATGACCGAGCCAATATAAACATACCGCTCGTTCGTGATGATGCTCTCCGCATCGTCATCGAGTTCCTTCTCGGCAGCCTGAATGTCTTTTTCAATGTGCTCCAGAGTTTCGGATGAGATCGTGAGCTGCTCGCGCACTTTGTCATCGCGCTCAAACACTTTGATTGCGTACCACCGCTGCTGCTCCTCCGGTAAGTTATGAACAACCGCTTCTTCAATGTGCGCAAGTGCGTGCTCAACCGGTCCGGAGAATGTATGCTGCGGAATCGTTTTGGTTTCTTGTGCAGCAACGATGGCCGCTTCAGCGGCTTCCTGAATACCGGTTCCCTTCAGCGCTGAGATTTCGACTACTTTGCAGCCCAATGCTTTTCCCAAAGCTTTCGTATCGATCCGGTCGCCGCTTTTCTTAACGACGTCCATCATGTTGATCGCGATGACGACGGGAATACCGAGCTCAGTCAGCTGTGTCGTCAAATACAGATTTCGTTCCAGATTTGTACCGTCGACAATGTTCAGAATGGCGTCAGGCCGTTCCGAAATCAAATAGTTTCGGGCGACGACTTCTTCCAACGTATAGGGGGACAGAGAATAGATACCGGGAAGGTCGGTAATGATAACGTCATCGTGCTTTTTCAGCTTGCCTTCCTTTTTCTCTACCGTAACACCCGGCCAGTTTCCTACGAACTGATTCGAACCGGTCAGCGCGTTGAACAGCGTTGTTTTACCGCTGTTCGGGTTTCCCGCAAGGGCAATCCGTATACTCATGTTTCATTATACTCCTTATTTTTCTTTCCTGACGAGGATTTGGTTCGGCTTATCAGACAAACTTAGTATTGTCTAACTGCTGAACCAAAAAAATCACTCTTTGAAATTGGATGCATCACCGGATACTTCAATCATCTGCGCATCGGCTTTTCGAATGGAGAGTTCGTATCCGCGTACCGTTACTTCCATCGGATCGCCGAGCGGAGCAACCTTACGAACGAATACTTCGATTCCTTTCGTAATTCCCATGTCCATAATACGACGCTTAACCGCGCCTTCTCCGTGCAGCTTAACGACTTGAACCGTTGAACCGATTTTGACGTCACGCAGTGTTTTCTTGTTTGCTTCCATTGTGCTCCTCCTTTTCAATCCTTACACCATAATGTGCCTGGCCATCTCCTCGTTGATTGCAACACGGGATTCTTTGACGCGTACAATCAGATTCCCGTTCAACGATGTGATAACCGTTGCTTTTCCGCCTACAACAAATCCGAGATCATACAAATGCTGTTTCACTTCCGGACTGCCGCCAACCTTTCGAATGACAACCTCTTCGTTCGGGTCTGCAAAGCAAAGAGGGATCATATCAAATTACTCCTTTCCTCATAATTCAATACTGCTTATGTTAGATCCTTCTAACAGCTTAAGTATAGTAAGATGTATCTAACTTGTCAAGTAAAAAATGGTTTATCGATAAAAAATCGTTTCCAAATGATGGATTGGAATGTGAACAAATGGGAAACTCCTGTAAGGAAAAAGGAAATATTCACCCCGTTCGGTTGCAAAAAAAAAAGAATCGGGGTATACTCGAGAAAAAAACAGAAGGCTGAATCAATGGAAAAAAAGAAGAAAAAACATATTGTACTTTGGATCATTCTTGGCGTTCTTGTAATAGGACTTGCTGTACTCGGTTGGTTTGCGTACCGCGTACTTGCACAGCCGCATTCGCTGTTTGAGGATCCGGTTGCAAAGGCTACTGCCATCCCCGCTGCAACGCCTCTTGCACCGCTGTTTCCGGTTGTTACGGAGGAGCCCGTGCAGGAAGACAATGCTCCCCGGGAACAAACTGCAGAAGCAGAACCTTCTGCTGCACCATCGGACTCTTCTGTCGATACGATTGCTCCAAAGGGCACGCTGAACATAATGCTGATGGGCATTGATGCTTATGAAGATGATACCTCCACAAGCGGAACGATGCCGCACACCGATGCGATGATGGTCATCGCAATCAATTTCGATGAGAATACCGTCAATCTTATTTCTCTTCCGCGCGATACGTTTACAACGGCACCGGGCTATCGCGGTTACTATAAGTTTAACGGCGTCTTCAACGTCGGCGGCGGGATGGATAACCCGGCAGGCGGATTTGAACTCGTGTCCCGAACCGCGGAACAATGGCTCGGAGGAATCTCGATTCCATACTATTACGGATTGGATTTTGAGGCAGTAAAGGATATAGTCGATGCCATCGGCGGTATCGATTATGATGTAGACCAGTCGTTCTGGAACATGAGCCGGACAAAACACTACACCAAGGGGATAAAACATTTGGACGGAGATGCCGTTATGGGCTATATCCGGATTCGAAAAGAAGCAGACGGTAAGGACAGCTCCCGTACGGCTCGTCAGCGGAGAATGATGGTTGCGCTGTTCAAAAAGATTAAGGACGAGAAGCTGCTTTCATCCATACCTGCGTTGATCAATGCGGCGTCCAGCGGCATCTACACGAATACGACTCTTTTGCAGACGACGGCGCTTGCCAACTATGCGGCCAACCTGCCGTCGGAGAACATCCATACCCTTGCGATGAGCGGAACGATGCGCCTTGCGTTTGAATGGTCATTCTGCTTTGTCGATCAGGAGAATCGGCTTGAGATCATTCGCGACGTATTCGGAATCGAAACGGACCCGATAGGGACCTGCACACCGCGCTATGAACGGTGGCTGCACAATACGGGCTTTACCGTGCTGAAGAGCTTGCGCCAGTGTGAAAAAGTCTTTGCCGAAATGTCCGATCAGAAATCGGCCGGAGTCGTGTTTTCCGATGAACAAATTGCGCTCTATTCCGATGCTTACAATGCATATGTGAAACTGCATGGCATGTTTGATGATGCGACCGAGGAGCTCGGAGCGCTCTATACCGGAGAAGAGAAGACCCTGACGGAGTATCAGGAAGTCGAAAAGGCCTGGGCGAAACTGTTCAATGAGCAGTTGGATACGGTTAAGAAAACGACGGCACAGCTTGCGAATGAAATCGGCTACACCGGAAAATTGCAATGGAAGCTGCAATACGTCGAATGGTATGATGACGCCGATATCAACGAAGTAAAGGTCGATTTCCGGTAAGGAATACGAAAAATGATTGACAACCCGATCATTCCGGAATAAAATATACAAAGAAAGCGGCAGTTCGGAAGCGACTGGTTCCGTTGCCGCTTGTTATTTTTCCGAATGGAATTGAAGGAGAGTAAACAATGTTTCATGTAACCGTCAAAGACACGTATGATGAAGTATCCAAGGCTGCTTTTTCTGTAATGAAGTCTGTTCTTTACGGCGATCATGCGCCGGTACTCGGCCTTGCGACCGGTTCCAGCCCCGTCGGATTGTACAAGGAAATGATCCGCGATCATCAGGAAAACGGTACGAGTTATCAGGATATTCTGACGTTTAACCTGGATGAGTATATCGGTCTTCCGCGCGATCATCGTGAAAGCTACTGGACGTTCATGCATGTCAATCTCTTCAATCATATCGATATTCCGGATGAGAACGTGCATGTTCCGCTCGGATGCGGAGAGAATCCCGAAGCGGATTGCGCCGCGTATGAAGCGGAGCTTGCCAAGCATGTTGTCGATGTGCAGGTGCTCGGCATCGGCAGCGACGGTCATATCGCCTTCAACGAACCGGGATGCCCGTTTGACAGTGTAACGCATCTGATGGATCTCACAGAACAGACCCGCAGGGACAATGCCCGATTCTTTGACGGTGATATCAATCAGGTTCCGACCAAGGCCGCAACGATGGGTCTCGCGAGCATCATGCGGGCCAAGAAGATCATTATGATCGCAACCGGAAGCAATAAGGCGGATGCCATTCGCGGCATGATGGAAGGCCCGAAAACGGTTGATTGCCCGGCAAGCATTCTGCAGGACCATCCGGAAGTCTACGTCTTCCTCGATCGCGAAGCGGCTTCCAAACTTTCGAAATAAATCACATAGTGGAATCCTTTTGAAAAGCACACGGAAATCCCGTGTGCTTTTGTATGTTTTTCGGGTGGTTTGCATATACTGACAGCAGAGAATGACATCTGTTGACGAAAAGGGAGGAATCGAGATGATTTGGGCTACTTTACTGGCGACAGCCGTTATCATAACATTTATCGTGATTTGCTGCTGCGTTGTTTCTTCCCGCTTCAGCAGAGGGTAACTTAATACCGTTCGAGGATAAACGCCCGATTAGCGTCCGTAATTCGTTCCAATTGAACGTCTTCCTTCAGAGACAGCGCATGGATCGGTCGGACGATCGTTCCCTGCAGCCCACAATCGGCGGGAAGAATTGCTCGAACGTTCCCGGAAGGCGCGTAAGCGGCTGCGGCACGCAGAAGGAGCCGGTATTGCTTTGGATAGACGGCAAAGCATTCCGCGACTTCCACCTCAGAAGCGCCGGGCAGAAAAGCAATATATCCATATCCATCTTTCGTTTGCAGCAATATTCCCTGATCCGCTGCATATTCTCGCAACGTCAACAGAAAATCATCCTTGTTTCTTTGCAGCAGAAAGGGATGGCTGCCGGAAAGAAACTGATACATTAAAAACGGTAGACCGAGATCCCGAACAGGCATTACGTCCTGTAGTTCTTCCTGCGAGGCTGCCGTTTCTTCGACTTCCATTCCGTACGTGAGCGGATGAAATCCATACTGGGCATAGAGATCCGGAATGGCTGGGGAGAGGATCGCAAGATCAAATCCGTGTGCCGCTGCATTTTTGACCAGTCGTGACAGCGTTTCGGACATCAATCCCTGATGCCGATAGATCGGAAGGGTACAAACGCCCGCGATCAGAACGGCTTGATACGTAGGATTTTTGGTTGTTACCGGGCGACCGAGCGCCATAGAGACGATCCGATCTTCTTCAAACGCGCCAAAGGAGAGTGCAGGCGTAAAACGATGCGCAAAATAAAATGCGGCAAACGGTTGCGTATCCTGAAACACTTCCTGCCAAAGCGCCATGGCACGGAAACAATCATATGGTTGCAATTGACGGATGATCATAGCCGTTGCCTCCCTCCTGCGCGTGCAAAAACACTCAAAACAATGCCTACACACGCAAGTGATGCAAGCATATTGGATCCGCCATAACTGATAAACGGAAGCGGAATACCGGTAACAGGCATTGCGCCCATACACATGCCGATGTTTTCAAAGACGTGTGAGGCAAGCATAGCCGTGCAACCGACGACAAGACAACGACCGTATGTGTCGCGTGCGCGCAGCGCAGTCCTTAGCCAGTGGAAGAACAAAACAAAGAAGACAAGAATCAGGATACTTGAACCGACAAATCCGAGGCCTTCTCCGATTCCTGCAAAGATAAAATCACTGTGCCAGACGGGGACATACCCGGTTTGAATCAACGTTCCTTTCACAAAATAACCTTTGCCCCAAAGTCCCCCGGAGCCGATGACCTGCTTTGCATGAAGAACGTTCAATCCGTCTCCTTTCAGGTCGCGTGTCGGATCCAGAAAAACCCGAATGCGGTTTTTCTGCACTTCGGAAAAGAAGAAACGCCAACCGACGATGGCTGCAGCAGCCATTCCCCCGAAACCGACGGCAAGATATGCCCAATGGAGACGGACACAGAAGAGGATTGCGATCGAAATGACCAGGATGACCATTGCCGTTCCGAAATCGCGCTGCAAAAGAACGAGTACGAACGGAATCAGAATATATAAGACACAAACACCGACGTCTACCGGATTCTTTAGCGCGCCGTGTTTTTCATATCGTTCGGCAGCTGTTTTTGAAAGCAGGACGATCAGGACGACCTTTGTCAATTCACTCGGCTGAAAGGCACGGGTTCCGACCGTGTACCATCCGAATGCGCCTCTTGTATTTTCTCCAGCAATGACCAAAAGAAGCAGCAGAACCAGACAAACCAAATAAGCCGTTTTGGAAAACGGTTTATATTGATTGTAATCAAAGATGGCAAGAGGGACGGCGAGCAGCAGGGAGATTGCAATATTTCCGAGTTGCCGGGATGGGAAAGCCAAGTGCATTTTGGCAAAATAATCGGCGTAAGTGACCTCGCTTCCATCGAACGGGTCACAAAAAACATTGATCAGCGTAATGAGACCGAACAGAACCAAGCCCGAAACGAGTACGAGCGTCAACACATCTACTTGATAGGGGGCTTTGATTCGCGTCGTCTTACGCGTCATCGAATGCTGTATTCCTCCGGTTTCTTGAGAGCGGCGTTAAGCTCCGCTTTCTTCAAAAGTGATGGGCTTACCGAGAAGCGCCGTCCTATGCGGGCTGCGGCCGATGCCGACTTTGTTCCGCTTGTCTGAATTCCATCCTGCTACTGAAGCGTATTTGAAAACGCATAAAACGAGTCTCGAAGCTCCGAAATATCTTCGTACATATCGCTGTACACTTCCAAAAGGATGTCGCCGTCAAATCCTTTCGTTTTAAGAGCATCGATCAGACGACGGAAATCGAAGCTGCCGTAAGGCGGGAGAAGGTACCGGTATGCACCGTTCTCTATCACGCAATCGCAGCAATGCACAGCGTCGATCCGATCACCGACGGCATCGACAATCGAGAATGGGTCGACACCGCTTCGCAGCGCCTGCTTTACATCGAGCGTAAAATGAAGGTCATCGGACTGCATGGCATCCAGCAGTCGAAGCGCAAATTCCGGCTCACGGAAAAAACACCAGCTGACGTTTTCAAGCGTCAATCGAATGTCATGCGAAGCGGCAAGGCTGCAGAGCCGATCAAAGATCGGCGCGATCCGATAAAGCTCCAAGTTTTTAGCCGCACCGGACAGATGCGCCGCGCCATGCATACAGTATCGATGCGTGCCGAGTATTTCACCGGCTAAGAGTACCTTTTCATAGATCGCAAAGGCGTCTTCGATCTGGCGCGGATGCAGCGAGAACAACTGCGATTCAAACATCGAGCTCATCGGATGCACGCTGCAAACCGTAACGCCGGCTTTTTGCGTCCGCTCCGAAAGAAGACGAATGAAGTCCGGCTCATATTCCGAAAAAGAATTCAAAAAATATTCCGCATAGCGTACGCCCCAATCGGCGTAGATTGCAGGAAGATCTTCCAACATCATTCGGTTGTAAAAGCTTGCCGTGGAAATCCCGATTCGCATACCGTACCTCGTTCCTATTGTATCATCCTTTTTTCTGTATGGCAAATGATAACAAAAACTTTTTTTCAAACAAAAATATTTTCTGCAAACCGGTTTACAAATCAGCAGAAATGCGGTATGATGAGGGTGGGAAATCGTGGGAGCGCGATCCCAATTTGAGAAACAGAGGGAGTTTTTGCATGATTGATCTTACCATGAATCGCGAGAATCTCAAGCGCACCGTTAAGCGCGCCAAGGAGCGCAACATTATTATTCCGACTTTTGCCCAGATGCAGCATCCGGAGACGATTCCGCAGGCGATTACGGAGAAATTGCCCGAGGTTGGGCTTTGGGACGTGAATCCGCTGAACCTGTTCCGCATTACATGGAAGAATAATCCGGTGGAAAAGGGAGGGGACGGGAAGTTCGGTCCGGTCAACTTTATCGAAGTACCGCACCAATTGACCGGTGTAAAAGCACGGATTCTGATCATGACCGGCAAATGGTTCCCGACCGGTTGCCATAAGGTCGGCGCATCGTTCGGCTGTCTCGTGCCGCGGCTCGTAACCGGTCAGTTTGACCCGACGTATCATAAGGCGGTTTGGCCGTCAACCGGCAACTATTGCCGCGGCGGCGCGTATAACAGTGCTTTGCTTGGCTGCAACTCCATCGCAATCCTCCCCGAAGAAATGAGCGCGGAGCGCTTCGAATGGCTGAAGACGGTGGCCGGAGAGATCATTGCGACCCCGGGTTGCGAATCGAACGTCAAGGAGATCTTTGACGAGACGCATCGGCTTCGCAAGCGTCCCGAAGTGATGATTTTCAATCAATTTGAAGAGATGGGGAATCCGCTTTGGCATTATCAGGTGACCGGTCATGCGATCGCGGAAGCCGTCGAGCAGGTGAAAGGCGAAGGAGATCGGTTTGCCGGCGCAGCTTTCACGTCCGGTTCGGCCGGAACGATGAGCGCGGGCGATTATCTGAAGGAGATCTATCCGGGCAGTAAACTTGCCGTCGGCGAAGCGCTTCAGTGTCCGACGCTTTTGAACAACGGTTTCGGCGGTCATCGGATTGAAGGCATCGGCGATAAGCATGTTCCGTGGATTCACAACGTCAAGAATACCGATATGGTGATCGCGATCGATGATGAGGACAGCCAACGTCTTCTGCGCCTGTTCAACGATCCGGAAGGCCAGCGGTATCTGAAGGATGTTATCGGGGTTCCGGCGGACTTTATCGAAAAGCTCCCGCTGCTCGGCATCTCCGGCATCGCGAATCTGCTTTGCTGCATCAAGATGGCCAAGTATTATGAGCTGACCGAGCATGATATCCTTGCAACGGTCGGAACCGACTCGGCAATCATGTATCAGAGCCGCATCCGCGAGCTTGAGGAAAAGGACGGTGCGTATTCGCAGGAGACAGCGGCCGCCGATTATGCGGAACATCTGCATGGACTTCGGACCGACAGCATGGAGGAGCTCACCTATCAGACGCGCAAGCGCATCCATAATCTCAAGTATTATACATGGGTCGAGCAACAGGGCAAAACGGTTGAAGAACTCAATGCACAGTGGTACGACCCGGAGTATTGGGTGAATGTTCACAATCAGATGGACGAAATCGACCGACTGATTAACGAGTTCAACGATGCGACCGGATTGTTGAAAGAGCTGTAAGAACAAAACGGAGACGGGCGGGAACATTCCCGCCCGATTTTCTTATTGCGCGTTTGCCGCTGTCTCGTTATCAACAAGCTCATGAAAGTCCGGCCTTCCG